>NZ_AUHK01000005.1 GCF_000423145.1 Helcococcus sueciensis DSM 17243 | reverse complement strand
AACATATGTATATGATCAGGGCATAATTCTGCCTCAATTATATTTATATTTTTTCTTGTCAGCAAATCTCTAAGTATTTTTCCAATATCTTCTTTAATTCTTCCATATATTATTTGTCTTCTATATTTTGGTGCAAATACTATATGATACTTACAATTCCAGCTTGTATGTGATAAACTGTTTTTATCCATATGGATTATCTCCTCTCGTATTTAATTGTGCAGTTTGTCAGACTACATCAATTTTATCACGAGAGGTTTTTTTCTTGAAGCTAAAGCTCTTGATTCCCCCGGCATAGCCGGGGGTTTTTATTGTGGTAAACCCACAATAAAAAAGAGTTAGTTTTGAACTAACTCTTTTAATCTTATTTCAACCATTTAGGCTCATATATTGTAAAATCTTCATATGAATCGAATATAAAATCAATGATTTCTTGATATTCTAAAAGTAAATCCTCGTTATCCGGATTTACTTTACTTTTTTTTACAATTAAATCAATTGTATATTTTGCAGAATAATAAGTAAATAATTTATATGCTTTTTTTGAATTTATATTTTTAGATTTATATATGAATATTTTTTTAGCAAAACTTGGATTATAATATGCTAAGGAATTTAAATCTACTAAATCTAAAATCTTATCACCAAACTTTTTATCTAATTCATAACTTAAACTTAAATCATCATTTATTTTAAGATTAAAAATTGAATTATCCTTAATTAATCTTGAAACAGATCTGTCTTTTAGTAAAAAAGTATTAGAATTTAAAAAATCTATTAAGACATAATCTTTTAGCCCTTGATTTTTTATCAATCCATGTTTGAATAAAGATAAATTCATTTCATCAGTAAATTCTTGCTCCCAATTTACATTAGAAATTTTTTCTGAATGTATCTCTAAAAGTAAAGAAGAAATATTCTTTGCGAGAATATTTTCTTCTTCATCTGTTAGTTTATTCATTTTTTCTAAGAATTTATTATGAATGCAATTCGTCATCTTTTTCCTTTAATAACACCCTTATATCATCTATTTGTGATAGTGATAATACTTTTTCTGCAAATTTTTCAGCTTCGCTTAATTTAGCATTATTAATAACTGATTTAATCAAACCAACCTTTGAGCTAACTGATGAAAATTCATCTAGACCCATACCTAATAGTAAATAAGTAGCTTGAACATCAGATGCCATTGATCCACACATTCCTGTCCATTTACCATATTTATGTGATGCATCTATTACTTGTTTAATAGCTCTTAGTACTGCAGGGTTGAAGTAGTCATATAGATGAGAAATCTTTTCGTTTCCTCTATCTACTGCAAGTATATATTGTGTTAAGTCATTAGTACCAATACTGAAGAAATCACAATTTTGAATTAAATCTTCAGCAACAAATACAGAAGCTGGAGTTTCAATCATTATACCTACTTCTATATTTTCATTAAAATCATGACCTTCATCTCTTAATTCTGATTTAAACTCTTCTATATATTCTTGAACTGTTTGAATCTCTTGAACACTAATTATCATAGGTAATAGAATCTTAACATCACCGAAAGCACTTGCTCTTAAAATAGCTCTCAATTGAGTTCTCAAGATATCTTTTCTATCAAAACCTATTCTTAAAGCTCTCCAACCTAAAAATGGATTTTCTTCTTTAGGGAACTCGAAGTAATCTAATCCCTTATCTCCACCTATATCAAGAGTTCTAATAATTAATGGTTTACCTTCTAATAATTCTGCAGCTTCTTTATATACTGAGAATTGATATTCTTCTGTTGGGAAATCATTTCCTTCCATATATAAGAATTCTGTTCTAAATAATCCTACACCTTCGGCACCATCTTCAAGTGCAAGTTTTAAATCTTCGATTCCACCTATATTTGAAACAACTTCAACTGATCTACCATCTAATGTAACTGGTTTTTCAAATTTATATTTTTCAGCAAGTTCTTTATTAGCTTTAATAGATGCAAATTTAGCTTCGTAATCAGCTATTGTCTTTTCATCAGGATTTACAATAACAACACCTTCTAAAGCATCTAATATAATAAAATCATCATTTTTTAAATTAGATCTTATATCTTTCATACCTACTACTGCAGGTATACCTAAAGTTTGAGCAATAATTGATGAATGTGATGTTTTACCACCTAACTCCATAACTAAACCTAATACATGATCTTTATCCATAGTTGATGTGTCAGTTGGAGTTAATTCTTCAGCTACAATTATATAATCATCATCTAGTGATGATAAAGTCTTTGGTGCAATACCTTTTAATTTGTACATTATATTTTCACCAATATCTCTATAGTCTGCAGCTCTTTCTCTTAAGTATTCATCATCTAACATTTCAAATACTGATGCCATTTCTTGAATAGTAGTATGTAATGCTAGTTCTGCATTTTGTAATGAATTTTTTATTTTATCACTAGCCATTTCAATTAAAGATGGGTCTGATACTAATTCAATATGTGCATTTCTAACTTCATCTTCAGCATCAGTAGTTGTTTCTCTATTTTTTAATTCATTAGAATATTCTTTAATTGCTCTATTTAAACTATTTAATTCTTTTTCCACATCGGATTCATGTATATTTTCTTCATTTAGAATAATTTCAGTTTTTTCAAATAAATATACTTTTCCTATTGCTACTCCATCAGAAGCCGCAATTCCTTTAAATCTTTTAGTCATGAGATATCTCCTATAAAAATAAGGATACTGTTAGGTATCCTTACACAATTAGTCAGTTAAATTTGAAATGAATTCAACAACTTTATCAACATTTTCTTCTTCGTCTTCACCAGTAACTCTAACAATTACTTCTGTGTTTTTAGATATACCTAGACTCATAACACTAAAAATACTTTTAGCATTAGCAACTTTTCCTTCTTTTTCTAATTCAACTTCACCAGGTATACCCTTTACGAATTGAACTAAAGCTGCTGCTGGTCTAGCATGTAAACCTGTTTCATTTAATACAATAACTTTTTTTTCTGCCATTATTTCCTCCAAAATTTTATTTATTTTACAGTATCACGCTTCATTATTTCGTGATTTAGATTTACAGATTGATTAAAATCTAATTCTTCACCTATCATTTTAATTAAAACACGTACCGCAATCGCTCCGATGTCATAATATGGTAGTCTTACAGTTGTAAGTCTTGGTCTATATAGGTTTGAAATTTCTGTGTTTCCGAATCCTGACACAGAGAATTCATCAGGAACTTTTATATCATTATCATAGCAATAATGTAATATACCAAGAGCAATACTATCTGATTCAGCTAATATTCCCGTGATATTATTATTTCTTAATTTTTTGATATTATTTTCCATAAATTCATAACCAGATTCAATTTGGTTATCCTCCACAGAAAATACAAAAGATTCCAATGAATTATTTTCTACAGATTCATTAAATCCATTTTCTTTAAATTCAGAAACAGAGAAGGCTCCTCTTGTTCTAACATAGCATAGATTTGTATGTCCTTTTTCAACATAATAATCAGTTAATGATTTCATGGCTTCTTTATAATCTATACTTACTGTCTTAAATTCATCTGGGCTATAGAAAGTATCTAGTAAAATATATGGTATATCGTATTCTTTTATAGAATATAATATTTCGTTATTAATCTTTTCAGATATTACTATTATACCTTCTACTTGCTTTGATGATAAGAATTCTACAGCCTTTTTCTGTGTTTCAAAATCACCAAATGTTGAATAAAGAAGAATATCATATCTGTACATTTTACCAATCTCATCTATTCCTCTTATATACTGTGCCATATATTCATACCCTATATCATCTAAAATAATACCAATTGTATTAGATTTTTTCATAACAAGGGATCTAGCTAATTCATTAGGTTTATAGCCAAGCTTTTGTATAGCTCTATTAACAGCTTCAGTCTTTTCTGGTGAAACTTTTCTAGTACCATTTATAACTCTTGAAACCGTTGAAATAGATACACCTGCAAGATTTTTTACATCTTCCATTGTTGGTTTTCTAGACATAATTTCCTCCTAATAGCATTTCCTATATTTTAACATAAAAAACCTTTTCATTCAATTATTTATTAGTAGGACAATCTTCATTATGACACATAACAATATCTATTTTTCTATTTTTCTTATGAATCATTAAATCACCACATGTTTTACAAACTTCTCCAGTTGGTTTATCCCAGGATGACCAATCACATTCTGGCCAGTTGTCACATCCATAAAATACTTTATGATTTTTAGAAATTTTTTCTACTATATCTCCACCACATTTTGGACATTTTATTCCTAGTGACTTTACTATATTTTTTGTGTAAGTACAGTTTGGAAAATTCTCACAACCTATAAATTCTCCATTTCTACCTTTTTTATACAAAAGTTTTCCATTACAATTTGGACACTTCTCACCCGTAGGTTTATCAGGTACTTTGTAATCTTTTGTAGAGTATATTGCCTTTTCAAGTTTAGGCTCAAATTGTTCATAAAAATCAGAAACTAACTTCTTCCAATCAACATTATCTTCTTCAATTTCATCTAAACTAGTTTCCATTTTCGCGGTAAAATCTTCATTTATTATTTCATCGAAATATTGTAACAACAAGTCCGTTACATTAAATCCTAAATCTGTTGGAAGAATAGATTTATTATCAAATTCAATATAATTTCTAGTTATTAAACTTCTTATTATTGAAGAATAAGTTGAAGGTCTACCTATACCATTTTTCTCAAGTTCTTTTACCAATGAAGCTTCTGTAAATCTAGCTTTTGGCTTTGTAAAATGTTGATTTTTTTCTAATTTATCCGGTTCAAATGTATCACCTTTATCCATATTAGGTAACTCTATACTTTTATCATTAGTTCTCCAAACTTTAGTAAAACCATCAAAGGTAATTATTGAACCATTTACTCTAAAAATTTGACCATTATTTTCAATTTCATATCTTGTTGAAAGATATTTACTATTTGTCATTTGTGATTGAACAGTTCTATCCCAAATTAGTCTATATAATTTATACTGATTGTCTGTCAAATAATCTCTTATGCTTTCAGGAGTTCTATCAATTGATGAAACTCTTACTGCTTCGTGAGCATCTTGTGCATTTGATTTTTTCTTATTATATTTTCTTCCACTTGAAGCATATTCTTTACCATAATTATCTTTAATATATGAAACCGCTTCTTTAACAATTGTATCTGAAAGTCTAGTAGAATCCGTTCTCATATAAGTAATTAACCCAACTGATGTTGATCCTATATTAATACCTTCATATAATTGTTGCGCAATTGACATCGTTTTTGAAGTTGAGAAATATAATCTCTTTGATGCTTCTTGTTGCATAGTGGAAGTCGTAAAAGGTTCATAAGGTTTTCTAGATCTTTCACTTACTTGTTTATCATAAATAGTATACTCTTTTCCTAATTTAGAAATAATATTATCTGTTTCTTTTTCATTTGAAAGCTTATTTTCTTTTATTTTATTATCATTTGTAATTATTCCAAAATATTGTCCTTCAAATTTATTTTTATTAACTGTAGCTAATAAATCTATTGTCCAATATTCATCAGGTTTAAAATTTATAATTTCATTTTCTCTATCAACTATTAATTTCAGTGCTACAGATTGAACTCTTCCTGCTGATAAACCACTTTTAACCTTTTTCCAAAGTATTGGAGATAATTTATATCCCACTATTCTATCTAATATTCTTCTAGCTTGCTGTGCATCTACTAAATTCAAGTCTATTTTTCTTGGATTTTTAATAGCTTTTTTAACAGCATCTTCTGTAATTTCATGAAATATAACTCTATTTTTTTGATTTATATCAAGTCCTAATAAATATGATAAATGCCAAGCTATAGCCTCTCCTTCTCTATCCGGGTCAGATGCAAGATATACATTGTCAGCTTTATCTGCTTCTTTTTTTATTTCATTTATAATCTTGGCCTTACCACGAACTTTAATATATTCTGGTTCAAAATTATTTTCTATATCTACTCCAAACTTACTCTTTGGTAAATCTCTTAAATGTCCAATCGAAGCCATAATCTTATAATTTCGACCTAAAAATTTACTCAAAGTTTTAGCTTTTGTTGGAGATTCAACTATTACTAAATTTTTAGCCATCTACACCCCTTCTCTCTTTTTTATATCGTTCAATATATTATCACAAATAATATCATATAAAAAATATTTTACAATATAATTTAGTTTATAGTATATAAATTATCTTTAATATTGTAAATATACCCTTTTAATTCTAATTGTAAAATAATAGCATACAATTTGTTAATTGGAATTTGTGTTTTATTATATATTTCATCAATTGATAATATCTCATTTTTTAATAAATTTAAAATTTTCATCATATTATTGTCTAAATCTAAATTATAATCTATATCGATTTTACTTTTTTCTTTAATAAAATCAAACTCTTCTAATAAATCTTCTGCTTTCGTAATTAATTTAGCTCCTCTTTTTATCAACTGATTTGTTCCTATTGAATTTAACGAATTAATATTACCAGGAACTGCAAATACATCACGATTTTGCTCTGTTGCATACTTAGAAGTAACTAACGAACCACTTTGATCCATAGCTTCTATTACAATTGTTGCATATGATAAACCTGATATTATTCTATTTCTAAATATAAAATTTCTCTTTATAGGCTGTGTTTCTAGTGGAAATTCAGATATCAACAAACTATTTTCCATTTTATTATATAGATGTAAATTAGTTTTAGGATATATAATATCTAAAGATGATGCCAGCACCCCAATAGTAGGAATATTATTTTCTAAAGCTGTATTATGTGCTTGAAAATCTATTCCTAAAGCCATCCCGGATACTATATTTACATTATAACCTCTAAAACCTTCTACAATTTTTTTTGTAGCATATAATCCATATTCTGAAGGTTTTCTAGTTCCAACAACTGATATACAGTTTTCTAAACATTCTATATCATTTCCTTTATAATATAAAATTGCGGGAGCATCATAAATATTTCTTAAAATATCAGGATAATTTTTATCTATTATCGTAACATATCTAATACTAAATTTCTGTAAATTATATTTGATATTATTTATACTTAATCTTTTGTATGTATCTAAAATTCTTAATTTATCTTTCTCATTTAAAAATGAAATATGCTCCAAATTATTTGTACTTAAATCAAAAAATTTGTAAAGCATATTTTCACTTATAATATTTATAATCTTTAAATTACTTATTCTAGCATAATTTAGAAATAAGATAATATCTCTTTCTGTATCAAACATATTATGCCTCAAAAGCGTTAATTATATGAGATATTTCTTTTGTATCCCAATAACATTCAATTACATCAAATCTTACGTCATGATTATAAAGACAATTTTGCATAATATAATTTTTTGTAATAGAAATTAGATTATATTGTTTTTTATAATTAACAGCTTCATTTGCATACAAATATTTATAGTCTTTTCTGGTCTTTACTTCAACTATTACTAAAATATCTTCTTTAGATGCAATTATATCCGCCTCAAAATGTCCATATCTATAATTTCTTTCAAGTATTTTATAACCTTCAGATCTTAGATATCTACAAGCTATTTCTTCACCTAGTTTAGCTACCACTTCTTTTTTCATAATATTTTTTTAAAAAGCTAAGTCTATGAATGTCCGTCACTCCCAATTTTTCTAGTGACTCATAGTGTTTCTTAGTACCATAGCCTTTATGTGCTTCAAACATATATCCAGGATATTTTTTTGAATATTCAATCATTAAATCATCTCTATAAACTTTAGCAAGTATTGATGCACAAGAAATTTGATAGACTAAATCATCGCCTGATATTATACCAATTTGATCTATTTCAGTATCTATTAATTCAGCATCTATCAGAAGTAAATCTGGATATATACGATGTCCAAGTTTATCTTTAAGATTCAAAACTGCTTCCTTCATCGCAAGAAGACTCGCTTGTCTAATGTTGATATCATCTATTACTTTATTATCACAGATACCATATCCTATAGCTAATGCATTGTCATAAATATTTGAAGCTAAAATCCTCCTTTTTTTATCAGATAATTTTTTAGAATCTTTAACTTCATCTATTTTCTCACCACCCATAATTACAGCACAAGCGACTACTGGGCCTGCAATTGGTCCTCTTCCAACTTCGTCAATGCCACATATAAATTTATGATTCTTCTTTAAATCTATTAGAACATCTATTTGATCTTTCTGTAATTTTACTCTCATGATACCTCATTATATACTAAAAACTAATTTAAAAACTGCCAAAATAATTAAAATATTTTAACATTTTCCTATTCAAAATCTTCAACTTTTTCCAATGTTATTCTTCCAATTCTTAATTTTCTAAAATCATCAAATATAATATTTGAAACCTTAAAATAATCAATTTCTTGATTTCTTGAAATTGATCCAGTTTTCTTCGCTATTTCATCCATTATTTCAATAGTTTCTTTATTTGTATCAATATCATATCTACTTTCTAATTTTTTAGGTTCATTTTTTTGCATGTATTTTAGAAAATCAAATGCTAAATCTTCTATATTAAGTATTTCATCTTTTATAGATCCTGTAAATGCAAGATTTCTTCCATTATCGTGTAATTCTAATTTTGGCCACAAAACTCCTGGAGTATCAAGAAGCATCAAATCACTACTGGTTTTAATCCATTGATTAGTTCTAGTAACTCCTGGCCTATTTCCAACTTTCGCACCTTTTCTTTTCGAAACATTGTTTATAAACGTTGATTTACCAACATTTGGTATACCTACTATCATCATTTTGATACTTTTATCTTGAATGTTTTTTGCTGCTCTTTTCTCAAATAAATCTGTTAATACTTTTTTAGCAGTTTTATATAAATCATTTGTTTTATTATCTCTTGTAGAATTATATTCAATGACTTCTATATTTTTTTTGCTAAAATATTCAATCCATTTTTTTGTTTCTTTTGGATCTGCCATATCAGCTTTATTAAAAATAATAAGTCTTGGAAAATTTTTAATTATATCATCAATTACTGGATTTCTAGAACTTACTGGTATTCTTGCATCAACAATTTCACACACAATATCTACCATCTTCATAGATTCTCTTATAGTATCTAAAGATTTCTTCATATGCCCAGGATACCAATTAATATTCATATATCCTCCTTATTTGAAAAAAAGGTTGAACTTTTGTCCAACCTTTAATTTTAATAATCTGTTTTTTCTCTTAATTTAGCTGCTTTACCTACTCTATTTCTTAAGTAGAATAGTTTAGCTCTTCTAACTTTACCACGTCTTACAATTTTAATGTTTTCAACTCTTGGTGAATGTAATAAGAATGTTCTTTCAACACCTACACCATAAGATAATCTTCTTACAGTAAATGCTTTTCTTACTCCTTCACCTTGAATTTTGATAACTGTTCCTTCAAACATTTGGATTCTTTCTCTTTGACCTTCTTTGATTCTGTAATCTATATTAACATAGTCACCAACTCTAAGTTCTGGTAGAGAATCTTTCTTTTGTTCTTCTTCTATTTGTCTTATGATATCCATAATTAATCCTTTCGTATATTATTAATATATTTTTCATATAAGTCTGGTCTTTTTCTTTTTGTATTTTCAATACTATTTTGTAATTGCCATTGTTTGATTTTCGCATGATTTCCTGAGAATAAAACTTCAGGAACCTTATGTCCTTCGTATTCTCTAGGTCTTGTAAAATGATCATGTTGTAATAATATATTGAAATGTGAATCACTCTTAGCAGATTCTTCATTTCCGAGAACATTATCCATTAATCGTGTAACCGAGTCAATAACAACCATAGCTGGTATTTCTCCTCCTGTTAATACATAATCACCAATAGATAATTCCATATCTACATAATTGTTTATTACTCTTGAATCAATACCTTCATAATGACCACATAATAGTATCAAGTGCTTTTTAGCACCTAAGTTCATAGCTGTATCATGATTAAATACTTTACCCTGAGGACTTAAGAATATAATCAATGAATCATCGGTCTTTACAGAGTTTATTGCATCGACAACTGGTTGCATTGTCATTAGCATACCTGCTTGACCTCCATAAACTTCATCATCAACTTTTTTATTTTTATCTGTTGAAAAAGTTCTAATATCTACGATATTTAATTCAAAAAGATTATTTTTTATAGCTTTTCCTATTACACCATATTCATATAAAAAATTAAATGAATTCGGGAAAATCGTTAATACATCTATTCTCATTACATACCTTCGATAATTTTTGCTTTTAAATATTTTTTTTCAATATTAATTTCTATAATAAATTCACTTACAGATGGTATCGATATTAAACCATTTTTCGTTTCAACTTCATAGACATCATTAGCTTCATATTCCAATACATCTACTAATTTTCCGACATTATTATTAAATTCATCAATTACATCTAATCCTATTAAATCTTTAATATAATATTCGTTTTCTTCTAAATCAGAAAGATCATCTAAGTCTATAAATATATCTTTTGATTTGAATATTAAAACATCATTAATATTATTAAAATCTTTTAATTTAACAATATATACTCCATTACGGAATTTAGAATTAGTAGTCCTAACTTCAAAAAAATCACTTCCGATATAATAGCTTATATCTCTATCAAAAGTTTCATTTCCACTAGCTTGGACTTTGATTTCACCTTTAATACCATGTGTATTTATTATTTTACCGACTTTTATTTTTTCCATTATTCTGAGTCTTTTGAATCAATATATAAATTAACTTTTTTTTCTTCTTTTATCGCACAAGCTTTTAGTATTGATCTAATTGAATTAGCAATTTTACCTTGTTTACCAATCACTTTTCCCATATCATCAGGATTTACATTCAATTTTATATTTACAATTCCATCATTTGATTCTACTTCAACTAAAACATCGTCTGGATTGTTAACTAAAGCTTTAGCAATGTATTCAACGATTTCTTTCATATTATTCTTCCACTACTTCTTCAGATTCTTCTACTTCTTCAGATTCTTCTTCTGCTTCTGCAGCTTCTTTTGCTAATCTTTCAGCTTCTTCTTTTTCTTTAGCTTCTTTTTCTCTTTGTAATCTTCTTTCTTCAGCTTCTTTTGCTTTCTTTTCTTCTTCTAATCTTTTCTTTTCAGCAACTTGTTTTGCTAAATCTTCAAAGTCTGTCTTTAATAATCTTTCAACAGTCTTTGTTGGTTTCGCACCAACACCAATCCAGTAATTAACTCTTTCAGAATCAATTTTAAATACTTTTGGTTCTGAAATTGGATTGTAATAACCAATTTCTTCTATAAATCTACCATCTCTTGGAGCTCTTTCGTCTGCCACAACTATTCTATAGAAAGGTCTTTTCTTTGCACCTAATCTTTTCATTCTAATTTTTACTGCCATTTTTTCCTCCATTAAAAGAATGGGAATCTTTTCTTTTTCCCTTTTTTCATTTTTTTGTTCATGCCACCCATTTTTTTCATCATTTTTTTAGTTTCTTCAAATTGTTTTAGCAATTTATTTACATCACCAATTGTTGTACCCGAACCTTGTGCTATTCTTTTCTTTCTAGAATTATTGATTATACTTGGCTTATCTCTTTCAGCCTTTGTCATCGACTTAATAATAGCTTCAATTCTATCTATAGCTTTAGGATCAAAATTTAGTCCCTTTAGCGCCTTATTATTAACGCCAGGCAACATTTTGATTATATCTTCAAGTGGTCCAAGATTTTTCATCTGTGCAATATTATCAAGAAAATCATTAAAATCATATGATTGTTCTCTTAACTTTTGCTCTAACTCTTGAGCTTTTTCTTTGTCAAAAGTTCTTTCAGCTTTTTCAATTAATGAAAGAACATCTCCCATTCCTAAAATTCTTGATACTAATCTATCCGGATGGAATTGTTCCAAATCTTCCATCTTTTCACCAACACCAATGAATTTAATAGGCTTTTGAGTTACGGCTCTAATTGATAAAGCTGCACCACCTCTTGAATCCCCGTCAAGTTTGGTCATTAATATTCCTGTTATATCTAGTTTTTCATTAAATGATTCAGCAACTTTTACAGCATCTTGACCAGTCATTGAATCGACTACCAAAATAGTTTCTGTAACATCTACAGCTTTTTTAATAGAGTTTAATTCTTCCATTAACTCTTCATCTATATGTAGACGTCCTGCCGTATCTATAATTACTACATCATTGAAATTCTTTTTAGCTTCATCCAAAGCTTTTTTTGCAATTTCAACAGGACTAATTTTACCAAGTGAGAATACAGGTACATCAACTTGTTTTCCTACTACTTTAAGTTGATCTATAGCAGCAGGTCTATAAATATCTCCTGCAACTAATAATGGTTTTTTACCTTTTTTCTTCAAATGAAGTGCTAATTTACCCGTTTGTGTGGTCTTACCTGCACCTTGTAAACCTACCATCATAATTACTGTAGGTGGCTTTGGCGAAGTTTTCAAAGCTTGGTTTTCATCACTCATAAGAGCAATTAATTCTTCATTTACAATTTTTACAACCATTTGTCCAGGAGTTAAGCTCTTCATTACGTCAGCACCAAGAGCTCTTTCTTTTACTTTTTTGACAAACTCTCTAACAACTTTATAGTTTACATCCGCCTCTAATAGAGCTAGACGTATTTCTCTCATTGCTTGATCGATATCAGATTCAGAAAGCTTCCCTTTGCTACGTAAATTACTCATTAAACTTTGTAATCTATCCGATAAATTTTCAAACATAATTCACTTCCTACTTTAATTTCGAATTGATTTGGAACATAATGTCTAAATATTTAGAATATTGGTTATCATCCAAATCATCCATGAGTTGCTCTTCTAAACTATCAACTAAACACTGTAATTCTGACATTCTCTTATATAGACCTAATTTGTCTTCAAATTCAATCAAAGCTTTTTCAGATCTTTTAATAGTCTCAGAAATACTTTGTTTAGATACTTTTTGTAAATCAGCTATCTCAGTCAACGATAAGTCTTCTTCATAATATAGTTCAATAGAGTCATGTTGTTTTTTTGAAAGCAATTTACCATAGTATTCAAACAAAATACTAATCATTACATTTTTTTCCATTTATTCTCCTGTCAAGGTTTTTCATTGACTCATTAAGCTTAGCAAAATTTCAATCTTTTGTCAACTTTTTTTTGTTATATTTTAAAATAAAAAATCTATTAATAAATGTTATAAAATATCACAATTATTAATAGACCTTTAAAAATTTATATCAAATTTTTATTTTCTACGCATATGCACTCATATAAATTATTGCATTCCAAATTCAGTTTTAATTATTTTATATAATTCAGACAAGTCTGCTATTTCTTTTTTTGCATTAAATCTGTTATGGACATTGCTTTCTGGATTAATAACGCTTATATAATCATCCGTGATTCCAAGTACAAACTCATCAAAGTATATAGTTGCTCTACCACCCAGTAATATAACCGGATCTTTTTCTTCTTCAAAATCATCTTCATCTAGTTTTTGTATTAAGTCTAAAATCTTTTGTTTTAATTCACTTTCTGGTTTTCTTTTTCTATTGTCTGGACCAGTAAAATAAATATATTCTAGATTTTCATAACTTTTAACTTCTATACCAAATTTTGTATTTGATTTTTGACATGAAACTAAAGCCAATATTATAAATATCACAAGTATAGAACTAAGCTTTCTTTTCATAGTAATCTCTCTTTCATTAGAGTCATGAGGTTCATATCATTTAAATCCAACTTATTGATGTCAGTTGATTTATATTGCTCATTTACACTACAAAATTAAGATTTAATCTAATCCTAATTCGTTTTCTAATAGTGTGTACAATTCATTTAATTCTTTAATTTCTTTTTTAGGGTTATATTGCTTCATATCTTCAATATTAATGAAAAATCTTATCTTTTTATCAAGAATTTCAAAAGTAAAATCTTTAAATTTTATTTTAGGACCTTCTCCTTTTAAAGTTTCAAATTCTACCTTTTCAAAATCATCCTCATTTAACTTTTCAATTAATTTATATATTTTATCTTTTAACTCATCATCTAAATATCTTTTTCCAACTCTTGGATTTGTTAAATAAATATATTCAATATCTTCATATTTTTCTAAATTTATACCAAATTTTAACTTTTGTGTTTGACATGCAACTAAGGACAAGATTAATAATAGTGTACATAAAATGCTAATTTTTATTTTCATTTTATTTCCTTCTTTCATTTAATTTTGCTAATGTCTTTAATATATCCAGCATCCCATCCTTTTTGAATTATTTAAATAAGGCGTCAACAAATTTATCTGAGTCGAATTTTTCTAAATTATCTTTTTGCTCACCTATTCCGATATATTTTACTGGAATATCAAGTTCAACTTGTAATGGGAATACTACTCCCCCTTTTGCTGTACCATCAAGTTTTGTCAATACTATTCCTGTAAGTTCAGTTACTTTATTAAATTCTTTTGCTTGATATATAGCATTTTGTCCAGTAGTTGCATCAAGTATCAATAATCTTTCTTTTGTTGCTTCTGGATGTTCTCTTTCGATTATTCTATTTATCTTTTCAAGTTCATTCATTAAATTAACTTTGTTGTGTAATCTTCCTGCTGTATCAATAATTAAAACATCAGTATTTGATGCTTTTTGTGATTTTATTGCATCAAATACGACCGAAGCTGGGTCTGATCCTTCGCCATGCTTTATGATTTCTACATTTGATCTATTTGCCCATTCGGTAAGTTGTTCAATTGCAGCTGCTCTAAATGTATCTGCCGCCGCTAGCATTACTGATTTTCCTTCTTTTTGTAAATTATATGCAAGTTTACCTATTGTTGTTGTTTTTCCTACACCATTTACTCCAATGACAAGGATAATCGCCTGTTTATTAGAATCTAAATTCAAATCATTGTTTTTATTTCTTAGTCTTAAATTATCTTTAAGCACCATTTCAAGCTCGTTTTTGATGAGCTTTGGATCTCTTATATGCTTTTCTTCAATTACATCTCTCAATTGATCTACTATTTTAATAGTAGTTTCTACTCCTATATCTGCAGAAATTAATAATTCTTCGAGTTCCTCATATAATTCATCACTTATTTTTGCTTTACCATTTATTAAATTATCAAAAGCTGAATTGAATGCATCTCTAGTTTTAAATAGACCAGTTTTAAGTCTTTCAAAAAAACCTTTTTTTTCAACTGGAGCTTCAACAACAGTTTCTTCATAAGTTTCCACAACTGGCTCTTCAAAGGAATCAATAAGTGATTCTTCTGAAGATTTGAAAACTGGTTCTTCAAAAGATTTTGAAGAATTATCCTCTATTCCATTTTCTACAATTTCTTCATTTGTATCTTTTGTAGTAAAGTCTTCTTTTTCGTTCATTAAAATATATTCAACTTCATTAACTTCATTTATTTTTATATCCACATTATCTTTATCTATATTGATAACAGCCTTTGGTTGACTTTTTTTTATTAAAGATTCATCTTGTAAATCATTGCTTTCTTTTAGAATTTCTTCTCTTAATTTTGAATCTTCAGTTTCTTTATTTTTTAATAATTCATCATTATTATCTTTTTTCTTATCTAACCCAAATAATTTTCTAAACATATTCACTCCTTATAGAAATATTGTTCAATATCATTATATCAAAATAAAAAAGTCGATTAACGACTTTTTAATTGTATTCTTCTAATAGAAGAGTAATTACCTTTGAGATTCCTCTTTCTTCCATAGTTACACCATATAAAACATCGGCCATTTCCATTGAAGCTTTTCTATGCGTAATCATTATAAACTGAGTTTTATCAGTTAGTGATTTTAAGTAATTTACATATCTCTTAGTATTTGCTTCATCGAGTGCAGCATCTATTTCATCTAAAATACAAAATGGTGCCGGATTTGTTTCAAATATAGCAAATAATAAAGCAACTGCAGTCATCGCTTTTTCTCCACCAGATAAAAGAGCTATTGATTTAAGTTTCTTTCCTGGAGGTCTTGCAATAATATCTATACCTGCTGAAAGTATATCACCTGATTCAAGTTTTAACTCAGCTTCTCCTCCATTAAATAATATTTTAAATATTTCATTAAATCTAATTTGTATTTTTTGGAAAGCTTCCTTAAATGTTAATTTCATTTCTTTTTCGATATTAGAAATCATATTTACTATATCTTCTCTAGATTCAACCAAATCATTATATTGATTTTTCATAAATTGAAGTTCTTCACTTACAATATTAAATCTTTCAATACTTTCAAAATTAAAGTATCCAATTTCTGAAAGTCTATTTTTTATTTGTAGAACTTCTTTCCTAGTTGCATCT
This sequence comes from Helcococcus sueciensis DSM 17243, assembly GCF_000423145.1. Classification (GTDB taxonomy): domain Bacteria; phylum Bacillota; class Clostridia; order Tissierellales; family Peptoniphilaceae; genus Helcococcus; species Helcococcus sueciensis. The sequence goes on along the minus strand of NZ_AUHK01000005.1, from coordinate 72,248 downwards.
ACTTTTTCAATATTTTCTAATTTTATATCTAAATCTTCATTAGAAATACTATAAGTTTCTATATAATCATTTCTTAAATCATTAACTTTCTGTTCAGCATTATCAATCTTAATTTCTAGTTTAAACTTCTCTTTTTCATTTTCTGAAATGCTATTTTTTAGATTTTCAATAGTTTCAAAGTCTTTAGAAATATTTGCTTTCTTATTTGAAAGCTCCATTTTATATTTTTCTATTTCGTCAGTAGATTCTATAGAAGATTCTATATTTTCCTTTTCGCTAATTAATTTAGAAGATTTTTCTTCACCATTTTTTAATTCTGATTCAATTAAATCAAGTGACTTTTTATCATTTTCTAAATTGTTATTTATATCCTGAATATCAAACTTAATATTTTCAATATCATTTAGTAGTAAATTTTTATCTCTTTCAAAAATATCAATTTCAGAATTTATAGAATAAAGTTTTTTGTCATATTCTGTGAGTTCTTTATTTTTTTCTTCAATAGTAGTTCCTAAATTTTCATATTCTAATTCATCATTTTTAATACTTTGAACTAAATCATCAATATTTGAATAATCCTTAACCACCAATTCTTCCTCTACATTTTTTAATAGAGATTTATATTCTGATAATCTTTTCTCATTGAAAGTTTTTTCAATATTTAATTCATTAATTTGATACCTTATATTATCTTTAATATTTAACAAATCTTTATTATCATCATCTAATTTTTGTAATTTATAAATAATGTCATTTAATACTTCTTTTTCTTTATTGATAGAAGCATCAAATTTCTGAACAGTCGATTCAAAATCAGATATTTTTTTATTAATATCTTCTAATTCTTTTTTTCTATTGATTAGTGAGTTTTGTTCCTTTTTGAATATACTTCCACCAACCATTGAACCCCATGAATTTATAACTTCACCTTCTAAAGTTATAACTCTAAATCCATTAGTTTCATTAGATACTTTTATCGCGTCATCCATATTTTCAACTAATATTGTCCTTGCAAGAAAATAGTCAATAATTTTTTCAATTCTTTTATCAAATTTAACTAGATTATTTAATGTATCAATCATCTTAGGATGACTTACATTTGTCTTATATCCATTCACTTTATTAATTGGTAAAAATGTAATTCTTCCTATTCTGTTTCTTTTAATATATTCAATCAAGAATTTACCATCATTTTCATTTTCAATAACAATATTTTGAAGTGATGATCCAAGCGCCACATCAAGAGCAGTCTTGTATTTATCATCAATTGAAATCAAATCTGCTAATACACCAATTATTTTTTCTTTAACAGTATTATCTCGATTTGCGTTTTGAAGTAAGTTTTGAACTGATTTATAATATCCATCATATGATTTATATTGTCTATATAAAATATCTCTTTGAGATTTAAGCATAAGCAAATTATCCTTGCTTTTTTGTTGTTTAATCTCAATATTATTAATATTATTTAATATATTCTCTCTATTACTTAATACTTCTTCAATTTTATTAGTATTAAAAGAAATTTTATTATTAGTTTCGATATTTTCATTTTCAAAATCAGTATTTTTTTCTTTTATTTCTTTTATTTTAATTTCCAATAAATTAATTTCATCAAGATAAGATTTTTTAAGTTTTTCATTTGTAATATCCAATTGATCTTTAGTATTTTTATCTACTTGTAAGTTTGAAAGAATTTTTTTATCATTTTCAAGATTTTCAAAAAGATTTGAATATTTCTCACGTTTTTCAGAAATTTCTTTCTTCAATTCTGAAATTTTATTATCTAATTCTTTTTGTTTTACAATTAATAATTCTTTATTTTTTTCTAGATTTTCTAATTTTTCTTTTTTATTAATTAAATCATCAGAATATTGATTTTGCTTTTTATTTTTTATGATTATATCATTTGAAATTCTTTCTATATCAGAATTATAAAATCTTGATTTTTCATTTAATAGATTAATATCTGATTCAAGTATTTGCAATCTCTTTTCTTGTTCAATTCTCGTATTTCTAAGATTTTCTATTTTATTTTCCATTTCCGAGATTTCAATCTGAACTGGATTAATTAAATTTTGTAATTTAGAAAGTTCTTCACTTTCTTCACTTAGCATTGAGTCTATATATTCCAATCTTGATTTATCATTAATTAAATCTTCAGAAGCTTTTCTTATTGATTTGTCTAGTAGATTCAACTCTAATATTTCTAGTTTTGAAGTAAGTTTTATTCCTTCCTTTGCATTATTTGATTGAACTTCAAGTAAATCCGACTCTTGCTGCTTAACCTTAATTTCTGAATTTAATCTTTCAATATTTTCTTCATTTTTAACAAGTTTTCTCTCAGCTTCAGTCTTCTTGTATTTATTTTTAGAAATACCACCCGCTTCGTCAAATATTTCTCTTCTATCTTCAGGACGTCCATTTAAAATTTCATCAATACGACCTTGACCTATTATTGAATATCCATCTTTACCGATACCAGTATCTAAAAATAATTCTTTTACGTCTTTTAATCTAACAGGAGATTTATTTATTAAATACTCACTTTCTCCCGTTCTAAATACACGTCTTGTGACATTCACTTCATTAAATGCTATCGGTAGTGATTTATCGCTATTATCTAAAACAATAGATACTTGTGCCATATTCATTTGTTTTTTATCTTCTGTTCCAGAAAATATAACATCTTGCATATTAGATCCACGTAAAGATTTTGCTGACTGTTCACCTAATACCCATCTGATAGCATCTGAAATATTTGATTTCCCAGATCCGTTTGGCCCAACTATTGCAGAAATATCTTTATTAAATAATAATTTTGTTTTATCAGCAAAACTCTTGAATCCATACAATTCAATATATTTTAATTTCATAAATCCATCCCGAAAAAAGATACCCTAATGTTTAATTATAATTAAATTACATTCATTTTTTTTAGTGCATCTTTAGCAGCCATTTGCTCTGCTAATTTCTTATTTTTTCCTTCTCCAGTACCTAATATCTTATTACCTATTTTCACATTGACATAAAACTTCTTACAATGTGATAATCCCTCTTCTTTTATTAATTCATAATTGCAGTTTATATTTTTATATTTGTGTAAATGTTCTTGAAGCATTGACTTAAAATCATTTACATACTCTTTAATAGTTTCAGTATTAATTAGTTTATCTTCTATAAGATCATATATAAAATTATAAACTTGTTCATAATCACTATCTATATACAATGCACCATTGAAAGCTTCAAATGCATCCGCTTTTATAGAATCTTTTTGTCTTCCTCCAGATTTTTCTTCACCTTTACCTAATAATAAATAATCTGAAAGATTAATTTTATCTGATAATTCTGAAAATGATTTTTCACAAACTAGATTTGCTCTTAATTTTGTTAGAATTCCTTCATCTACTTTCTTAAAGTATTTATAAATAATTTCACTAAATACCAGCTCTAAAACAGCATCTCCTAAGAATTCAAGTCTTTCATTGCTTTTCCCATGGAGGTTTACATGTTCATTAGTATATGAAGTGTGAATAAAAGCATTATTTAATAATTTCTTATCCTTAAAAATATAATTAATAGAACTTTCTAAATTAGAAAGTTCTATTAATCTTTTATTATCAATTTGCATATTAGTTTCCAGCTTTTTCTTCTACTAATTTTATTACATCTTCTGTTGATTTTAGTTCTTGAATTTCTTCATCTTCAATTTGAATATCAAATTCTTCTTCAAGATTCATTATAAATTCAATTAAACCAATTGAATCTATATCATAATCATCTAGTAAATTTGCATTTAAATCTAGATCATTAACCATTAGTTCTTCTCTTACCATTTCTATTATCTTATCTCTAATCATTACTTCTCCTTATCTATAAATTCTTCTTTAATACTTTCTATTATATTCCCTTCTAGAAATTTTTCCGCTTGATAGATAGCAAATTCTATTGCTAATCTATTTGAGTTTCCATGAGCCTTAAATAAAGGTTTATTGACACCTACAAGCATTGCAGCTCCAACTTTTTTATAGTCATATTTATCCTTAAAACCAGTTAAACTTGATTTTAACAAAGCTCCACCAATTTTAGTTTTTAAGCTTGATGTTAATGCACTTTTTAACTCAGAAAAAATAAAGCTATAAGCACCTTCTGTTGCCTTTAACATAACATTTCCTGAAAAACCATCAGCAACTATTACATCTGCTTTACCATCTAAGAAATCTCTTGCTTCTATATTTCCAACAAAATTTAAATTAGAATTTTCTTTAATTAATTTATACGCTTCTTTAGTTCTATTATCACCTTTTCCTTCTTCAGTTCCTACATTTAATAAATATATCTTAGGATTAGTTTTTTTAAGATAATCTCTTGCAACTATTGAACCTAAAGATGCGAATTGTGACAACATTTCAGGAGTAGTATCTACTACCGCGCCAGTGTCTGCTAAAAGAGTTATTCCTCCATCAGCGTTTGGAATTGGAGCCATTAATGTTGCTCGTTTAATATTACCTATTCTTTTTGTTATAAATAGTCCACCCGCAAGCAATGCTCCTGTGCTACCACCAGATAAAAATCCTTCACCTTCTTCATTTAATCTATTTAATCCTAAAACCAATGAAGAGTCTTTTTTAACCCTTAAAGTCCTAGCAGGATCTTCTTCATTTGATATATAGACATTAGTATCTATAAATTCAAATCTATTGATGTCAGCATTTTGCTCTTTAATTGTTTCTCTTGCTATTTTTTCCGGACCAACTAAAATAAAATTCAAATTAGTCTTCTTGAGTGAATCTATTACACCTAATACTACTTCTTTTGGTCCTAAATCAGTTCCTAATAAATCAATAATTAATTTCATATTTACTCCATTCCATATAGTTTCTATGATATCATAACTACGTATTTTTTTAAATATTAGCTCTTAATTGTTATTGGATTAATTATTCTACATAAAAAATGATGTATTAGAAATTTCTAACACATCATTTGTCAATCATAATATATAATTAATAAAATTATTAAAATGGAAAATTACTATATATCATATTATTTATAATCAATTTAAAAACATTTATAAATAGTATCATTATTACAATAGCAAACACTGAAAGTCCAACTATAAAAGCCCAAAAAGTTGGTCTTTCTACTCCAAGATATTTTCTTATCCCAACATAATAAGCAACTATATTTATAATAAATATAACTAATCTAGTTAAAATTAATATTGGTGTAAACAAAGTCCCTAATAATAATAATCCAACTAATGAAATACAGAAACTAGGTATTGTAACTAGTGCAATTAATTCTAATGATGACATAAATCCTAGTTTAGGACCTTTTAAATATGTCGCTATAAATTTAAAAGTTAATGCAAGTAGCGCATAAAAAGAAACATTCAGTAATAATCCTATAACGAATACTGAAAAATTCACATCAAAATAATAAGGTAAAAATACTGAAGTAAATGAATTTGCATTTAACATTAAAGTTATCATAGATACTAATATATTTATACCTAATATAGTAAATGTAGCGGATTTTGATAATTTACTAGAAAATACTTTAAAAGGATCATTTGAAAACCAGATTTTAAATTTTTCAAAAATTTCACTAAATACTGGCTTTGTAGATTTAATAAACTCATTCGCTTTTTCTGAAAACTCATTACTATTTCTTGTTTCACTCTCTCTAGAAGTGTTTTGATCATTGCTCGCATTGAAACTTTGATCATTACTATCTTTATTAAAATTTTCTGATTTATTCATATCTACAGTATTTCTTGTATAATTTAAGTCTTCAACTTCTTTATTATTTTCTATATTTTCATAATTATTAGATTCAGTAAAATTATCTACATGATTTTCTTCATTTAATTTATTATCTAATTCATTTTCATCTTGTATATTGTTAATATTTTCTGTTCTCTTTGATTCTTCCATGTTTCCTGATAAAAAATTATCTGTTAAATTTTCTTCTTTATTTGTATCATTATTTTCAATAATATCTTTGTTCTTATCGTCCATTTTACACTCCTTACTTGCAATATTTCTCTGTTAATAAGTATTATATCATAAAAAAACAAATTTTATCTTAAATATATGAATAAACATACTATAATAAAATAAATAAAAAAAATAAAAGACTAAAATTAAATTTTAGTCTTTTATAATATAATTATTTTCTAATATTAATTTCAATATTTTATACTGTAATCAATAATTATTCAGCATCTTCTACTTCAAATATTTGTCTACCATTGTAATATCCTGAAGGACTTACTCTATGTGGTAATCTTGCTTCATTTGTTTCTTTATCTACTACAAAGTTTACTTTATTTAATCTATATGAAGAAGCTCTTCTTGAAGCTGTTTTAGCTTTAGATGTTTTTCTCTTTGGTACTGCCATATGAACACCTCCTTAAATTAATCATTTCAAAATACTTAAATAGTATACATAGTTTTTGCGTATTTGTCAATTATTTTATAAATTTTCTACTATATTTTGTGTTTCTCTAGCAATCATTAATTCTTCATTTGTAGGTGTAATGAATACTTTTACTTTTGAACCTTTTCCAGTTATTTCTTTTTCTTCTCTTGCACCGTCATTTAATGATTTATCGTAGATAATGCCTAAATTTTCTAAGCCATCTAAAATATTAGCTCTTGTAAAATAAGAATTTTCTCCAATTCCACCAGCAAATGAAATTGCATCGACTTTTCCAAGTAATGCCATATATGATCCAATATATTTTTTAACTCTATTATAGAACATCTTTAATGCAAGCTGAGCTCTTTCATTACCTTCATTAGCTGCTTTTTCTACATCTCTCATATCTGATGAAACACCTGATACACCTAATAATCCAGATTGTTTATTTAATAATGTATCCATGTCATCATATGATAAATTGTGTAATTTACCTAAAGTAAATACTACGGCAGGGTCAATATCCCCAGATCTTGTACCCATTACTAAACCTTCAAGAGGTGTTAATCCCATTGATGTATCATATGATTTACCATTTTTAACTGCAGTTATAGAAGCGCCATTTCCAAGATGTACAGTTATTACATTTACATCTTCAACATCTTTTCCTAAATGTTCTGCTGTCTTCATAGTTATATATTTATGACTTATACCGTGAGCACCATATCTTTTAATAGCATCTTCTTCATAATATTTGTATGGTATTGCATAGATTGAATTTTCATCAGGAATATCAGCATGGAATCCAGTGTCTACAACGATTACATTTGGTTTTCCTGGAGCCACTTCTTCAACACCTAAAATACCTGCAATAGCACCTGGATTATGAAGTGGAGCAAATCTCTTAGCATATTCAAGAGTATCTATTACTTTATCATCAACTAATGTCGGAAAAACAATTGGTCCACCATGCACAACTCTGTGACCAACAGCCTTTATTTCATCAATATCTTTAATTATTCCATGTTCTTCATCTAATAACACTTCAAATAATAGCTCTACCGCTTCTTTATGACTTGGTAAATCTCTTTCTATTTGTGTTTTATAATCTTTAGTGTTGTGGGCAATATTTGATCCTTCGATTCCTATTCTTTCTATTAACCCTTTAGCGTAAACTTCTCCTGTAACTGAATTTAAATATTGGTATTTAAGAGATGAACTACCACTATTTAATACTAAAATATCCATTTTAACTCCTATTCAATAATTTATTTATTTAGTATATAATTAATTAAACTTATGTTTTAAAATTATATCAATAATAAGGATTTAATACAAGATGAAAAATATTGCAATAGTTGCAGAATATAACCCTATACATAATGGTCATATTCATCAAATAAATAAAATTAAATCAAAATTCCCAAACTCAAATATTATCGTTATCATGAGTGGTAATTATGTCCAAAGAGGAGAACCCGCTATTTTGGATAAATTTGGTAGAGCAAGTTTGGCAATAAAAAATGGTTGTGATTTAGTTATTCAACTTCCTACCATCGCAAGTTTGCAATCTGCAGATTTATTTGCATTTACTGCAATTAATATATTAAACAAAATGAAACTAGTAGACTATATTAGTTTTGGTGTTGAATCTGATACCATTGATTATTTTAATTACATGGTTAATTTTCAATTAAAAAATGAAAAACTTATATATGAATTACAAAAAAAACACATAAATAATGGTGATTCATATAAGACCGCTTATGAAAAATCAATACGTGAAATTAATCCTAACATTTATGAAACTATTTCAAAACCAAATAACACACTTGCTATTCAATATATAAAAGCAATAAAAAAATTAAATAGCAATATAAAATATTTTCCAATAATTAGAAATGATGGTGGTTATAATAGTGATACTTTAGATGATTTTGAATTTCAATCTGCTAGCACCATACGAAATTTAATAAATAAAAAAATTGATTTTACAAAATACGCTCCAGAAGATATAAAAAAATTAATACCTAAAAATATAAAAGATTTAAATGATTATACTTCTATATTTAAATATGTGGTGAATATTTTAAGAAAAAAACCTGAAAATATTGCTGGATTTGAGACAGGCATACTAAATTTACTTAGTAATAATCTAAATTCAAGTATCAAAGATACTATACAAAAATCACACAATAAAAGACATACAAAATCTAGACTTCAAAGATTTGTATTAAATTATTTATTAGATATAAATAATGAACTAGTAGAAAATATGATAGATCTAAGTTATATACACGCTCTTAAATTTAATGATAAAGGAGCTAAATTGCTTAAAGAAATTAAAGATATAGAAGAGCTTCAAGTTTTAACTAATTTTAAAGATAGCTATAGTTTAAACAAAATAGATAAATCAATATTTGATATAGAAATTAAAGCAAATGAACTTTATTATATAAACGATAAAGATGAAAAAGAATCATTTTATAAAAATATTCCATTCATAAATTAAGGGTTGCAGCATATATACCGCAACCCTATTTTTTAATATTTTAATTGTGATCTATTTTCTTCAATAACTTGTAGAGTTTTCTTAACTTCATCTTCTGTCTTTGATAAAATTTGATCTACATAAGCTAATGAATTAGTTGTAATTGTACTAGCTGTGCTTTTTGCTTCAGAAATAATTCTATCAGCTTCTTCATTTGCAGCAACTGTAATACTGTTTTCATTAACTAATTCTTTTAATCTTCTATTTGCTTCCTCATAAGATCTTTGAACTTCTTCTTGAGCTCTTTCTTTTATATTTGCAGCTTGAGTATTTGCTTCAGAAATAATTCTATCTCTCTCTTCATTTACCCATTGTGCGTCTTTGATTTCTTGTGGAATAGAATCTTTCATATCATTAATTATCCCATAAATATCATCTGGGTGTACAGTAACTTTTTTTGAAAATGGTACTGATCCAGCTTCATCTATAAGTTCTTCTAATTCATCTAATAATGAAATTATATCCATTTCTCCTCCTAATTAAATTTGTTTTTAATTTTATTAGCTACATTTTTAGGAACTAAACCACTAACATCTCGATTAAAAGATGCTATTTCTTTTACTATACTAGAACTAAGATATGAATATTTAGGTTCGGCAACCATAAATAATGTTTCTACTACTCCACCTGAATATACCTTGTTCATTTGAGCAAATTGTAGTTCTGTCTCATAATCTGATACAGCTCTTATTCCTCTTATAATGGCATCTGCTTGATTTTCCTTTGCAAAATCAATCAAAAGACCAGAATATTTTGCAACTTTTACGTTATTATAATCATATAATATATCTTCTAACATTTCAATTCTTTCATCCATTGTAAATAAGTAATTTTTTGAATTATTAATAAGCACACAAACTATAACTTCATCATAAATTTTAGATGCTCTACTAATAATGTCCAAATGCCCATTTGTCACAGGATCAAAACTACCAGGATAGATAACTCTCATTCTTTCTCCCTATAAAACATAATATATTTTTTTCCATATTTTTTTTCATAAACTAATTCTAAATTATCAAAAGATTCTATTAAATGAATGTATTGATTCATTTCAGCTATAAATAATGCATTCTTAAAGTATTTGTTTTTTAACATTATTTTAAAAGATTCTATATAATAATCTTCTATATCATATGGTGGATCTATATAAACAAAATCTATTTCATCTCTTATTTGCAATAAATTTCTTCTAAAATCACCTTTTAAAACAACAGATTTATCACTAAATTTTGTATGTTCCAAATTATCTTCCAATAATTTTATATTTTCTTTATTTAACTCAGAAAAATATACTTTTTTTGCTCCTCTACTCAAAAACTCAATTCCTATATTCCCAGTAGCTGCAAATAAATCTAACGCAATAAAATCATTATCAAAAGGGGCTATTATATTAAATACAGATTCCTTAATTCTATCTTCTGTTGGTCTAGCATCACTTGATTTTGGTCCTTGAAGTTTGTGTCCTTTTCTTAAACCAGTAATAACTCTTAAAGACATATTTCCTCAATTCATAACTATTTTATCTAATTCTTCTAACTTTTTATTAATTATAGATTTCAACTTCAAACTGATATTATCTGAGTCTTCTATCATATTATTTACAGTTGATATCAATTCTTCATTGAAAAATAATCTATTCTCAAATTCTATAAATCCTGATTGATTAGTTCCATAAATTTCTCCAGAACCTCTTATTTCAAGATCTTTTTTAGCAATTTCATATCCATCAAGATTATCTTTAATATACTCTAACTTTTCAGAAACTGGATTCTTTTCATTCATAACAAAAAAGCAGTATGATTGAATATCAGATCTCCCTACCCTTCCTCTTATTTGATGTAATTGTGATAATCCAAATTGATTAGCATCATAAATAATTATAACATTTGCCTTTGGTACATCTATACCGACCTCTATAATACTTGTAGCTATTAATATATCAATTTTTCCATCAACAAAATCGGCTTGAATACTTTCTTTCTTTTTAGCATCCATTTTTCCGTGAAGTTTTCCAAGCCTTATTTTTGAATTAAAATATTTACTTAATTTTTTATATAATCTGTCTACAGATTCTAAATCATTTGTATCTTCATCATCTTCTACTCTTGACACAACTATATATGCTTGATTACCTTCTTTTACTTGTTTGTATGCGAAATCAATAAAATCTTGTTCTTTATATATACTCGTTAAATAAGACTTAATTGGTTTTCTATTTTTAGGTAATTCTTCTATAAAAGTTAAATCAAGATTATCATATAAACTTAAAGCAAGTGTTCTTGGTATAGGTGTTGCTGACAGAAGTAAAGTATCAGGATATATACCTTTATCAAAAAGCATTTTTCTTTGGTAAACTCCAAATCTTTGTTGTTCATCTGTAATTATAAGACCTAATTTATCAAAATTTACTTTTTCTTGAAATAGTGCATGCGTTCCAAATATAATATCTATTTTTCCATACTTTAGTTTTTTATAAATTTCATCTTTATTTTTTGTTGAACCAATTAGTAATTCACAATTTATACCAAAACTTTCTAAATACTTTTTATTTTTTTCATAATGCTGTATTGCAAGTATTTCAGTTGGAGCCATAAATGCTACTTGATAATCATTTCTAACAGATAGTATAGCACTTAATATTGCTACGATAGTTTTCCCAGATCCAACATCTCCTATCAAAAGTCTATTCATTCTCTTTTTAGATGTCATATCATTTATTATTTCATTTAGGGCATTGTATTGTGAATCTGTCAGTGTAAAACCTAATTCACTAATATAGTCAACTAAGTCAAATCGATTAAATTGAATATATTCTTTATTTAAGTTTTCAGTATAAATTCTATTTGATAGTTTCTCTAAATATAGATTTCTTAGACTATCGTTATAAAGCGCATTATATAAATCAATATTATTTTTGGGCTTGTGTAAAATTTTATATATTTCATTAATATCTAATATATTAAATTTATTTTTAAAATTATCTTCTAGATAATCTTCTAATTTTATATCTTTAGAAAATAAAAAATCTTTATACTTTATTATATCTTTTGAAGATATTCCTTTTTTAATAGCATAGATTGGATAAATCCCTCCTATGCTATTATCATTCATTTTTGAAACCACTGGATTAATTATAGCGTTTTTATCTGAACTGTAATAACCAAAAAACTTATATTTTTCTCCTATTTTTAGATTTTTTGATGAAAATCTATCATTATACCATATTAGGTTGATTGACCCACTATCATCACTTCCTTTTACTCTAGAAATTGATTTTTTAGCTTGGTAAAAATAAGTCTTAGAAATTGAATCGATTGTGATTTCAAAATATTGTTTTACTCCATCAATCGCATTTACAACTAAGGTCTTGTTTGATCTATCTTCATATCTAATAGGTATATAAGTCAACAAATCATATATATTATAAATACCTAATTCGTTTAGAATTTCTTGTTTCTTATTTCCTATACCCTTAATATCAATTAGTTTCATCTTATTCAATTGCTGCTATATAATAGTATAATGGTTGTCCACCATAATATAACTCTATATCAACTAAAGGATATTCTTTTTCTAATTCTTCTTGTAAATCAACAGCTTCTGTTTCAGAAATATCTTCTCCATAATATATAGAAATAATTCCTGATTCATCTGTTACAGCATGCTTAATAAGAGCTTTGAATGTATCTTTCATATCTTTACCTTTAACTACTATGTCTCCATTTTCAAGACCTATATAGTCATCTTTTTCGATATCTAAATCACCACTCTTAGTATCTCTAATAGCATAAGTTAATTGTAAGCTTTTTACTTCTTTCAATGATTCTGTCATTGCTTCCCAATTTTCAGTAGCTGTTTTTGAATCATCAAAATTAATCATAGCTGTGAATGCTTGTGGTATAGATTTTGTTTCAATAACTATAAGATTATTGTCTACAAGTTCAACTGCTTGCTTAGCTGCTAAAATTATATTTTTATTATTTGGGAAAATAAATATATTTTCAGCATTGACACTATTCACAGCATCTACTATATCTTCAGTAGAAGGGTTCATTGTTTGCCCTCCTTTTATTAGCTTATCAATACCTAAATCATTAAAGATTTCATCAAAGCCTTCACCAATAGATACTGAAACAAATCCATATTTCTTTTTATTTTCTTTTTCGGCTGCTTTTTCTTGCTCTTCTTTAAGTCTTATAACTTCAGCATTTTGAAGTCTCATATTTTCGATTTTAATACCTGTCAATTCACCTTTTTTTCTAGCAAGTCCTAAAACAAATCCTGGATCATCTGTATGAATGTGAATTTTAATCATATCATCTGTACCAACAGCTACTATTGAATCACCATATGGGCTTATTTCATCTCTAAAATCTTCATAAGATTCAGTTCCATCTGTCAGTATTAAGAACTCTGTACAATAACCATATACTATATCTTCAGGTCTAACTGTTGAATCATGTTCAACATGTTTATTTAGATTAATATTCATAACTTCACTGTCTGTTAGATTGTCAATTACTTCTTCTCCATTCAGTGTTCTATATGCTCCTTCTAAAAGGAAAATTAGACCTTGACCACCAGCATCTACTACATTTGCCTCTTTTAACACTGGTAACATTTCTGGAGTCTTGTTAAGTGCATCTTTACCAGCATCTATACAATCTTTTATAAACACTAAAATATCATCATATTTTAAGAAATTTTCTCTTGCAAATTCAGCAATCATTCTACTTACTGTAAGTATGGTACCTTCAGTAGGTTTCAATACTGCTTTATATGCGGTATCTCTAGCTGATTCAAATGCTTCTACAACATTTATAATCTCTACAGTTTCAACTTGTTCAAAAACTTTTGCAGCACCTCTACATAATTGTGAAAGTATAACTCCAGAATTACCTCTAGCTCCCATCAGAGAACCAGTAGATAAAGCTTTTGCTACTGATTTCATATTTGGCTCTGCACTTTCTAACTTATTTCTTACTGATTTCATTGTTAAGGACATATTAGTACCTGTATCTCCATCAGGAACAGGAAAAACATTTAGTCCATTTACATATTCTTTATTAGTTTCAAGATTTTTATTAGCTCCAATTATAGCTAATTTCAAATCCTCAAATCCTATATTCTTCATATTTCCCCCATTAAATTCTAATTCCTTGAACAATTAAATTCACAGAATTAACCTTTAATTTAGTATTTTTTTCAACAGTATATTTTACTTTATCAATGATGTTTTCTGCAACTATTCCTATTCTAACACCAAATTCCATCATTACTATTAAGTCAATATCTAATTTATTGTCTACAACATTAACCTTAACACCTTTTGTTTTGTTTTCTACTTTTAACAACTCAAAAATTCCATCTCTAGTATTTTGAGCAACAAGACCTACTATACCATATGATTCTTGTGCTGTTTCTGCTGCCAAAGTAGCTATAACTTTTTCATCAAAAACTATTGTTCCGTGTTCATTTTTTAATATAGCTGACATACTGACCTCCTTAATATATATATGTAAATTATAACAGTAGAAACAACAACTTGCAAAAAAATATATCTTTATGTTATAATATTTCGAGTAATACTAGTAATTATAGGAGGTGGATATATGGGTAAACAATGTGCAATTACAGGTAAAAAGAAAAAATCTGGTAATGTAGTTACTTTCTCAAACAAAAAAATTAAGAGAGCTTTTAAGCCAAATCTTAAAAGAGTTAAAGCTGTTGTAGATGGAAAAGTTCAAAGAATTTGGGTTTCTACATCTGCATTAAAATCAGGTTTAGTTGAAAGACCAAATTACAGCAATAGATCACAAGAATAGTTAAAAGAGTGTGTTAGAATTATTTAGTTTCTGATACACTTTTTTTGTGGCTTTTAATTATAATATTAAAATAGAACCTAAATTGAAAGTATCTAGGTTCTACATATATTTTATATATAATTGTATAAGGTTTAATTAGGAATGATTATATAATTATTTAATTTATCTAATTTATTATATTCCTCATAATAACCATCTATATTTTCGTTTTGTATCCAATTTACACTCACCATTTCATAATCATCAACATTTTGTATAGCAAATAAAGCCTTATTACCTATAAAATTATATATTATAGGAAATATTTCAATAGAGTTTACATTTTGTACTAATACATATGTTGAATTTGGAGCAACTGTAGCGTCTATTGCTCCTGGTTTTCTTGATATGATATCTCTCCATGTAATATTATTAGCTGGAATTTGAGCAATATTTATAATTGGAGAAAAGTTTAAATCAAATTGCTTGGTAAATCTAGCTCCTGTAGCTGAATTAATTTCTACGTCTAAATTAGATATAAATTTCCATGACATTTTTTCTCTTTCTATACCAATATTTCTTGTATTTGGACTGAGAGCAGTTATATTTATTAATTCATTAGAAATAATTTGATTACTAACTTCTTTAAATGCAGTCTGATATATCCTGTTCCCGTCATTTCCAGCAATTTCATTAGCATTCAAAGGTTTATTACTTGCCAGTTCATGGATATTATAAATACTATAACTTTCAGCTAATGATTTTCCTGTATCAACATAATTTGTTACTGCAATAAAACCTTGGTTTACATAGTCTATTACTCTTAAAAAATTATCCTGTATATTATTAACTTTCAAATCATCTTCTATAAAAGTTTGATTTGCGCTTAATCTATAATTCGTAATCATATTAGTCTCATCTTCAACAATACTTTGATTTATCGTCCATAGCCCAGTCGTTTTAGGAATTACAATGTCTCTAACTTTTAGTATTTTAGGAAATACATCATCTTTAGTCTTTTTGAAAAAGTAAGTATAATAATCATATTTAATATACTCTTTTACACTATTATCACGAACTCTAAATGATATTGCTAGACCAAATTCATTATTAGCAACGTCTGTTGAATTTTGTCTTAATTCACTCAATTCTTTATATTTATTTTCAATTTCATTTTCTGTTAATTCAGAATTTTTCTCAAATATAATTATTTTTCTTAGATATATAGTTAATAATCTTCCTTTTCCTATATCTACAAATTCAAATGAAGAAGATAGATTATCAGATATTTTATAAACTTTAACCATATCTTCAGAAATTTCTAATTTTTCATTAAAATCTTCAGGTAATTTAGCAACCTTATTTGTCAAATAAGAAGTAAGGTTTACATATCTTGAAGATATACTAGGATTCAATATAAATGCTGTTTCAAATTTTGAAACTTTTCTTGATATAAATATTTCATTCATATTTAATTTTTCATCAGATAATTCAGAAATATTATAGTCCTTTGTAAATTTCCATATTCCTTCTATATCCAGATCATTATCAGGGATTGAAATATTATTTGATGAATCTATTTCTTCCTTAGAATTATCATTAACACAAGAAACCAAAATTAAACATATAGATAGTAATAATAATATTTTAATTTTTTTCATCACTACCTCCAATAGGAATATTGAATCTTATAGCTGTACCTTCTCCCAATTTACTTTGTATTTCTAATTTTCCTCCATGCTTAATAATAATTTCTTCAGCAATTGATAAGCCTAATCCTGTATTAGAACCTTTTGAAGTTCCTTTATAAAACTTAGTAGTTACAAGCTCTATATCATCTTCACTAATACCTATGCCTGTATCTACTACTTCAAAATCAATTTCATCAAGTTCTTCATTTTTATTTATACTTACAATTACAGACCCATCTTCTAATGTAAACTTTATAGCATTGTCAATTAAATTAATTAATACTTGCTTTAATCTATTATTATCACCAACAATTACCGCACTATCAACATTTGTATCAAAAATTAAAGAAATTTTCTTTTCTTTTGATCTTGGACTCATTTGATTTACAATGTTTTTGACTACCGGTACTATATCAAATTCTGTCTTTGTTAAATTGAAGCTAGGTGATGTATATCTAGAAAAATCTAATAAATCCTCAACCATTTCAGAAAGTCTATCTGCTTCTTGTTCTATAATCATAATACCTTCTTTTCTAGTTTCTGGATCAATATCATTATCTTGTATTGTCAATGCCCATCCTTTAATCGAAGTTAGAGGAGTCCTTAACTCATGAGAAACTGAAGAAATAAAATCAGTCTTTATCTCTTCTTTTTTAATAATATTTTCACTCAATTCATCCATAGTTTTTGCAAGTTCACCTATCTCTCCAGAGTATTCCATATTGGACTTTTGATTATATTGTCCATCTGAAAGTTTAGATGCTAAACTCGTTAACTTATTTATAGGTTTTAATAATTTATCAGCAAAATAATAAAGTAATAACATCCATGCAATTAATGAAAACACCCCTAGAAGTATAAAAACTCTCATTTGTCTTGCTATATCTTTTCGTACTACTCTTGTATCACTTATAGTACGAAGAACCCCTATCTGATTATTGTTAACTTTGATAGGATAATTTAGAGAAAGTTTTCTATTTCTTATATCATTTTCAAACTTATGCTCTCCATCCGGATTTAACATATTTTCAGATTTTATAATTATTTCACCAACATTTGATGAACCTGTACTATCATAAAATAATTCTCCAGAATTATTTAATAATTGAACCTGTCCATCTATATTATTTAAGAATTCAAATCTTTCATTAAATACCACTTCTGAAATAGAATATCTAGAAATAGATGACTCATATATCTCTACAGAAAACTTGGATTGTGATAACATTAAATTTTCTAAATTATCATAATAATATGATCTCAAAGAAAAATATGTAAATATCAAATAAAACACCACAAATCCAATAAAGATTAGTAGATAATATAATATTAATGAAAATTTTAATGATTTTCTTTGTATCTTTATTTTTTCAATTAATTTCCCCATCTATAACCTACACCCCATACAGTGTGTAAATATTTAGGACTTCCTGCATTATCTTCTATCTTTGATCTAATCCTACGTATATTTACATCAATAATTTTTGTATCTGCTTTATTTTCTTCGCCCCAAGCTTGTTTCATTAATTCTTCTCTAGTAAATGCTTTATTAACATTTTCTAAAAATATTTTAATAAGAGATAATTCGGTTGGTGTTAAATCAATATCTTTTTTATCTTTTGTAAATCTCTTTGAATAAGAATCCAATTCAAAAGGTCCATATTTTAAAACCTGAGACTTATTATCATCATTACCATTAGTTAATTTAATTCTTCTTATTAATGATTGAATTCTTAAAACTAATTCTTGCGGATTAAATGGCTTAACCATATAGTCATCTGCACCTTTTTCTAGCCCTAATATTCTGTCAACATCTTGTGTTTTTGCAGTAAGCATTATTATTCCTACATCTGGTATTTCATTTCTCAAAATATCACATACTTCAAACCCATTCATACCTGGAAGCATTACATCAAGAATTACAACATGTGGATTTTCTTCAAGAGCAATTTTAACTCCATCTTCTCCTGTTCCAGCTTCAAGAACTTCAAAACCAGCTTTTTCTACATTTATCTTAGTAAATTTTCTTATAGCAACTTCATCCTCAACTAGTAATACTTTTTCATTCATTAAATATCCTCCTGCAATCTATTAAATAAATTTTCAATTTTTTGTTTATATCTACTCTCTATAACCAATCCTTTAATACTTTCTAAATTTATTTTCTTATTAAATTCAATTTTATATGCAACTAATTGTTGGTCCTTATATAAATTAGATTTTAAATTCCCATATCTTCTATCTCCAATTATGGGATGACCAATATCTTTTAATGAAGCTCTAATTTGGTGTGTTCTTCCTGTAATTAATTCTATCTCTACTAATGAATATTTATCGTTATATTTTATTGGATTAATAATTGTTATTGATTCTTTACCTTCGTCATCAACTTTCACAAAGTTATTATCATCTTTAACTAATTTATTTTCAATTTTAATTTTCTTATCTATTTTACCTTCAACTATTGCTAAATAATATTTATGAATTAAATCTTTTTGTTCATTTAATTTTAACAATGCATTTCTGTTTTTAGCTCCAACAACTAATCCCATAGTATTTCTATCAATTCTATTTATAAGAGCTGGTCTAAAAGTTTTTTCAAGTCTTGGAATATATTCTTTTCTAGCAATCAATGTATCAATCATAAAATCGACTACATTTTTCCCATAATCCTCTTTTGAAGCTGCATGTACTAATACATTTTGTGGTTTATCAAAAACTATAATATCATCATTTTCATATACAATATCTATGTCTATTTTCGACTTAAAGTTTTTAGTGCTTTCTTGCCATTTTTCTAATTCTTCATCATAAATATAAAAATTTATGACATCTCCTTTATGTAAAATTAAACTAGGCTCTGATCTTTTTTTATTTACTTTAATTTTTTTTGTTCTAATCCATTTATAAAGTAGTGAATTTGGAGCTTTATTTAAATATTTATTTAAAAATTTAATTAGGCTCTGCTCACTATCATTAATATCAATAATTATTTTTTTCATTTGATTTTTTCCTTCTTTATGCTATTATTGTAACATAAATAATATAGAACTTGCATATTTGATTTACGGAAGGAGTTTTATGAAATATATTAAAGATTTTTTCTATAATTTCTCAGATATCATATTTGCTTTACTCGTTGTAGTAGGTATAGGTTTTGTTTTATATACAAATCTAGACTATTTAGTAAATGTTGAAGAAGTACAAGCAGCAGTTGAAACAACGGAAGAGAGTAAATCAGAAGAAGAGGTATCAATAAGTGTAACTATACCTTCTGGACTAAACGTTGAACAACTAGCAGATTTATTATCTGAATATAAAATTATAGAAAATAAAGATGAATTTATTAAAAGTTTTGAAACTACAGAAAATGTAACTATCAAATCTGGAACATATGAATTTCTAAAAGGTGAAAGTTTTGATAAGATAAAATCAACACTTATTAATCAATAAAAGGTTCTATTACATTTAAGATTTTTCTTTTATGTAATAGAACCTTTAATTATTTACATATGATGATATAAGCGATTCTCTTTTTATATCATCAAAACAATTCAATTTTATTAACATGTTTTTTATGTCTTTATTTAATGTATGTAAAATGATTCTTTCTCTTTTTGTAAAGTAAATTTCAAAAATCTGAGAATCTAAATTTTTAGAATTGACAAATATATCATATGCCATTATATTATTTGAATTTTCTAATTCAATCATAGCTACAATAGCTTGATCTTTAAGATTATAATTGTTTAGTTTATTATTATTTGCCAGTTTTGCTTTTTTTTCATTACCACTTGTTTTACATCTATTATATTCTTCTAAACATATTTTAGCCTTAGAATTATAATAATTGTAATTATATAGTGCCTTCTCAAAAGAATCTAAGACCGAAAATGGTCTTAGATTTATTTTTGAAAATATTTCATTATTCATATAGTTAAATTCCGATTTACTAATCAACTTATTATCCAATAAATCTATATATTTATTTCTAAGTTCAATAAATCGAACTAATTTGTCTTTTTCTGAAACGTACACTATAGCACCTTTATTTCAGCTTCTATTCCTTCTGGTAAGTCAGATTCTTCTTGATCAAGTCCTAATAATATCTCTACATTACTATTTTTTGATAATTCATTAAATCTTGATACTAGTTTTTGGATTCCTTCGTTATCAAATTCTACTAAATGATAAAGTCCATCTAAATATACTTTTTCAATATCATAATCTCTTGAAACTATACCAGCAACAAATCCATATAGTGATTCTATACTATCTATAGCAAAATTTTTCGCATTTATTAATCTTACTGTGTAGTCTAATGTAAATATATGTTTATCATCTGTATCGATAAATACTATATTCCCATTTCCTCTTGCTTTTTCTTTGTTTGCATCTTCGATAAGTAATCTAGTTTTACCGCTACCTGATTTACCTAAAATTAAAGTAACCATTTCTTACACCTTCCTTTAAATATTATTTTATGTTTAGTTAAAATTAATCTTCATATTCATCATAGTCATCATGATGATGGTGATGATGGTCATGGTCATGATCATGATCATGGTGTTCCTGATATTCTAAATATTCATCAAAATCAAAGTCTACATTTTCATAATAAGCTTCGGAAACTAAATCAAATTCGTCTTGATCTTCAATTAAAGATACTTCGAATTCCTCATCTTCTCCATATTCAGCTCTATATAAAAGTATTTCTTGATATGAATCATCCTCAACAGGCATAAGAGCAATATAATCTTGCCCATTAACATCAAATTGAGCAACTACTACACATTTTAATTCTGTATCATCATCAAGTGTTAAAATCACTTCTTTGAAATCGTCATCATAAAAGTTATAATCTTCGTCCAATTCATCTTCTTCATCATAATCCATGTCATCTAGATCATCATAAATAGATAATTCAAGTAAATCATCTTCATATAGAACATCGTCTAAATCAGATTCTTCATAATCAAATTCATTATCTTCATATTTTTTTGTCATATTGGCCTCCAATTCTTCTTTATTTAAATATACACGGTTCAGAAGAATTTTACAAATTTTTTAACAACGTTTTCAAATATTCAAAGCTAAACTCTGTAGACTTAATTGAAATACTTTCTGCAGGTGTATGTGCTCCTGTAATTGTTGGCCCCATACTAATCATATTGATATCTGGATATTTTTCAGAAAATATTCCAGTTTCAAGACCAGCATGTATTACTAGTACTTCTACATCTTCATTTCTAAGATCTTTATAAGTATCTTTTGCTATATTTAATAATTCATTATCAAAATTTGGTTTCCACATCGGATACCCTTCTGAAAATGATACCTTAAATCCATCATTTTCACCTAATTTCTTAACTTCATCACATAAATAATCCAAATCTTCTGAATCAGAACTTCTAATTGATGTCTCTAAATTAAATGAGTTATCTGATGTTCTAATTATCGCTAAGTTATTTGAAGATTTAACTATTCCTAATTCCTTGTCCATAGTGTTTACACCATGTGGGAAAATTTGTACTAATTTTAATATTTTTTGAGAAGCATCTTCTGCAATATATAAATTATCGGCATCTATTTCTTCTAAATCAAACACTAAATCTAATTCTCTTTTTAAATTAGAATCTTTTATCTCTTTTGAATATTCTTCATATGCATTTTTAAATTCTTCCACATCATTATTATCTATACCTATAATCGCAAATGAACTTGATGGAATAGCATTATGTTTTGATCCTCCATCAAATGTATGCAATGAAAAGTTTACTTTATTTTTTATTTTTAATAATAATGAATCTACTAATTTGATTGCATTTGCTCTCGCTTCATGAATCATAGATCCTGAGTGTCCACCCTGTAATCCAGATACCTTAATTTTAAAATTAATTAAATTGTCTTTTTCTACTCTTTCAAATTCTTTAAATGCTTCAGCACGAACTCCACCAGCACAACCAACTATAATTATCCAGTCTTCTTCATTGTCTAGATTAATTAGATTTTTTCCTGTAAGTACATTTTCAGATAAACCTAAGGCTCCGTCCATTCCAGTTTCTTCAGTTGTTGTAAATAAACATTCTAATTTTGGATGTTGTAAGCTTTTATCTTCAAGTATCGCAAGCATAAGAGCAACTCCAGCACCGTCATCTGCACCTAAAGTTGTATCTCTAGCTTTTAAAATATCTCCTTCTACATATAAATCAATTGGATCACATGTAAAATCATGATTTGAATCTTCAGTCTTTTCACAAACCATATCTAAATGTGATTGTAATATTACTGTATCATGATCTTCATAACCCTCTGACGCAGGTTTTATGATTATAACATTACCATATTCATCTCGTGTTGATTCATATCCTAAATTTAAACCAAAATTATATACATACTTTGATATTTTTTCTTCGTCGTTTGAACATCTTGGTATTTGAGATATTTTGATAAAATTATCAAACACTTGTTTTGCGCTTGAATTGCTTAATTCCTCCATCATTCCCCTCTTTCTACATTATATTTATTTTTTAACTCTTCAGATTTAGCAACATATGCTTCTTGTTGTAATTGTCCTAATAAAGATCTTTCTAATTCATCTTTAAAGTTTTCATATTTATTTTCTTTTAATAATTCTTTGTCATTTAATTTAATTATATGATAACCAAATTGTGTTTTTACAGGATCAGAAATTTCTCCATTTTCCATTTCTATTAAAGCTTCTTCAAATTCTTTTACCATTTGTCCAGATTGGAATTCTCCTAAATCTCCACCTCTTTGAGAAGAAGGACATTTAGAACTATCTTTAGCTAAATCTTCAAATGATTCGCCTTTATCAATTTTAGCTTTTAATTCTTTAGCTAAATCTTCATCATCTACTAATATATGTGATGCTGAAAATCTGTAAATATCTGAGAATTGATCTTTATTGCTTTCATAAAAATCTTTTGCTTTTTCTGAATCTACTTTAACACTATCTAATAATTTTCTGATAGCATATTGTTTTAATATTTGTTCTTTTGCAAATTCTACTTCATTTAAATAATCTTCTTCTTTATCAAGTCCTTTATCTAAAGCATCAAGCTTAAATAATTCTTGATTAAGTAATTCATCTGCTATTTGTTGAAATCCCTCTTCATTATGATATCTCATACCTTCTTGTCCCATTGAATGAACAAAATCATGTACTTCTTTCTGAGTGATTTCTTTTCCATTAACTATATAATATACTTCTTTCATTTGTCCTCCTATTTAATCATTATTCCATTATCTTTAAAAATAATTTTTCGTTGTTTATATAATCTACCAATAGATTTTTTAAATTGACTTTTACTCATATTAAATACTTTTCTTATAATCTTAGGATCTGATTTATCATTTACTCTTAAAAAACCACCGTTATCTCTAAGAATAGAAAAAATTTGCTCTGCATCCTTATTCAATTCAATATAAGATCTATTATTTGTAGTTAAATCGATTTTTCCATCTTCTTTAATATTTTTAACTCTAAGTCTAATATTGTCACCTATTCTTGGTATACCAACGATTTCTATATTAGGCAATAATCCATTATATTTACCTTCCACAAGAATAAATGCACCTATCTCAGAATTATATGAATAAATTACACCATTTACCCAATCATTTTCTTTTAATTTTATATCTTTATCAAAAAAATTATCAACTTTCATAGTAGCAGTTAGTCTATCTGACTTGTCTGTATATAAACCTACTAAATGATAACTGTATTTCTTAATTGTTCCTATTTGTTCTTCAAATGGTAATAATAAGTCTTTATCTAATCCCCAATCAAGAAAAGCACCAATTTTAGTAGTATCTATAACTTGTAAAATAGCTAGACTACCAATTTCAATTTTCGATTTTTTTGTGGTAGCAATAGGTCTATTTTGATTATCTTTATATACAAATACTTCAACAGTATCTCCTACTACTTTATCCTTTTTAAGATATTTCTTAGGTAACAAAATATCCATATTATCATCTGATTCTATTGTATCATTTAAAAATGCCCCTACAGAAGTAATTCTTTTAATTACTAATTTCTGTGTTTTTCCCAATATCGGCATAAACTTTCTCCCTTGTAAAACCATAACCTATTACTTCATTAATATTAGCTATATATACAAAAGCATCTTCATCAATGCTATTTATAAAGTTTCTTATTTTAATATATTGTTTTTTATCAACTATAGTAACAAGTATATCTCTTTCTTCCATAGTATAACCACCTCTACCTGTATAGATTGTGGAACCTCTTTGTATTTCTGAAAATATAAAATTATTAATTAATTCAGACTGTTTAGATATAATTGTCATTTTTATCTTAGAATTAAATCCTGCAATTGTTACATCTACGCAATATGTTGTTACATATAATGACATAAATGAGTATATACCCTTTTCAAATCCATAAACTGATGTAGCAAACAAAATGATAAATGTATCTACAATCAATATTGAAGTACTTAGATTTATTGACGTCTTCTTTTCAATAATTTTTGCAATAACATCAGTCCCACCTGTAGAGGCATTTTGTCTAAATACTATTGCCAATCCTACACCAACACAAACAGCACCTATCAAGAGATTAGCAATATTATCTTTAAGAATTGGTTTTTCTATAACTATCAAAAAATCAAATATAGTCATATATAACGAATATGAAAATGCTCCTATTAAAGTAAAAGCACCAAACTCTTTACCTAAGAATAATACTCCTATCACCAGTATAACTAGGTTTAAGAATCCCATCACAATACCTAAGTTTAAATTTGGAATTAAACTAACGAGAACTTGCGAGAATCCTGTTACTCCACCAGCAGCTATATTTGCTGGCACATTGAAAAAATATCCGCCTAACGACATTATCAATGTACCTAATAATATCATGGTGATTCGTCTTAAATTGTGTAGTTTTTTCTTAGTATCCATAATACCTCCAATAAAAATTATATTTCAGAAATTAAAATTAATATCATTGGATCTCTTTTTAATTCTGTATAGACATATGATCTTAATTTATCTATTACTAGATATTTCATTTGTGCTATATCAGTAATCTTTTTGCTATTAATTTCTTTTTGTATTTGTTCTAATATTTTATATGCTCCATCCATGATGTCTTTAGAATCTTTAACATATACAAATCCTCTTGAGATTAGTTCTGGTTTTCCAATAATTTGTTTTTTCTTAGTATCATAAACTAAAGATACATTTATTAAACCATCTTCTGCTAATTTCTTTCTATCTCTTAGAACGATATTACCAACATCTCCAATTCCTAATCCATCAACCAGTACTTTTCCTGCAGTTACTTTTTCTCGTTTCTTGTATCCACTATGATCAAGTTCAATAACATCTCCTAAGCCCGCAATTATAGTATTCTCTTCTTTAGCACCCATAGACATATAAAGTTCTTTGTGCATCATTTGATGTCTAATTTCACCATGCACAGGAATAAAATATTTTGGTCTAACTAAAGATAACATCAATTTTAGCTCTTCTCTATACGCGTGTCCTGAAACATGAACATCTGCTAGCATTGAATAAACAACATTAACACCTAGTTTAGTTAAATTATTTATAACTGTAGATGTTGATTCTTCATTACCTGGTATTGGAGTTGCAGAAATAATAACAGTATCTCCACGTTGTAATTTTAAACTTCTATGTTCTTCTCTCGCCATTCTTGTGAGAGCGGCCATTTGTTCCCCCTGACTTCCTGTAGTCAATAGAACAATTTCATTATCCTTAAATTTATTTATTTTATTTAAATCTTGTATAGTATCTTTTTTAACTCTTAAATATCCTAATTCGATGGCGATTTTTATATTTCTTACCATAGATCTACCAGAAATAAACATCTTTTTCCCATGATATTCAGTAGCGTCAAATACTTGTTGAACACGGTGTAAATTTGAAGCAAAAGTTGCTACACAAATTCTTCCTTGTGCTTCTGCAAATACTTTTTTGAAAGTTTCTCTTATTGAAACTTCACTCATTGCATAACCGGGTCTTTCTACGTTGGTACTATCTCCAAGCATAGCTAGAACACCTTGTTTACCTAGTTCCCCAAATCTTTGTAAGTCCATATGGACACCATCAATAGGTTGGAAATCTACTTTATAGTCTCCAGTAAATAATACCACTCCAGCCTCTGTATGAAGTGCTATAGCACAAGAATCTGGAATTGAGTGATTTACCGCAATAAATTCAATATCAAAATCGCCTATTCTTATAGTTTGACCTTGAGATACTGTTTTCAACATATGTGTATCAATTCCATGCTCTTCAAGTTTACCCTCTATAAGACCTGTAGTAAGTCTTGTTGAATAAACTCTTGTATGAATTTTTTTAAGTAAATAAGGGACTGCCCCTATATGGTCCTCATGACCATGTGTAATAAATAATCCTTTTATTTTTTCTTTATTTTGTTCTAAATAAGTAAAATCTGGTATTACAATATCCACTCCAGGCATTGATTCATCAGGAAATGTAGTTCCCGCATCTATAATAACTATTTGATTATTATACTCAACGGCGGTCATATTTTTCCCAATTTCACCTACACCACCTAAAGGAATAATTTTAATATTAGATTTCTTTCTTCTTCTATTCCTATAATATTTAGACATATTTTTCCTTTCTATATTTCTTCTTCGTCTTCATCTAAAAGTTCAGAGTATATAGAAAGAATTTCTTCAAGTTCATCTTCATCTTCAATCAGTGTAAATATCGCCTCTTCTTCATTTAATTCAACTTGAGCGATATATAAAACTTCTTCTTCTTCATCAAGTAATGATGCATATTCCTCATCTTCAATTCCAAATGAATCTATTAAGAGTAATCTTATAACATCATCATCATCATGAAGATCAATATAAATTTTATCCTCATTTTCAAATTTATCCATAATTTACTTGCTATCTAAATAAGACTGTAGAATAAATGATGCTGCAATCTTATCGATATGCTCCTTTCTATTTTCTCTTCTAACTTTTTGTTTGATCAAAACTTCCTCTGCAGAAATAGTTGTAAGCCTTTCATCAGCATAAACTATATCTACATCTGTTTCCCTTTTTAGTAAATCTACAAAGCTCATTACTCTTTGAGCCATTGGACCTACGGATCCATCCATATTGTAAGGCATCCCAACGACTATTAGACTTACTTCTTGTTCCTCTATTATTTTTAATATTTTATATATATCTTCTTTTACTTTTGTTCTTTTAATAGTAACTAAACCATTGGCAAACAAAAGTGTAGGATCAGATACAGCTACTCCTATGGTTTTTGTACCTACATCAAGACCTATATATCTTTGCATTAGTTCTCCATTCAAAATAAAACGGGCACAAAAGCGCCCGGCTTAGTTTTATTTAATATCATTTTTTTCAAAATAAAATTTTAAAATACTTTCTAATAAATCATTTCTATCCAAATGTTTTATAAGTTTTCTTGCATCATTATGGCTAGTTACATAAGTTGGATCCCCTGAAATAATATATCCAATTATCTGATTTGAAGGATCGTAACCTTTTTCTTTTAGAGCATGATATACTTTTTCCATAATATCAACTACTTTATCTTTTTCAGGTCCATCCATTTTAAATTGCATAGTTTGGTCTAGATCTTTTGCCATAATTTCCTCCTACTTTAATTTATCTTTAATAAAGTTTTCTGTTTCTATTAATGCTTCTTCTAACAATTCTACATCTTTTCCACCAGCTTGAGCAAAATCTGGTCTTCCACCACCATTTCCACCTGTTTTTTGAGCGATAAATTTAACTATCTCACCAGCTTTGATGTTTCTTTTTATTAAATCTTTTGAAACAGATGAAAGATATATTAATTTATTACCATTTGATGAAGCTAATAAAACTACTAAATTATCTCTTGAATTTTGTAATTTATCAGATATATTCTTTAATGATTGATTGTCAATATTATTTAATTTAGCAACCAACACATTTGCACCAGATACTTCGAAGATTTCATTTTCTAATGATTTAATTATACCATTTTCATAGATAGATTTTAATTTTTCAATTTCATTTTTTAATTCTTTTTCTTCTTCTAAAATACTTGTAATTTTAGTTTTTATATCGTCTTTTTTAGATTTAATTAAAGATGCAATAATATCTTCTCTTTCTTGATAGTCATTAATATAATCGTATACTGATAATGCTGTAATAGCCTCTATACGTCTAACACCAGCTGCAATTCCAGATTCAGATAATATCTTAAACATCATGATTTGTGATGTATTTGAAACATGAGTACCACCACATAATTCAATAGAATAGTCACCCATATTTACAACACGAACTATATCTTTATATTTATCTTCAAATAATCCTATAGCACCCATCTCATTAGCTTTTTCAAGTTCAGTTTCTATAGTATTTATATTATATGAATCAAATATAGCTTTATTTACTAAATTTTCTATCTTCATTAGATCTTCATGACTGATCGCTTCAAAATGTGTAAAGTCAAATCTAAGTCTGCTATCGGTAACTAACGAACCCGCTTGATTAATATGATTACCAAGAACTGTCTTTAGCGCTTTATTTAATAAATGTGTAGCAGAATGATTTCTCATAATATTTTTTCTTCTAAATGAATCTACTTTAGCGATTACTTCATCACCAATAGAAAACTCTCCATCTTTAACTTCAATATAATGATAAAAAATATTATCTGCTGTCTTCTTTGTATCTGTTACTATCATCCATCCTTTTTCGGATTCAAATACTCCTGTATCACCTATTTGACCCCCACCTTCACCATAGAAAGGTGTAGTGTCAAGTATAATTACAGCTTTTTGTCCAGATGAAATTATATCTTCATCTAATCCTTCAATTCCAATTATCTTAGATTTTGATTCTAGTTCAGTATATCCTATAAATTTAGTTGGTTCATATCCGGAAATATCAAGTACTTCTTCTTCCCATCCACCTTTAAAACTACCACCTTTTCTGGATTGTTCTTTTTGATTTAACATTGCTTTATTAAATTCTTCTTCATCAATTTTTAATGAATGTTCTTTAATGATTTCTTCTGTTAAATCAAGAGGGAATCCAAATGTATCATAAAGTTTAAATGCATCTTTACCTGATAATATATTTTTGTCTGATTTTTTCAAACTTTCAATAATTTCATTTAATATATTCAATCCTTGATCAATAGTTTCTTGGAACTTATCTTCTTCACGACTAATAATATGAAGTACTCTTTCTCTATCTTCTAGTATTTCACCATATTCAGGTTTGTAGATTTCCATAACTTGTAGCGACATTTTTTCAAGAAACTTCCCATTAATACCTAAAAGTTTACCATGTCTATATGCTCTTCTTATAAGTCTTCTAAGAACATATCCTCTTCCTTCATTTGAAGGAATAACTCCATCATACACTAAAAATGTCATAGCTTTTGCATGATCCATGATAACTCTAAATGATTGATTTACTTTTTCTGATTCGCCATACTTCTTACCAGAAAGTTCTTCAATCTTATTTTTTAGTGGACTAAATGTTTTAAGTTCAAATATATTGTCTGCATTTTCAAGTATAAGTGCAAGTCTTTCAAGCCCCATACCAGTATCTATATTTGGATGTTCAAGTGGATGATAAACACCTTTTGAATCTTTATTAAATTGTGTAAATACTAAATTCCATATTTCTAAATATCTATCGTCACCTTCGTATTTATCTCCTCTATCATACATAATTTCTGAACATGGACCACATGGACCTTCTTCTAATTCCCAGAAATTATCTTCTTTACCAAGTCTTTGGATTTTATCTTCTGGTAATCCTATTATCTTATTCCATATTTCATAGGCTTCATCATCTTCAAAATATACTGTAACTGATAGCTTATCCTTATCTAATTCTATTACTTCTGTTAAAAATTCCCATGCCCAAGTAATAGCTTCTTTTTTGAAATAATCTCCAAAAGAAAAATTTCCAAGCATTTCAAAAAATGTAGCATGTCTATCTGTCTTACCTACATTATCTAAATCCCCAGTACGTAGACATCTTTGTGATGATGTTGCTCTATCCTTGGAAAATTTCTTTGTCCCCATAAAATATTCTTTAAGAGGAGCCATACCAGCATTAATTAATAATAGTGATTTATCTTTATTTGGTATCATAGAATAAGATTTTAGTCTTATATGATCTTTAGATTCAAAAAAATCTAAATATTCTTTTCTTAATTGATTAAAATTCAAATTTTTCATCATAACCTCTTCATTATATTTGATCCAATGATATTTTATCTATTACATTGGATACAGCAGTATCTATTTCAGAAAACACATGTCTTGATGCACAATTTTCAACTTCGCAATTTTCAACTTCGCATTTATTAGTCAAATTTATGTTTCCTTCTAAGGCTCTAATCACATCGCCAACTATAATTTCTGATGGCTTTTTAGATAATATATAACCACCATCTTTTCCTCTATATGATTTTACAATGTTGGATTTTTTGAGCTTACTAAATATCTGCTCTATGTACGTTTTGCTTATATCAAGATTTGCACTAATCTCAGTTATATTAATTGGACCTTCATTGTATCTATCACGTAAATAGGATAATGCTCTAAGACCATATTCACTTTTAGTAGTTAAATTCATAATAGCCCCCTATTTAAACATTAATACTCTAATATATCTTATCAAATAAAGGGCAGTAATGTAAAGAAATCTTAAAAATTAAATGAGATGTTGATTTGGTATAGTTAAAAATCTAATACTTTTATTAATGATTAAAAAAATTATCCTGATAATTCAAAATTGTAAAATCGTTTTATTATTACATGACATTTTTACTACTTCAATAAAAATTCCGGACAGCACTGACACTACAAAAAAAATCAACAATATTTGACCAAGACAAATATTGCTGATTCAAAATTTATTTATTATCACTCTTCTTTTCAAGATATAAATATAAGTAAATAATTACTGCAGTAATTATAACTAGTGCAAATACTAAAGCTTTAAATTTATTAGGATCGGGATCATTAAATATTAAAAGTATAATTACAAGTAAAGTCGCCATTATAAATGGTGAAATTAATTTTTCAATTAGTTTTTTCATAATCACCTCATATACGGATTTATATGTTAATATTATAGCAGATATTCTGTTATAAGTATATTATTTAATTCTATCTTTTAAAGTTTTAGAAATTATTAAACACATTTTAATTCCAATACACTTTTTCAGACTAAACATATCCCTTAATTTTATCCATTTCATCCGGAAACATTTCAATATATTTTTCTTCAGAACCCTTTTTAACTTTCTCTATATCAACTATTCTAATATCATTATCTATCAATAATTTTAGAAGATCGTTGATAGATTTTGATTTAAGATTTACTTTTATTCTATTTTCATCAATAGTCCATTCAATATCTTCAAAAATAATTTTCTCTAAGCCTAAATTTGGAATATCTTCTAATTCCAAATAATACATATTGTCATTTGAATAATCCAAGCTTTCCGAAACTATCTTTCCATCTTTTAGAAACATAATATGATTTGTTAATTTATCAATTTCACTTAATGTATGTGATGATATAAGAATTGCAGTTCCTGAATTTACAAGTTCCTTAAATAGATGTCTAACCTTAATAATAGCTGTTGGGTCAAGTCCATTCAATGGTTCATCTAATATCATAAGCTTTGGTCTATTCAGCATTGCTAAAGCTATTAATAAATGCTGTTTCATACCTAATGAATATTCCCCAACTTTCTTATTCATATAACTTTCGATTTGAAGTTTTTTTACTACCTCTTCAACTCTATCCTTCGATAATTTTTGTGTTAATTTTATAAAGTTCAGATGGTCGTAGCCTGTTAAATAGTCATAGAGTACATTATTATCTTTTAAGAAGGAAGTTTCATAAAAGATGCTTTCATCTGTATTCTTCTTACCGACAACTTCAATTTCACCCGATGATTTATTTAATAAATTTGAAATAATATTAAACAAAGTAGTCTTTCCAGCTCCATTTGGACCAACTAGAGCATAAATTCCAGGTGAGTTAATTTCAAGATTAATCCCTTTTAGGACTTCAAAATCACCATATTTTTTAGTTAAATCTTTTATTTTTAATATACACATAATTGCTCCTAGTTTTTCTTAAATTTAATTATAAAATTACTTAAAATCAGATTAATAATTGCCCATATAATTAGTATAATTAATCCAAATTGATATGAGACAAAACTTATATCACTTAAAAGATAAAGTGATTGATCTGCTAAAGTTGAAATTCTTAAATAAATAAAAGGCAATAATTTTCCAATTGATTCAGGTATTAAGCCTGATATTGTATAGCCTCCTACTACAAATATTATACTTAGTAAATATAAAATATTTCTATGTTTAACAAATATTGATATTAAATTCATCAAACTAACTAAAAAAATTAAAACGGCTATAATTCCAAACACAACTTTCAATAGATAGCTTGATAAATATATGAAGCTATATCCCATTTCATCATATATCGCTACTGGGAAATTATATCCAGAAAATCCTTCTGAAATAAACCCTAAAACTGTGATATACAAAATTAGAATTAATAAGAGAACTAGTCCCAACACAAGCTGTGTAAAGTTCTTATTCATATTATATTTTCTTTTTGAAATAGGAGTTGCAAATATAAATTCGAGATTATTCTTTCCACCTTTATCAATTGTATATCCCACAAATACTGACATTGAAATTACCAAAGCCAATACTAAATCTAAATAATGAGTCTTAAGTAAATTATATGGCAATGTAAATGCTGATGTAGATGGTATTACGCTATTTCTATATTCTAGATTTCTAGCTTGTGAAGTTTTATAATTTTCATCAATTGATAAAAATGATGAAATTATAGGAAATACATCCGTCTCATACTTTGAAGATTGTTCAAATAAATCGGTATTAAACTTTAAGGATTTGTTTGATAATCTACCTCCCATAATTTTATCACTATAGCTAAAAACCTCCCAATTATTTTGAAATTCATTTTTTAATATACTATAAAATTCTTTTGAATTGTTTTGTTTAAAATTTTCAATTTTGTATTTTCTGTCTGCCATGTTTTTATCTACATTTTGAATGTAAAATTCATACATTTGCTTTTGAGCTTCAATCTTTTCCAGGTCTTTTTCTGGTATATCATCAATCTTTTTACCATTTGGATCATCAAAATAATGCTCTAATAACCACTTTTCATCGTTGTAATTATCAAGCATAGTATTATATTCATCTAAAGTTTTTTTATCATTTAAATCAAGAATTTCTGTGTTTACAAAATTATCTCTTAGATTTTTATATGAAAAATTAGAACTAATAGCCTGAATACCAATTATCATACAAAATGTAAATAAATATATAAGTAGAGTTTTCTCTTTTAATATTTTTAATGTCTCAAATTCAAATAGACTATTTATTTTATTTACTTTTGAATATTTACTTTCAGCCTTTCTTTCATCTTTAAGTCTGAATGATATCAGGACTAATATTGCAATTATGATGATATGAATAGTTAGATTTGTTATCTTACTAGCATCAATTTGAATATAATTAGATATTCCATTTTTCGTAACTAATTCAAACTTTCCTAAAATTAAATCTTTAATATTCAATGCATATACAGGATTATAAACATTTCTAAATTCGGAATGTAAATTCATTGCCAAATACAATATTGAAAATATACTCAAGGATATCCCTAGAGATTTAGTGGATTTATATCTTATAGATAATATCATAGCCAAAAATGACCAAAAGTTTATCAATATCAAATAATAAAGAACTATTTGTAAAACTAAGCTATATCCTTCTATATAGGCTAAATGATTCGTTGAATCTATTACTCTATAAATATCTCTAAGCCCACCTATTGGCACGCCTTTAATAAGTGAAAATAGATTAAAGAATATAAAAGTAAATATTATGTAAATAATACTTGATAAAAGTATTACAAAGTATTTAGAAATAATTATTTTATTTTTTTTACTTGGTTGAGTATATAATAGGTTCAAAGTCTCATCTTCTCTTTCTTTAGAAAAGAAATTAGAGAATAAAAAAATAAAAAATAGTACTGGGAATATGCCAAATAAAATATTTGAAGAATTTACAATTTGTTGTATAGAATTGTCTCCAAAATATTCAGCAGTTGAATAATAATCAGAAGCATTGTTTTCTAATAATTTTCCATATTTGAACATTTGCCATTCAATATTATTAATTTTTTCTTGACTATTTATTTCTAATAATTCTGGATATATATCTTTATATTTTTGAATAAAGTCGTATTTTAGCTT
The DNA here is from genome assembly GCF_000423145.1 of Helcococcus sueciensis DSM 17243. Classification (GTDB taxonomy): domain Bacteria; phylum Bacillota; class Clostridia; order Tissierellales; family Peptoniphilaceae; genus Helcococcus; species Helcococcus sueciensis. The sequence continues at coordinate 37,404 of NZ_AUHK01000005.1, read as the reverse complement.
AAAGTATTCATATCTTATTTTTGTATAAATATTCAATAGTTCCTTATACTCTTCTGTTCCTTTTTCAGCTTTTTGAAGTTCTTTTTTTATATCATAGGGATCTTTTTCCATCAATGTTTCCTTTTGATATAGACTATATAAATCAGAAAAAACATCATGAACAATCAATGCTTCAGAACCAGTCATAATATTCTCTTCTAGGCTTTTATTTATCCTGTCAGAAGATAATATCACAGATGAATAAAAAGATATTACTACCGAAAAAGCCATAATAATATATACTATTCTCGACTTAAATATTTTTTTAATCTCAAATAATAACATAAATACTCCTCAAATTTTAATATATACTGTAGAGGTTTAATTTTTATCTTGGATTAGATTTTCCTATAAGATCTAAAGTACCTGAATATCTAACAAGCAAATATCCAGTACTATAAGCATTTAATATTCTTTCGAATTTTAAATATCCACCATATAAATTGCCATATTGATCTGATTCTTCAACATATATTTTTTGAGGAGTTCCTATTTGTGGTACAACTCTATCTCTATATGCTGAAATTGCAATTGGTACCTTTATACGATTAACTATTATTTCGTCATCTTTTGCTAAAACATTAACTGTTCCTACTTGCCCTACTAACAATAATAATATAATAAATAATTTAAATATTTTTTTCATTTTTACTCCTATTCCTCTACAGTATATATTTTATTATATTTTTATATATATTAACTATAGCATAATAAAAATATAAATTAAAGATTTTTGGTAAAAATTGTTAAATAACAAAAAAACAGTATACAAAATCTTAACAATTTTTATATACTGCTTCTATTTATTCTATTTTACAACAATATTTAATATTTTTCCTGGAACATATATAACTTTTACTACTTCTTTTCCTTCAATGAATAGTTTTACATTTTCTTCTTCCTGTGAAAGTCTTATGATTTCATCTTTATCTGTATCACGTGGGACAGTTATCTTCCCTCTTACTTTTCCATTTACTTGTACTGGTATTAATACTGTATCTTCTAAAAGTTTTGTTTCATCAAATATTGGCCAAATGTTTTGATTTGCAAGTTGAACCTTATTTCCAAGTGTTTCCCACAACTCTTCTGTGATATGTGGTGCAAATGGATTAAGTAGGATTAGATAAGTTTCATATTCTTTCTTGTTTATTTGTCCTTTATCAGTAAATGAATTTAGAAGTATCATTAATTGTGATATTGCTGTATTGAATTTAAGAGCTTCAATATCATCTGAAACTTTCTTAATTGTTTGATTTACCAATACTTCCATATCTTTTGAATGCTCATTACCTTCAACTAAAATATCTTGTAGTCTCCAAACTCTGTCTAAATATTTTCTAACACCACTTAATGCTTGATCTGACCATGGAACGGATTTATCAAATTCTGAAATAAACATTTCATAAGTACGAAGCGTATCTGCACCATAGTTTGCAACTATTTCGTCTGGATTTACAACATTCCCTCTTGATTTAGACATTTTTTCGCCATTTTCACCAAGTATCATACCATGTGATGTACGTTTCATATATGGTTCTTTTGTTGGTACTACGCCTAAATCGTAAAGGAATTTATGCCAAAATCTTGAATACAATAAATGTAAAGTCGTATGTTCATTTCCTCCATTGTACCAGTCAACTGGTGAGAAGAATTCTGCTTCGTCTTTTCCAACTAAAGCTTTATCATTATCCGGATCCATATATCTTAAATAGTACCATGATGATCCTGCCCATTGTGGCATTGTATCAGTTTCTCTATGAGCTGGCCCACCACATACTGGACATGTCGTATTTACAAATGATTCAATAGTTGAAAGAGGGCTAGAACCATCATCTGTTGGTTCATAATTTTCAACTTCAGGAAGTTTAAGTGGTAACTCTTCTTCATCAACTGGATTCCAACCATGTTCTTCACAATACACCATTGGAATTGGTTCTCCCCAATATCTTTGTCTAGAGAATACCCAGTCTCTCAGCTTAAAGTTTTTCTTAGCATGCCCTATACCCTTTTCTTCAATTATCTCAATAATCTTTTTCTTTGCATCTTCAACTTCAAGACCATTTATAAGGTCAGAATTAATAAGCGTACCTGTTTCAGTATTGGTAAATGCTTCTTTTTCAATATTTCCGCCTGCAACAACTTCCCTTATTGGTAAATTGAATTTCTTTGCAAATTCATAATCTCTTTCATCATGAGCTGGAACTGCCATAATTGCACCTGTTCCATAAGTAATCATTACATAGTCGGAAACCCAAATAGGCATTTCTTCACCTGAAATAGGATTAATTGCTTTAATACCTTCAAGTTCAACACCAGTCTTATCCTTATTCATTTCTGAACGTTCAAAATCAGATTTCTTGTTTGCAAAATCTTTATATTCTTCAATCTTTTCTATGTTTTTTATTTCCATCTTCAATTCTTCAATAATTGGATGTTCTGGAGCAATTACCATATATGTCGCACCATAAATGGTGTCTGGTCTTGTGGTAAATATTTTTAATGATTTGTCATGATCTTTAATTGCAAAATCTATTTCTGCGCCGAAAGATCTTCCAATCCAATTAATTTGTTGTTGTTTGATATGATCCAAATAGTCAACTTCAGCTAAATCATCAATCAATCTGTCTGCATATTCAGTGATTTTAAGCATCCATTGATTTCTAATTTTGTGTTCAACTGGAGTTCCACATCTTTCGCATCTACCATTTACAACTTCTTCATTTGAAAGTCCAACCTTACAGCTAGGACACCAATTAATTGGAAATTCTTTCTTGTAAGCAAGTCCATGTTTGAATAATTGTATGAAGATCCATTGAGTCCATTTATAATAGTTTGGATCGGTTGTGTCTACCACTCTATCCCAATCGAATGAAAAACCTAGAGATTTTAATTGTTTAGTAAAATTTGCAATGTTATTTTCTGTAACTATTCTTGGATGTATTTTATTTTTAATCGCATAATTTTCCGTAGGTAATCCAAATGCATCAAATCCCATTGGATACAAAACAACTTCATCTTGCATTCTTCTTTTTCTTGAAACAACATCGAGTGCAGTATAACTTCTTGGATGACCTACATGTAATCCTTGACCTGAAGGATAAGGAAATTCAACTAAAGCATAAAACTTTTTCTTACTTTTATCCATAGTTGTCTTAAATGTTTTTTCTTCATCCCATATCTTTTGCCATTTTTCTTCGATATGATTCGGATTATATCTTTGTACCATAATAACTCCATTCTCTTAATCTAAGTTCTTTTTATATAATAATATATATAATATCACATTTTGGGGAGATTATATTCGTTTTGATCAAAATAATCACTTGGTTAATATTATTTTATTGGAGGATTATTAATGTTATATCTCAATACTATTCTGTTTTTTTCATCAGCGAATCCCTTATAAGTTTCAAAACCTAACATCATCAATGCTATACCTAATGAAACAGTTTGGGATTTATCACCAACTAAATAATATAATTCTTTTATAACAGTATCTTCTGTATTTTTTAGTTTTTCTGTTTTATTGAAAACTTCAGATATTATGTTAGGTAATACCATACATAATTGGAAAAAGGCATCTTCTTCTCCTGTAACCATTTCATAAAATCTATCAATGCTAACTCTTCGCAATCTATCATTACTTATTCTTTTACTATCAAATGTTTCTATCCAATTAATATTTTGACTTCTTTTAGCTATAGCTTCCACTAAAAATACAACACAATCAGGATCATCTATTAATTCTCCCATACATTTTGCATATGTTGCTACAGTAGAAGATGAGTTCATAGTATTATGTTTGTTTTTCATTTCAATTTTTGCTCTTTTATAGATCTTTTTATCTTCGCCAACAACTATTCCCTCTTCAGGTTCCCATATAACATCCCATACATATTCAGGAACTGTACAAGAATTAAAATACTTAAATATATTTTGATGGAAATAACCTATAGCATTTGTATTAGATTTATCCCTTTGTCTAAATATCTCATTTTCTATTACTTCTTCCCAACTAAATTCATTAACAGTTTTATCAAAAAGCATTTTTATAGGGTCAATAAGATTTTTATTAAAGTCATTTTTAGTCCAACTTTTTAGATTTCCTCTATACTTTAGAATAGTTTCTTCAACATGTTTTTCTAAATTTTCTTTAGTAATAAAATTTAAATTACACTCCAATTTGATACTCCTTTAGTTTATAGTAATGAACTGATTTAAGTATTTTACTAAACTTAAACCCACATATTTAGCTAAATTTACTGGAACAGCATTTCCTATTTGTTTATATTGTGATGTCATCCCACCTGAAAATTTCCAATAATCAGGAAAAGATTGTATCCTTGCATATTCTCTTACTGTGAAAGGGCGTGTTTCATCTGGATGACATCTCTCTGTTTGTTTCATATCTGGTGCAGTAGTTAATGTCAAAGATGGTTCGTCCCAACTCATTCTTCTAGCTACACCTCTTTTACCACCACCTAAATAATACGAACCTTTCATATATTCTTTTGCCACATCTTCAGGTAAATCTATCCAACATCCTCCCTGAGGTACTAATTTCATAATACTGTATTTTTTATCACTATATTTTCGACCAATGCTCTCAGGTACATCTTTTAATATATCTTTTAAAACTGGCTTGTATTCTTGTTTTTCAGGGTAATTATAATCAAAGATTTGGTTTTCATACAAATCATTGCGTATTCCTATCATTATTAATCTTTCACGTTTTTGTGCTGTATCATAGTCCCATGAATTTAATACATTCCAGAAAATTGTATATCCTATGTTTTCAAAAATCTCAATCATAGTTTCTAAAGTTCTTCCGTTATCATGAGTAGTTAACCCTTTTACATTCTCTAATATAAATGTTTTTGGTTTTACATCTTCAATAATTATTGACATTGGATAAAATAATGTTCCTCTTGTATCTGCAAATCCTTTACCTTTTCCAGCATAACTAAATGCTTGACATGGAACACCTCCGGCAATTAAATCAATTTCACCTTGATAATTAACATAATTAGATATTCCTTTTTTTGCAATTTCATTAATATCACCTTCTAAAACATTCCAATTAGGACGATTTTCTCTTAAAGTTTTGCAAGCATCTTTATCAATTTCTATACTTAATATATTCTCGAATCCAGCTTGTTCTATCCCTAATGCCATTCCACCAGCTCCAGCAAAAAGCTCTATGGACTTATATTTTACTTTAGGTTTAATATTATCAGTCGATGAAAAAGAATCTAATTTATAAGCAAACCTATTCACATCTTGAAAAAAACTAATTTGATTACTTAACATTAATTATTTCCTCCTCACTTATTTCAATCACATCTTCAACTTTACAATCTAAAGCTATACATATTCCTATCCAACAGACCGCCTGTCCCCAATTATTCTAGTTAAACATGGTATTATAAATGCAACTCAAATAATAATATATCTTCTCTAGTAATCTCTGGATAGTCTGAGTCAATTATGCATTGTCCGAAGGGTTTATTCTTGACTTACCAAAACTTAATGAAAGTCGAAGGCTTCAAAGATTCTAGCGTAATTTCTGTGTCGTCTTCAGCATAATAACTCTAATATTTTTTAAGTCAAAAGTCAATAAAGCATTTCGACTATGAGCTAAGTTCTAATAAAACTCTTCTATAAATCTAACTAAACTAAATCTTCTATTGTAACACCCCAAATATATTAAACAACGCAAGTATTGTAATGTGTATTGGATAGAATGTGTAAAATAGATATTTAAGATTTGATCCCTTTTTACCATTATATGTTAAAAGCAATATACATGTTAATACTATAAATATAATATTTGTCATATTCCAGCTATACATATAATATCCCCATAGAAATACTATAAATGATTGGTAATACTTTGTTCCCTTTGTCAAATACAATGCTATCATCAAAGCGATCGCATTATATCCATAGTTTGCTATTCCTCCAATATAGTAATATGAAAGTATAACCGAAATTGCAATTATTATATACATTAAAATATTATTTTTATATTTTGTTTTCAACAAATTAAAATATTCAAACAATATTAATGCAAGTCCTAGTTCATAGAATATATTCAATTCATATCCAGTTAGTAGAAAATATCCATTTACCGATGTATTTATAGGGGTAATTAACCATGCTATCGATACATACACTAATGATATATCAAACTTTCTATCAAGTATTAAAACATAATAGAATGCTATCATAGGGATGATTGCAAGCAACCATTTATAATCATATTCTATGAAATTTACACTTTCATAAACATAATAGTTTTCATAATAAAATGCAAGTGTAAATGGAATTTGTGAAATTATCGCAAATAAATGTATTCTTGAAATATATTTTTTAATATCTCTTGTCTTAAAATAACCAACTACTAAGAAATACGCGAATATAGGAAGTGCCATTCTTCCTATAGAACGCATCAAATTTATACCTTGCGGAGAAACTATATCACTTCCTGAATAAAATAGATATGCTCCAATGTGATCGATTGTCATTGAAATTATTGCTATTAATTTTAATATTGAAGCTGTCATTAAAACTCCTTATTTTAATTATTAATAATCATCATTTAAGTCATTTCCAAGTTTCACTACTAGTACTCCATCTATTAATTTAATACTATCTTTGCTTGGATATACCGACATATTAATCACTCTACTATCTTCACTTAATAAATCAATTTCCTCTTCTGATACAAATTTAGTATCCATCATTAGTACATAGTTAAAATACGCTTTATATCTGTCATTGTATGAATAATAAGGAACGAAAGATCTTGACATTCCTGTAATTCTAAGCGTAAAATCTCTATTTCTTCTTATTTGATCTAAAGGTCTGCCAACAAATGCAACAGGTGTCTCTCCATCTACATATCCATCTATATTATTCATATCATAGTTTATTCTGGTAAATAGAGACATGTTTGCATCTTGTTCAAAATCTTTTATTAAATAGGCAGTATTTGCAAATCTGAAATTACCAAACATTACAAATACCATTATTAATAAAACTGCAATTCTATATGATTTATTCTTTACTTCTAAAAAGTCTTTTCTAAATATTTCTCTATCTACAAATAGTAAAGGTAGCAAATATATCATAAATATACTATAGTGCATAACATCATGAGAAAAATTTCTCATTAAGACTCTACTAATATTCATACCAATAGGTGTAATGATTACAAGTAATAAAACCATAAAGATTGTTTTAGCATCAATTTTATTTTGAATAATCTTTTTGATTATGAAATAAAATATAAGCAATAGTAGTAATATATGAACTGCTATATTAACATTTCCGCTTAATATTGTAGGTGGATTCACTAATTTCCCTATTGTAAATATCCAAGTTCTAATCGTAAATACAATAATATTTAGAAATGATAGCTTTTTGATTTTTGAAATGGAATTATATTGTCCTTCTGCTATATTAATACCTGTAAGCGAAACTATTATTTTAACTAAAAGCAGATAAAATAACCCAGCACCTATAATCATTAATATGCCTTTTATACCATATTCTAAAACTTTTTTACGATTTTCTTTATAGATTAAATCTAATATACATTTGAATATGATGAGAATTATAGCAAATGATATAAATGCTTGATATAGCCCAATTGAAAGTGCAAGAGGTATCATTCCAAATATATATCCCCTATCGTATTTTGTAAGGAAAAACACCGATAATGTAGCCAATAATAAAGATAGCATATCCGCATCTAAATCATGTATATATGTCGCTGTAAGAGCTATTACGGTCATATTTAGAACCATAATAGCTGATATCATAAATAGTATAATATCTGATTTAATATCAAATATTTTACTTATTAAATAAAGTGAAACTGAAATATATACTAGTGAAAGAATTCCAACTAAATATGGAACAGTTATTATTCCTCGAATATATTGAAGATAAAAAACTACAAGACCTCTTCCTGTTTCTGTTTTAAATTGTCTTACATTATCCCATGTAATAAACTCATTCAATGAATCGTTTGAAATAGCATTGTTAAAATACATATAGGAATGCGAAAGCATTCCTATAATAAATGTAAATATTATGCATTTTATTAGAGTATTATACTTCTTAAAATAATATTCAATATTCTTTTCCAAAATCTACTCCATTATTTATCAATTTTCATTGAATTTACTGTACGTGGATATGGTAATACGTCACGTATATTTTTCATACCTGTCATATACATTACCATTCTTTCAAATCCTAATCCGTATCCACCATGACTCACTCCGCCATATCTTCTTAAATCTGAATACCATTTGTAATCTTCAGATTTAATATTTTTATCTTCCATTTGTTTTAATAATTTTTCAATATCATTTTCTCTTTCAGAACCACCGATTAATTCACCTACTCCTGGAACAAGCATATCCATAGCTGCTACAGTCTTTTTATCATCATTTAACTTCATATAGAATGATTTAATGTCTTTTGGATAATCTGTAACAAATACAGGTCCATGGAATACTTCCTCTGTTAAATATCTCTCATGTTCAGTCTGTAAATCTAGGCCCCATGAAACTGGGTATTCAAATTTTTTATCAGCTTTTTCAAGTATTTCAATTGCTTCTGTATAAGTAAGTCTCTTGAAGTCTGATTCAACTAATTTATTTAATTTTTCAATAATTCCCTTTTCAACAAAAGAATCGAAAAGTTTCATTTCTTCAGGTAATTTATCCAGTACATGACGAATAATATATTTCACCATATCTTCAGCTAAATCCATTACATCTGGTAATGTTGCAAATGCAATTTCAGGTTCAATCATCCAAAATTCAGCCGCATGTCTTGGTGTGTTTGAGTGTTCCGCTCTAAATGTTGGACCAAATGTATAGACTTTTGAATATGCCATTGCAAATCCTTCAACTTCTAATTGACCACTTACAGTTAGATTTGACATTGCTCCAAAGAAATCTTTTGTATAGTCAACATGACCATCTTCTGTTCTAGGTGTTTCTTTATCTGGATTAAATGTAGTTACTCTGAACATTTCACCTGCACCTTCAGCATCAGATGCTGTAATTATTGGAGTATGAATATATACAAATCCTCTTTCATTAAAAAACTTATGAATAGCATAAGCAAGTTCACTTCTAACTCTAAAAACTGCATTAAATGCATTAGTTCTCATACGAAGTGATGGCATTGTTCTTAAAAATTCAAAAGTATGTCTTTTATTTTGAAGTGGATAGTCTTTATCAGATTCACTTAAAATCTCTATCTCACTTGCTTGAATTTCAAAGTCTTGCTTTGCTGATTCAGGTTCTACCAAAATCCCTTTAACTTTAACAGCTGAATATATTCCCAATGAAAATACTTCCTTAAAATTATTCACACTAGACTCTACAACTACTTGAACATTACTAAAAAATGTCCCATCATTAATTTCTAAGAAACCTATATTCTTTGATTCTCTTGATTTTTTAATCCATCCATGTATTTCAATTTCTTTTCCTACATAATCTTTATAGCTTGTGAATAATTGTTTAATTTCCATCTTTTTCATTCTCCTTAATTTTTTCTAATCTTTCATTAATATTTTTTTCATAACCAATATTTTTACTATTATAGAACTTCACATTAGAAATTTCTTCAGGCAAATATCTCTGATTTGTATAACCGTAATTATAATCATGAGGATATTTATACCTTAAATTATTTGGAATTTTATCATAACCTACTGTATGACTATCTCTTAAATGCATTGGTATCTCATAATTTTCGTTATTTTCAACAAAATTCATAGCATTATTTATAGCAAGATATGCTGAATTCGATTTTGGAGCAAGTGACATATATATCACTGCATTTGCAAGTATTATCCTCGCTTCAGGCAGTCCCACTACATCAATAGATTGAAATGCTGAATTTGCAATATTTATAGCATTGGGATCTGCAAGCCCTATATCTTCAGATGCAAATATTATTATACGTCTTGCTATGAATTTTATATCTTCTCCTGCATGCAGCATCTTAGCAAGATAATATATAGCAGCATCAGGATTTGATCCTCGCATAGATTTTATAAATGCAGAAATAGTATTATAATGCTCATCTGCATTTTTGTCATATATTGCAGCTTTACGAATAATAGAATTTTGCATAGTTTCTAAGTCAAGTATTATTTTTCCATTTTTTTCTTCAGTAGATAATACAGCGATTTCTAAACTATTTAATAAACTTCTAGCATCACCATTACTTGTCTGAATTAAATAATCGATAGCTTCATCATCAATTTTGATATCTTTATTTCCATATCCTTTTTCCTTATCAGATAGAGCCTTATTTATTAATAATTTTAAATCATTATATTCAAGTTTATTTAGTGTAATTACTTGAGATCTTGATATAAGGGCTTTATTAACTTCAAAATATGGATTTTCTGTAGTTGCACCAATTAGAACTATAAGACCCGATTCAACATGTGGTAAAAGTGTATCTTGTTGAGATTTATTAAATCTGTGAATTTCATCGATAAATAATAATGTTCGTATCGAATAAATTGCAAGATTTTCTTCCGCTCTTTGAATAACAGCTTTTATATCTTTAACTCCTGATGATGTAGCTGATAATTCTTGATAATCCATCTTTGTTGTCTTCGCAATAATATGTGCTAAGGTTGTCTTTCCTGTACCTGGAGGTCCATAAAATATCATAGATGAAAGTCGATCTGCCTTTATCATTCTATTTAATGGCTTATCTTTTCCAACTAAATGTTTTTGTCCTACAAATTCATCTAATCTCTTTGGTCTCAATCTTGCTGCTAGAGGTTTGTTAATATTTAATTGTTCTTCTTTATTAATATCAAAAAAGTCTAAATTATCCATTAATATTATTCTTTCATTTTAAAAAGAAATGCCTTATTTAAAACAAGGCATTTTCAATTAATCTTTTAAGTTTTCAATTTCATCTGCAAATGATTGTACATCATCAAACTCACGATATACGGATGCAAATCTTACATAAGCAATTTTATCAATATTTTTAAGTTTATTCATTACTAATTCACCGATATATGCTGATGTAACCTCTTTTTGATTTAAATGATTAATCTCAGTTTCTATTTCTTCAACTGTTTTTTCAAGAGTTGCAATTTCAATCGGTCTTTTTTCACTAGATTTTATCAAACTATTTAAAATTTTACTTCTTTGGAAAGCTTCTCTAGTTTCGTCTTTTTTGATAACTACTACAGTTTGATCTTCGACTCTTTCGTAAGTTGTAAATCTTTTTTTACATTTTAAACACTCACGTCTACGTCTTATCGATTCATTACTATCTGTAGGTCTAGTGTCTATTACCTTTGAATCATGAAAATGACAAAATGGACATTTCATCTATACATCCTATCTTAATTATTTTAAGAAATCAGGAATTACAAATCCCCCATCATTCTTATCGGAATCACTTCTTTTTGCTTTATCATTTGAAGATACTATTTTTCTATTATCAAATCCTGTACCTATTACAGTAATTTTAATTTCATCTTTCAATGAGTCGTCTAATCCAGCTCCAAATATGATGTTTGCATCTGAATCAATTTGTTCTCTAATTAATTCTGAAGCTTCATTAATTTCAAATATTCCTAAATCAGAACCAGAAATATTTATTAGAACAGCTTTAGCACCATCTATTGAAGTTTCTAATAAAGGTGATTTAATCGCTTGTTTAGCCGCTTCAGTAGCTCTGTTTTCACCTGTAGCATATCCTATACCCATGTGAGCTACACCTTGTTCTTTCATCACTGATTCAACGTCAGCAAAGTCTAAGTTAATTAAAGCTGGAACAGCTATTAAATCTGAAATACCTTTAATACCGTCTAATAGAACTTTATCAGCCATCTTAAACGCATCTACCATAGATGTTCTTTTTTCTGAAATTTGTAATAATCTATCATTTGGTACTACTATCAATGTATCAACATTTTTCTTTAATCTTTCAATACCTTGTTCTGCTTGATTTTGTCTTGTACGACCTTCAAATGTAAATGGTCTTGTAACAACAGCAACTGTTAATATACCCATGTCTTTAGCTAATTGTGCAACAACTGGAGCAGCTCCTGTACCAGTACCACCACCCATACCAGCAGTTACAAATACCATATCAGCACCTTCAAGTATATTTTCTATTTCTTGTTTACTTTCATCAGCAGCTTTTTCACCAGTTTCTGGATGTCCACCAGAACCTAAACCTTTAGTAAGCTTTTGTCCGATTTGTAAAGTTTGGTCTGAATTCATGGAATCAAGTATTTGTTTATCTGTATTAATTGCGATGAATTCAACACCACTTAATCCACTTTCTTTCATTCTTCTGATGGCATTGTTTCCACCACCACCAACACCTATAACTTTAATTTTCGCTAAACCATTATTATTAACTTCCATATCGAAATTGCTCATTTCTACCTCCAAATTTTTATCAATTCTCAAATCTTTAGTAATATCTATTTATCATTATATCAATACTTTAACATATTTGTAAACATTTTTATACTATTTCAAAACATTATTCTTTTTTTCTTTTTCTAATTCATAATTGTTAAATCTTGAAATGTTTAGAACTACTCCAAACATTATACAAAATGCTACTATGGATGTCCCACCATTAGAAATGAATGGAAGAGTAATTCCAGTATTTGGTATTAAACTTAGTGATACCGCTATATTTACTAAAGATTGTATCACATAAATCAAGCCTATACCTAAACACAGTAATTTTGCAAAAAAGTCTTTCGATTTTAAAGCTTCTTTTATAGTCATATATGTAATCGATACTATTAAAAGTATAACTATTACAGAACCTATAAATCCAAACTCTTCACTTATTACTGAAAATATCATATCATTATGTACTTCAGTTGCAAGATATCCATTTTTATATATCGATTTACCATATCCTTGACCAAACACTCCACCTCTTGATACAGCAAACAATCCATTTAGAACTTGCCATGATAAATCGTTATAATGTAATTCAGGATTTAAAAAAGCAGTAAATCTATTAATTTGATATTGCTCTAAATTCTTATATAGTATAAAAACGCCTATTACCACGAAAATTAGAATTGGAGGTAAATGTTTCGATTTAAATCCTCCCACTAAATATATAATTGCAAGTGATAAAGCTAGTACAAAAGATGTTGATAAATCTGTCTGAAACAAAATAAGTACAAATGGTATACCTATTATAATCCCTGTTGGAATTACCGATTTACTAAAATACATCATATTTCTTTGATTTCTTGCAAGAAAAGTCGAAAGCATAACTATCGTACTAAATTTTGCTATATCAGATGGCATAAATCGTATTCCAAGATTTATAGCTCTTCTGGCACCATTTACTGATACAGAAAATGGTGGTACATATACTAGTATTAGCAATATTATACCTATTACATAGATGACGAAGGCGTATTTTTTATATATTTTATAATTTACTTTCGAAATTAAATACATTAGGATTATCCCTAACATCAAAAATATCCCTTGTCTTATTACATAATAATACCTATTTATATTATATTTAATAGTTAAATAAGATGAAGCAGATAATAAAAAGGCTAGTCCTAATATTCCGATAAATATAATAGATATAAAAAGATAAATATTAAATTTTGCTTTTTTTTGTTCATAATTCCAATACCTGTCAATATTGAAACTTAAACTATTTTTCTTCTTTTTTCTTTTCATATGCATATACTATATTTTTAAAATGATTACCTCTCTCTATATAATTTTTATAAATACCCCAACTTGCACAAGCAGGAGATAATAAAACTACATCTCCTTTTTCAGCTAAATCAAAAGCTTTTTCCATTGCTTCATCTAAATCTTTAACTATTAAAGAATTTAGAACTTTATTTCTCTTTGCTGCTTCATTAATTTTTTGTGCAGTTTCTCCTAACGAAATTAAGTATTTTATATTTGAAGTGTCTTCAAATAATTCGTCAAATTCTATCTTTTTATCATAACCTCCAGCAATTAATATTACATTTTTCTTAAATCCTGAAAGTGCTTTTTTAGTAGAATCAATATTCGTTCCTTTTGAGTCATTATAGTATTTTACCCCATCTATTTCAGATACAAATTCAATCCTATGTTCTATAGATTTAAAAGTTTTAATACCTTCTAAAATTTGATTGAATTTTAATCCAAATGAATTACATGCAAGTATTGCGCTTAATATATTTGAAACATTGTGATCTCCTACTAAATTAATGATATCTCTTTCAAATTTGTTTTCTGCATTAATAATATATTCTCCATCATAATAGCAATCAGATTTTTCTTTTATTGAAAAATATTTTACATTAGCATTTACATTAATTTTATTCAAAATCTCATCATCTTTATTTAGAATTAAATAATCATCTTCTTTTATATTTTTATAAATATTTTTCTTAGCATTTATATAATTTTCAAAATTTCCATGCCAATCTAAATGATCTGGAGTGATATTTGTAATAATAGAGATTTTAGATCTAAAATCTCTTATGCTTTCTAGTTGAAAGCTAGATACCTCAACTACATATGTGTAATCAAGTCCATAATTATATATTTCAGATAATAAACCAACTCCTATATTACCAACTACTCGTACTTTTTCTCCTGATTGTTCTAATATATGAGCAATTGCTGAGGTTACTGTAGTTTTACCATTGGTTCCAGTAATCGAAATAAATTTATCTCCTCCATATAATCTATATGCCAATTCTATATCAGTGATTACCTCAATTCCTCTAGAAACAGCTTCTTGTATAAGACCATTTTCTAATTTTATTCCTGGACTTTTTAATACACAGTACAATTCACTCCATGGAATATCTACATCTTCTTGTATAATATCAAATTCGTATTCATCTATTGAGTAAACATCTTCTCTTAGTTCTTCATATTCTCTATCATCAAATATTAATACTTTTGCTCCTAGATTTGACAAGGCTTTTACACTTGATTTTCCTGAAATTCCTAAACCAAATACTAATATTTTTTTATCTTTTATTTCCATTTATCTTCCTATACTAAATATATAGTTATTAACGCTAATAACACACTAACCGCTTGAAAACCAGCGACTATCTTAGTTTCTTTATTACCTTTAAGTTCAAAATGATGGTGAATAGGACTCATCAAGAAAACTCTTTTTCCTGTTTTTTTAAACAAAACAACTTGAATTATAACAGATAAAGCTTCGATTAAGTAAACTCCTGCTAAAAATATTAAATAAATTGGTTTATTTAATATTATAACCATTGACACTACTGCTCCACCTATAGCCATAGACCCTGTATCTCCCATAAATATTAAAGCAGGATTTGAGTTAAATATTAAAAATCCTATCAATACTCCAACAAATATTAATGCTGATTGTGTTATCTCTGGATTTATTCCTATTGACATAACTGCTATCGCTAAAAAAACAGGTATTGAAACTGAGGCTAATAGACCATCAAGTCCATCTGTCAAGTTTGCTGCATTTACAGTACCTACCATAATAAACATTAATAATGGAATAGCAAATATTCCTATATTTAACGGATTATTGAAAAATGGAATGGATAATTCTCCCATATTAATATCTAACACAAAATATTGAATTGTGATTAATATAAAAGCAATTAAAAATTGTAAAATTAATTTTTGCTTTGCATTTAATCCAAGATTTCTTCCTTTTGCTATTTTCTCAAAATCATCAATAAAGCCAATCAAACCAAAGAATAAAGTTGTCAATAGTACAAACAAAATATTTTTATTAAACTTTACAAAAATAAGTGTTACAAATATAAAAACTATAGTAAACGCAAAACCGCCCATAGTCGGTGTTCCCGCCTTTTTTAAATGGTCCTTATTTCCTTCTTCTCTTATTGGCTGTCCAAAATTTCTACCTTTAAGAAAAGGTATGAAAAAATATATCGACACTGTTGATAACAATATGGATATAATAGTCGTTAATGCTATATTCATTCTAATCTCCTAATTTAATTGTTATTTCTTCATCTTTATTTATGGTATCATTTGGCTTTTCACTTTGATTTCTTACTTTACTTCCCTCACCTTGAGTTTTATATTTAATATAATTTTCATCAAGAATTTTTGTAGCCTCATCAAGACTTAATCCTATTAGATTTGGCATTGAAATCGAATTATTCGTCTTAAGTTTTATTACGGAATTTATTTCAATAGAATTATTTGTTTCTGGGTATTGAGAATCGACTATATGGTATTCACCATATTCGCCTTCTAAGTTAACTCTTAAATTCGTCTCTTCTAATATACGTACCGCTTCTTTTACAGTTTTATTTGTTACATCCGGTATTTTGACTAATTCTTTATTATTATTAACTATATTAGCTTTTTCTTGATCGTATTTAACTACATCATACATAATTTTTTTTGCAACAGGAAAAGATGTAGTTGATGAAGTATCTTTGTTGAGCGGCTCATCTACAACAACCAAAAGTGAATATTTTGGCTTTGAAGCCGGGTAAGTTACATAAATTGAAGTTCTCGCATCTATATTGTTTTTATTTTCATCCCTCAATGGATTTTCTAATTTATTTTTGTATGCGGTTCCTGTTTTAGCTCCAAATTTTAACTCTTCAGTATTTAAACCATAATCCTCTGCTGTATACTCCATATACTCATTTATTTCTTTACTAGTAGATTCATCTACTGTTTTGCCTTTATACCAATCTTTCATTTCAGAAACAACTTCACCATTTTTATCTGTAATCTTTGAAGTTATATGAGGTTTATAATAATTTCCACCATTAACAGTAGAATTCAAGGTTGCTATAAATTGTACCGGATTTACTGTTGCATAGTATCCAAAACTTAAAGTTCCATAATCTACATCGCTTAAAGAAGTATCTTTAGGGTAAAATCCCTCCGATTCATTTGGTAAATCAATTCCCGATAACATTCCAAGTCTAAACATTTGAGCATACTCAATATATTTTTCTTTGGTAATATCTTCTGCAAGTTGCGCATATACAGGATTTGACGAATTTTTAAACGCTTCTTTTAGATTTTGTGGACCAAACGGATCCCAATATCTCCAAGATTTTATTATTGAATCTTCTCCAATTTTATAGTATCCATCATCATTGTATATCTTATTCTTTAGAGGATTGTCTGCTTCTAATGCTATTGCAGATGTAATTATTTTATATACAGAACCTGGTTCATATTGCATTGAAACAGCATCATTATTCCATCTTGAAACTAAATAATCACCAATTTTTTCTTTTTCTAAACTATTTAAAACTATTTTATCAATATCTTCATTAAATGCTCTAGGTGAATTAGAATCAAAAGTAGGTAGATTTTCTATAGCTAAAATTTCACCAGTATTAGGATCTGATAAAACTGCTGTTATTGAATATGGTGTTAAATCAAAGAAAGCTTCTTTTAATCTATTGTATACTATTTTTTGAAGATTAATATCAATTGAAGTTACTATATTTCCAGCATCTTTAGGTTCATATGATTGATTTTTTGTATATGGAATTTCTGTTCCCTGTATAGCTTTAAAATATTCTTTATAACCTGAAATTCCAGAAAGAATTTCATCATATTGTTTTTCAAGCCCATAATTTGCTGTACCATCTTCTTCTATAAATCCTAGTGTATTTGATAACATCTCTCCATTAGGATAATATCTATCATTTTGAGGTATAAATAATAAATAATTTAAATTCAATAATTCTATTTGCGATTTTTGGGCTCTATTTAAGGATCTGTATATATATCCCTCTCTCCCATTTTCAACCATATCAAATAGTTCTTTTGATTCTATATTTAATATTTTACTAATCTTCTCTATCTCTTCATCTTCATATATTGGAATAGAAGATATCTTAGTATAATATTGTTGTTCTTTTTCTGATAATTTGTTAAATTTTTCTATATCTAATCGTATTTTATCAGCTTCTTCACTTTTCTCTTTTGATGTAACTGGTAATAAATAAAGACTTTCAACATTTTGAGTAATTGCTAGAGGATTATTATTTCTGTCTAAAATATTTCCTCTTTTTGGTTCTATCGTTTCTCCAATCATTGAAACATTTTCGCCTTTTGATTTATAATCATAAATATCTATTACCTGAAGTCTAAATAATCTAAATATAAATATAAACGTAAAAAATGCTAGAAACAATATTAATAATCTAATTTTATCATTTGTTTTTAGCATTTTTCGATTTTTTGTATTTTTCATTTGTCACCACTATCTAAACAAGTCAGTTATTTCAGAAATAATGGATTTATTATTTTCATTTTCATCGCTATTAAAACCAACTTGCGTCTCATTAATTTCTTTATCCAGTTTTATAAAATTTTTCTCTGTTGGATATATCATACCAAGTCTTGACATAGCAATTTTTTCAATTTTTTTATTTGAATTACTATTCTCTACAATCTCTTTTATTGATGATAATTCTGTTTGCAAATCTGAATTGCTAGAATCTATCAAAAGATTATTGCTACTTATATTCAACATATCTGTATATCCTACACTCAATAATATAATTAATGTTAAAGTAATGCAAGCATTAATAGAAATTATAATCTTTTTTAAATTAGAATAATAGATAGCTTTTGATTTTCTACTAACTTTTTTTCTTGAATTTTCTCTAGTATTTAATTTTGTTTCTATTAATCTAATTTCTTCCATAATTTCCTCTAAATTTTCTCAGCTACTCTTAATTTGGCTGATCTTGATCTATTATTTCTATCTAATTCTTCTTCACTTGCTACAACTGGCTTTTTAGTAATAACTTTTATTTTTTCTTTTTTATTACATACACATATAGGAAAATCAGGTGGACATGTACATCCTTTTGCAAGCTCCTTGAAATTAGTTTTTACAATTCTATCTTCGAGTGAATGGAAAGTTATAATAGCTAATCTTCCACCAGGTTTTAGTCTTTCTACTGATGAATAAATTCCCGTTTCCAATACATCAAGTTCATTATTCACTTCTATTCTAATAGCTTGAAATATCTTTTTAGCTGGATGTTTTCCTTCGGATCTTACCTTTTTAGGTATTGCCATTTTAATTATTTCGACTAAATCAAATGTAGTTTCAATATCTTTTTTTTCTCTCTCTTTTACAATAAATTCTGCAATTCTCATGCCCCATTTTTCTTCACCATAGTTCCAAAAAATAGTTTCTAATTCTTCTTTAGAATATTTATTTACTACATCTTTTGCTGTTAATTCTTGGCTTTGATCCATTCTCATATCAAGTGGTGCATCTTGATGATATGAAAATCCTCTTTTCCCTTCATCAAGTTGATAACTAGATACACCTATATCCATCAATACACCATCCACAAAGTCTATATCCAATGAATCTAAAATTTGACCGATATATGCATAATTGCACTTAATAAAAAATACTTGATCCTTATAATCTTTAAGTCTTTTTGTAGCTGTTAGTAATGCTTCTTCATCTTGATCAATCGCAACTAATTTACCATTCGGTCCAACCCTTTTAAGAATTTCAATTGAATGACCTGCTCCACCAACCGTGCAGTCAACATATATTCCATTTTCTTTTATGTTAAGTGCCTCTATAGTCTCTTTTAATAGCACTGGTTCATGATTAAAATTCATATCAAATCCTTCTCTCATTTACTAAATATCTAATTCTTCGAAATCTTCGATTATATTGTCATAATCCATTTCTTGAGAGCTAATATATTCTTCATATCTTTCTTTATCCCATATTTCGATTCTAGAAGATACTCCAATAATAGTTGCTTCTTTGTTTATTCCTGCATATTCTCTTAAATTCTGTGGTATTACTATTCTTCCTTGTTTATCAAACTCTAATTCTCTTGCAGGTGCATAGAAAATTCTTTCAAATTGTCTTGCTTTCTTGGAGGTAAGTCGTAACTGTTTAGTTTTTTCTTCAAGTAGTTTCCATGATTCTTTGTCATATACAAATATACAACCTTCCATTCCCTTGGTAACGTAAAAACTCATGCCAAGTTCTTCTCTAAATAGAGATGGCATTATTACTCTTCCTTTGTTATCAATTGAATGTGTATATTCTCCTATATACATAACCCACCACTTTCTACCACTTTTTACCACTTTCTCTCCACTTGATTTTATTTTAGTATAATTTATAGAAGATTACAAGCACAAAAGCATTATTTTTACTTTAATTTGAAAGAGTTTTAAATTTAAAATATTAAATATAAAATAAAAAATTATACTCCTTTCTCTCATATAGTATTAAATGAATAAAAAAAAGACGATTACAACTAGAAGTTGTGTATCGTCTTTTTTTTTATATTAAATTTTATAATTTATTAATTATTTACAAATTAAATTATTTCTTTTAATTATTACATTTTATTAATATTATCTTTTATAAATGGTCCTTCAAATTTATTTCTTCTTGAAAAATATAATACACCCAATCCTAATACAATAAAACCAATTGAAACTAATTGAGCTACTCTAATTGGACCCCACCATAAGCTATCTGTTCTTAATCCTTCTACAAAAAATCTTAAAATTCCATAAAATATTAAATACATACTTGTAATTGTGCCTGCCTTAGGATCCTTTTTTCTATAAATATACCAAAGTGATGCAAATAATATAAAATTCCCTAATGATTCATAGAAAAATGTTGGATGATAAGGCTTACCATCAATTATCACAGCCCATGGTAAATTTGTTGGCCCACCATGTGCTTCATTATTAATAAAATTTCCCCATCTTCCTATAGCTTGTGCTAGTGGTAAAAATATTACTATAGGGTCTGCAAGCTTCATAAAATTAATCTTTTTAATTCTTGTATAAATAAGCGCTGCTACGACTCCAAATATAATCCCGCCATGTATAGCAAGTCCACCATCTCTTACATTTATCATTTCTAAAATATTGTCATATCTTTCAAATTCAAAAATAACATACCAAAGTCTTGCTCCTATTATAGCGGATGGCAATATCCATAAAGCAATATCTGATACTATGTCAGGGTCTTGTCCTCTCTTTTTTAATTCATTTGATGCAAGTATGACAGCAAGCACCATACCCGTAACTATAAGTAGTCCATACCAATAAACATCTACACCAAATAGAGTAAAAGCTATTCTACTTCCATTGTATTCAAACATATTAACTCCTTTATTTTTCTTTATTATTTCTTATAAGAATTGTTAATATTATATAAATTAAAGCTAAAAACCTTACAAAATATAGTCCTATTCTAATAGCCATATTCATAAAAAAATCTTGTGGTAACATTCTAATCATAATATCTGTTCTTGGATCTAATAACCATAAATCATTGTTAAAGAACAGATGATGAAATTTTATAAAAGCTGAATCAAAGTCTATTGATATTATAATAGACAAAATAATCATAGCAAATAAAATTGTTAAAAATATTTTTCTTATAAATTTTAACTCCCTACAAATACTTCTTTTCTTCTTATATGCAAAACTTAAATATACTATATATGCTATTAAAGAAATTGTTGCTACATATGTAACCATAATATTAATATTATATAATTTATTAACGTCTACCATGTGAGAAACTTCTCTCTTATTAAAGTCCGTATTGATTAAATTTTGGTCTCCTTTATAAATATAATCAATCAAATTAGAATACATCTTTTTTAATTTATCAGAGTCAACTCCTGCATACTCTGCTATATTATTTTTTTCAGAGTATTTGTAATAATAATTCTTATCTTTTGTGACTATATTTATAGACATTGTAAGAGAAAATAACACTGCTGATAAAGCTATATAAATGAGTATAATCCTTTTTATTATTGTATTTTTTTTCATATTTCTCCAATCAATAAATTAATTCATCACCTTTTACTTGAATTTGTAACTCTCTAGCAATTTCTATTTCTATATTATCGCTTGTAATTTCTAAAAGTTCATCTCTAAATTTAGAGAAGTCATCTTGTCTTATATAAAAAATATTATGAATTTTTTCTAGATATTCACGATTTTTTAAATGATACATTTCTTTACTTACAAAATTATCTATTTTTCCAAGGAATGTATAATCAAATTCAACCTTTACTTCATAGAAATTTCTAAGCCATACAATATCACTTATACTTATAGCCTCTGAAACTCCTCTTCCATAAGCTCTAATCAAACCTGATGCTCCTAGTTTTTTTCCGCCAAAATATCTTGTCACAACTACAACTACATCGGTTAAATCTTCCTTTTTAAGAACTTCAAGCATCGGTATTCCTGCTGTTCCTTGAGGTTCTCCATCATCATTATATCTTTGTATTAATTTAGTTGGACCATTAATATAGGCTGTACAATTATGAGTAGCATCCCTATATTTTTTGTTTATTTCTTCAATAAATTCTAGAGACTCTGCTTCAGAATTACTTCTTTTAATATTTGTTATAAATCTTGATTTATTTATCTCTATTTCTGTTTCAAATTCACCATATATCGTTTTATATTCTTTTCTCAATGATACCTCACTATATACTTTCTTTTAATCCACCATATACTTACTATATTTTATTACATCTTTTCGTGGAATATATAAATAAGTAGTCACGCCTATTTCATTAAATTCTTGTTTATCTTTTAATTCAGAAGATATTGCATGTTTTATATTGTCATATTCACTATATGGAATATTCACTTTATAATAATCATATTCCTTAAATAATAATGACTGTATATAATTTACCAATCTAACTATATCGTCTGATTTTTTAGCGCTAATATATATTTCATTTTCAAAATTATGATAATGTCTAAAATCAGGATTCATATCCATTTTATTAAAAACATATAATATATCCTTATCTGATATATTAAGGTCTTTTAATATATCTGTAGTAGCCTCAAGCTGTAAGTCATAATTATCATTAGATATATCCATTACAATAATTAATAAATCTGAATCACTAATCTCCTCTAATGTTGATTTAAAAGATTCAATAAGCTTTGTTGGAAGATTCGATACAAATCCTACTGTATCAGATATGATCACATCTTTACCATTATCAAGTAATATATTTCTTGTGGACGTTTCAAGTGTAGCAAATAGTAAATCATCAGCATACACACTCTTGTTATTACTGCCATATATATTTGATATTCCATTTAATATTGTAGATTTACCAGAATTAGAATATCCAATTAAAGAACAAACTTTTATATTAGAATTTATTCTTCTTTTTCTTTTAGTATTTCTTATTTGAAATTCTGTTTCCAATCTATTTTTTATCGAACTTATTTCACGCTGAATTGAACGTCTATCCATTTCCAGTTTTTGTTCCCCGGGACCTCTTGTCCCTATACCTGCTCCTTCACGTGATAAATAATTTCTGAATCCAACAAGTCTTGGTAATCTATATTCTAATTGTGCTAATTTCACTTGCAATTTTGATTCTTTTGTCTTTGCTCTAGTTGCAAATATATCTAATATTAATCCTGTTCTATCTACAATCTTTCTTTCAATTGTACTTTCTAAATTTTTTATTTGAGATCCTGTTAGTTCATGATTAAATACAATAGTATCTACTTCATGATTATCAGATATTTCTTTAATTTCTTGAGCTTTACCAGAACCTATGAAATATTTGGGATTAACTTTAGAAGCATTTTGAATAACTTCAAACACAACTTCTCCCCCCGAAGCTCGAACTAATTCACTAAGTTCTAAAATCTGATATTTTATCTCATCATCAGAGTATTCGTTATTAATATTTAATAATACTACTAATACCTTCTCTTTTCTCATTGCTCCTCTTTTCTAATTTCAATTATATCAAAACTGTTATTTTATGTATATTTTAATTGAAAAATAATTATGGTATAATATAGTGACTTGGAATATTAGATAAGGAGTACATATGACAAACAAAATAACATCTCCTATTTTGAAAATAATAGGTAGAATACTTCAAGTATTATTATTATTTGTTCTGGTAGGTGGTATAATGGCAACCATTTTAGGAGCTATGCTAGGTATCTCCATGATAAAGGTTGCAGAAAGCTCTCCAGAAATCAACCCAAATAATATACTATTAAATCTAGATCAGAATTCGAAAATCTATGATAAAGATGGAAAGTTAATAGAATCTCTTGCATATGATGAATATAGAGAAATTGTAAAAATTAAAGATATTCCTAAGCACTTACAGCAAGCTTTTGTAAGTATTGAAGACGAAAGATTTTATAAACATCATGGTGTAGATCCTATTAGTATTGCTAGAGCTTTTCTAAGTAATATATCTTCAGGTGGTATTTCACAAGGTGGTTCAACCATTACTCAACAACTTGTTAAGAATGTTTACCTTACTGATGATGTAGCATGGGAAAGAAAAATAGTTGAAATGTATCTAGCTTTACAAGTTGAAACTAAAATTGACAAAGATGAAATTTTAGAAGGATATTTAAATAGAGTTTTTATGGGACAACATGCTTATGGAGTCCAAGCAGCTTCCGAAACTTATTTTAGCAAACCAGTTTCAGAACTAAATCTAAAACAATCTGCTGCACTTGCTTCAATTGTACAGGCACCATCCTCATATGCTTTATTTGATTTATATAGACCAGCTAATGTTCCTGAAGGAGCAAAAGTTTTAACTGATTATAATCTATATGGTGAAAAATATGTAGCTGTTGCTAATGATACAATTTTAAGCAGAGTTGATAGTACATTGTACAAAATGTTCGAACTTGGATACATAAATGAAGATGAGTATAAAGAAGCTAAAGACTTTGACTTAATGGCGAGTGTAGCTCCCTCAAATAAACTTGATATTACTTATCCTTCACATATTTCTGGATTAATAAAAAAACAAGCAATCAAAGAAATAATGAAATCACAAAACTTGGATGAAAAGGAAGCTAATAATTTATTATACACAGGTGGACTTTCAATTCATACAACTATTGATTGGGATTTACAAAAGAAATTAGAAGAAGCTTATGATAATTTTGCAAATTTATTTGAAAATTCAAATGACCCAATACTTGCCAATATCACTTTAGATGATTATGGTGACATAGTTACTAGAAATGGAAATAAACTATATTATAAGAAATCAAATATTCTTACAAAAGAAAATAAACTATTTCTACCAAATGGATGGTATACTATTTCAGAAAATGGTGATTTAACTGTAAAATCATCTCGATTTTCTATGGAATCTAATCGCATAGATGTTGTTCCATACTACACAATAAACGATAATAATGAATTAGTAACTTATAGAATAGGTTCTATTAATTTACCAAGTAAATATGCAAAATCAAATTCAGATGGAAGTTTTACCATAAGTGGAGAATTTTTCAATACCGTTAAAGATTTCTATAGTATTGTAGATGATAATCTTGTCTTAAATGATTCATTCTATACTGTAGAAACCCAAGGAACTGTTCAACCTCAATCAGCAAGTGTTGTTTTAGATTCCAAAACAGCTGAAGTTGTAGCTATCATGTCAAAAAGAGGAAATAGTCCAGACGATACTATAGATAGAGCAACACAGTTCACTAGATCTCCCGCTTCATCATTTAAACCTCTTGCAGTATATGCACCTGCTATTGAAGAAGGTAGAACTTTAGCTTCTCCAGTTGATGATACACCTTTTTCAATGATTGAAGATCAAGCTTGGCCAAAAAACTTTGATGGGAATTATTATGGAATTGTGACTACTAGAGAAGCTCTTTTCAGATCATTAAACTCCCCTGCTATTAAGATATTTAATGACATGGGCATTGAGAAATCAATGGAATATCTTGAAAGATTTGGAATTATTGATTCTGAAGACCCAGAAAACGATAATTTTATTACAAAAAAAGAAAACTTTGCAAATAATGATGAAACTCTGTCAACGGCAATTGGTGGATTGTCTGAAGGTCTTACAGTTTATGATATGGCTTCTGCATATCAAACTTTTGCAAATAATGGTGAAAGAATTAAATCTTCAATAATTACTTCTATCACCTCTGATTCTCTAGGTGACATATATAAAAATGAACATAAACCTATAAAAGTAATTTCTGAAGAAACTAACTGGTTAATTGGTAATGTTTTATCTGATATAGCTTCTCAAGATTATTTAGGAGCAGTATCTAGAAGCGATATATTTACTGCTGGTAAAACGGGTAATCAAAATGACCAAAGAGATTTTTGGTTTGTTGGATATAATCCTTATTATACAGCTGCTACATGGGTAGGTTTTGATAATAATTCAATAAGTATGGTTGGAAATTCTGCAACAGCTTCTAGAGTTTGGAATTCATATATGTCTAAGTTCATAGAAGATAAAGATCCTGCTACATTTGAGAAACCAGCTGGTATTACAACTAAAGAGGTAAGTAAATTAGACGGTCTATTGCCTTCGCCATATACTTATAGAGATCCTCGTGGAAATATGGCGTACACAGAATTCTTTAAATCAGGAACTGAGCCTACTAAGATGTCTGAATCAAGTATAGAAGTAACGATAGACACAAGAAATAATAAATTGGCACCAGTTAATGCACCGAAAAATGCTAGAGTAATTCAAAATAGAGTATTTATGAAGAGAATATTTTCTTATAATCCAAGTGCATTTAACAATATAATACCACTTGACTGGAAATATCAAGCTCCTACTCAGTACTCTAATTTACCATTTGCTGATGAAACTAAAACCGAAACACAGCCAGATGGTACTGTAATTAAAACAACTACAAAAGTAGATGGAACTGTAATTGTTGTTACAACTAAAAAGGATGGTACCGTAATAACTCAAACTACTACTCCAGATGGAAAAGTAACGACAGATACTAAAAAACCGAAACCTAAAAAAGAAACTCAGAAAGAAAAAGAAACTCAGAAGGAAAAAGAAACTCAGAAGGAAAAAGAAACTCAGAAAGAAAAAGAGACTCAAAAAGAATCATAATGTAGACTAAAATTTATTCTACATTATCAAATGTCTCTATATAATATTTAAATATTATATTAAGATTATATAAAAAGCCCATTTGGGCTTTTTTTATAAGGAGGATTTATGAAAGAACATATACTTATCGTTGAAGATGAATTAGGAATAGCAACAATGGAAAAAAATTATCTTGAAAAATCCGGTTTTCAAATCACTATGGCTCATGACGGAAATGAAGCCGTAAACTTGTTTTACAAACACAATTTTGACCTTATAATACTGGATTTAATGATTCCGAAGCTGTCTGGAGAACAAGTCTTAACATTGATAAGAGAAACATCCTCAATACCCGTAATTCTTGTAACTGCTAAAGTAAATGAAAATGATGTTTTACAAGGATTTAGATCTGGTGCAGATGATTATATAAAAAAACCTTTCTCTGGAAATGAATTAGTCGAAAGAGTTAAAGCTGTTTTGAGAAGATCAAAAACTAATAATTCTAATGTAATAGTATCGAAAGATGGAAGATTAAAAGTCGATATAGAAAATAATAGAGTGTTAAAAGATGGTGTTGAAATTCCTTTTACTAAAAATGAACTTTTAATAATTCAAACTCTTTATTCAAATCCAATGAAAACTTTCACTAGAAATGAAATTATAGAAATTTCTTTCGGATTTGACTATGATGCATTTGATAGAGCGGTAGATACTCACATTAAAAATATCAGACAAAAAGTTGAAGATAATCCAAAAAATCAACAATATATTCGAACTATTTATGGATTAGGATATAAAGCAGGTGATGTAGATGAAGCTTAGTTCAAAGCTAAATAAATACTTTATTGTACTTCTTATAATAACAATTTCTGTATCAGCAATAACTTCAATATATATATTTAGTAATTCATTCGAAAGATTTGCTAATATAGAGAGAAAACAAAAGTTTGACCTTCTATCTGAAGATCTAAATAGATTATTAAATTTAAACGATGGTTTAAATCCTACAATATTGCAAATATATGCTGAAAGTGAAGAAGTACACATAAAAGTATATGATACAAACAATAAATTACTTTTTGAGCATGATGGTATAAAAAATGAAACTAGAAAAAAGAATTTAAATTTTTTAAAGGCAAAATATAATTTAATCGATTATAAAAATAATCCAGTAGTCTATTTAGAAATAGAATACCCTGACAATATATTTGAATATGATGAAACCATACGTGAATTTAGAAAAGAAATGATTAGAAATTTCACACTAATATTTATAGTTTTAATGGTTTTAGGTTCAATTTCTATATTATTTATAAGTAAAACTATTACAGACCCTATAACATATATTAAGAACCAATCAAATAAAATTAGATCAAGGAATTATGATATTCAAAGAAAAAACTTCGACATTTATGAACTAGATGAATTAAGCTCAGATATTTCTTATCTAGCTACTTCTCTAAGTTTACAAGATGA
This sequence comes from Helcococcus sueciensis DSM 17243, assembly GCF_000423145.1. Classification (GTDB taxonomy): domain Bacteria; phylum Bacillota; class Clostridia; order Tissierellales; family Peptoniphilaceae; genus Helcococcus; species Helcococcus sueciensis. The sequence goes on along the minus strand of NZ_AUHK01000005.1, from coordinate 8,936 downwards.
ATATAGGCTTGATTATGCAAAGGATATAGCTCACGAGCTTAGAACTCCTCTTACAAATCTTATGCTTCATCTAGATGGAATAAAAGATAATGTAATTGAAGCTGATGATGATACAATAAATTTATTAATATCAGAAACACAAAGATTATCCTCTATGATAAATAATTTAGAAAGCAGTTTTAATTCTAGCGAAAATATAACTAAATTAGAAATCGAAAAAGTGAATCTATCTGAAATATTAAATATTGTTTCAACCTCTTTTATACCTTTAATGCATGAAAATAATATTGAGTTAGAAACTCATTTTATAGATGAAATAGAAATAGATACGGATATAAATAAGTTCAAACAAATTATATCGAATATCATATCTAATTCAATAAAAGCTATAGATAGTGACGGTAAAATAATTGTAACTCAAAGACATTTTAAAAATAGAGAAGTCATAAGTATAGCGGATAATGGAATTGGTATTGAAAAAGAAAATCTAGAACATATTTTTGAAAGATTTTATAGAGTTGATAATGTAAGAAATACTAAAATAAGTGGACATGGTCTTGGATTATCAATAGTTAAAACTTATATTGATTTATTAGGTTATAATATTAGCGTAAATTCTTCCTTAGGTAAAGGAACTGAATTTATCATTACAATACCTAATTGATAAAATATAATATTATTATTTAATGAAAAAACGATAGATTAATCTATCGTTTTTTCATTATTAATTTTAAATCTATGCTTCTACAAATTGTTCATCTATATTTTTATATTCTATTCTTAAAAATACAAAGGCAAAAATTCCTTTAAATATAGATGAGATTGTTATAGCCATCCATATACCTTGATATCCAAAATATGGCATTAATAGAATTGATATTGGTATTCTCGCTATATTAAATACTGTTGATATGATTGCTTGAATATGTGTTTTCCCCATACCATAAAACACTCCAGATGCCCCTATTTCAAAGGCCATTCCAAGTTGTGACATAGATAATATCAACAAGTATTGAGCACCCATCTCTATTGTTTGAGGATCATCAGGTAAAAATAATTTAAATAAAGGATATCTAAAGACTCCTATAATAAATGTACCTATTAACCCTACTAACACAATTAATCCCATAGATTTCCTGATTACATCTTTTAGTCTACTATATAATTTAGCTCCAAAGTTTTGACCTATAAAAGCTGTAATACCCACCTGGAGACCATCTGCTGTTCTCCATGTAACAGATTCAACCATTGAACCTATTGAATAAGCTGCTATTGGACCTGAGCCATAATATGACATGTACTTCATCAGCAATCCTGTAATAGATGCATGTATAACTGACATAAATCCAACCGGAAATCCTTTCTTAAATTTGCTAAAAATATTTTCTAAATAAATTTTTCCATGAATGATACCAGTATAAATTTCGTTTTTAGTTTTTATAATATCTATAGCAAATATTGTTAGCACAATAATTTGGGCAAATACTGATGCTAATGCTGCACCTGCTACTCCAAAAGGCTTAATTGGTCCTAATCCAAATATTAGGATTGGATCTATTATTATATTTAACACAAGACCTACAACATTGGCTGCAAATGGATAAAAACTATTCCCTATACTATTATAAATATTGGAAAATATCATGTTAAGACCATTTATAATAAAAGCAAGTGCAAATATTGTTAAATATGATTTAGCCATACTATGAACATGATCTGTTAAACTATAAAAATTTAGGATATTATCTGTGAATCCAATTATTATAGATGTAAATAATCCAATCAGTATAAAAAGTAAGACTATTCCATTTTTTATAGTGTCATTTAATCTTTTTGTATGTCCACTTCCATATTCTTGAGCAACAAAAACAGACGTTCCAACTCTTGCAATATCAGCAACAGCAGCCGACATCCACACAAAATATCCTACAGATCCTGTCGCTGCTACAGCATCTGTTCCAAGACGTCCTAACCAAGCTGTATCTGTAAGATTGTATGCCATATTAATAAAAGATGTAGCCATTAAAGGAGCACTCAATAGAATTAAATTCTTAAGAATGCTCCCTTCGGTTAAATTAAGCTTTTTATTAATTGATTTCATTCTTTCTACTCTCAATTGTTTTTTCGTATATAATTCTCATTCCTTCAAGTGTAATATCTTCATCATTTGATTGAAGATATTTTGAATTTTTTGTTATCATTTCTGAATAACCACCAGTAGCTATAATGCTAACATTATCTTTATCTTCATTTAACTCTAGCAATATTTGTTCTATTACATTATCTATTAAACCTATAAATCCATAAAACAATCCTGATTTCATTGCGTCAACAGTTGATTTTCCTATAGCATTTTTAGGTTTATTAACTTCAATTCTTGGTAATTTTGATGTTCTTTCAAACAAAGCTTCTGAAGCTATTCCAAGACCTGGAGAAATAGCGCCACCTAAATATTCTCCATTTTTACTTACTACATCAAATGTAACTGCTGTACCCATATCTATTAAAATAGCAGGCAATTTATAATGTTCAACCAATGCTACGGAGTTTGCTATTCTATCAGATCCTACTTCTCGAGGATTATCATGTTTTATAGGAACTCCTGTTCTTGTATTCTCCCCTACAACTATAGGTGTACGATTTAAATATTTTTTACAAAGCACCTTAAATGTATATTGTAATGTAGGCACTACAGAAGCAATTACCACATCTTTAATATCTTCAGTTTTTATATTTTCATGAGCCAATATAGATTCGATTTGAGAACCATACTCATCATCAGTTTTAGTTTGTCTAGTTTCAAGTCTCCATGATTTAATCTTTTTATTTTTGTCATAGATTCCTAAAACAACATTCGTATTTCCTATATCAATTAATAAAATCATAAATTTCCCTTGTTTAATTTTAATAAAGAGTTAGCTATTGGAGTTGCAATAATTATAGAAATAATCATTTCTACAACACCTTGAGTAATTGCTATATATCCTATTACTAAAAATGCATTACTACCAACTTTTCCTGTCACTTCTAAATAATCTTTTGCATATAATAAATATATCATCCCTAAAACACCGATAGTATTAACCATTGAACCAATTCCCGCTGGGATTATATTTTGTAAATTATATTTCCATTTCTTTTTATTAAGAAGTTTAGATATATAACCTGTTATTAATCCTATAAGTATTCTTGGTAATACTGAAACTAATGGATTAATAAATATAAATGATGTGATATTAGGTCTAATCAATGAATTTATCAAAGATGAAACCCCAAATACTCCACCTATCAGTGCTCCTAACTTTGGTCCTTTAACAATCGCTAATATAATTACTGGGATATGCACTAATGTTGCATTCATATATGGTAGCGGTATGTAACCAAGTCCTGGAATAGCTAACATAACAATAATGATTGCTGACATTAAAGCTAATAATGTCATGTCTTTTGTATTTTTCATAATCTCCTTCGATCTAGTTCTTTTAAGATACCAGTCATTTATTATTTTTTATTTTTTCAATTTATATTTTTTAAATAAATCTTGTATTAAATTTGCTTCTTCTTTCTTTATTCTGAAAAATCCTGTTTTTTCATCAATACCTTTTTTATATAAAACAGTAACTTCTCCTTTTTCTTTATCTATTTGCCATTTTTTTAATTGATCCCATTCTATCCATTTAGCATCTGCAACAAAACCATTGCTTGCTATAACATTTTTTGTCATAGATTCAATACCTAATGACAATGATAAAAGTAACATTAAAGCTCCATTTAGCAATAATCCTTCAATTATATTATAAATTCCAAGACCAGCTATTAAAACCAATAATACTTTCATCATCATACTACTTTGTTTTGTTACCTTATAGATTTCCCCTTTTGCGTTTTTATTAGCTTTAATAGTTGAAAAAGCTCTATATAGGAAATATCCTGCAAGTGCTAAATAAAGTATAACAAAGAAAGATAAACCACCTACTGGATTATTTGTCTTTTGCGTTTGTTGATTTCCAAATATTATAGGCATACTATTCTCCTTTATTCTCATCGTTTTTATTTTCTATTTTTTCATTTTTTTCATCAATCGAAGTGTTTTTGAAATCAATTAATTTCTCAACATCTTTAGAATATATATCTTCAACCTCTGTATATTTCTTAGCTATTTCAAGATATTTTTCTCTTCTAATAGTCTCTTCTTTTAATAAAGTCTGAGCTAATTCTTCAAGAAAATCTCTATTATTTACTATGATTTCTTTTGCTTTTTCATAAGCATTTTTTATTAAATCTGTAACTTCTTTATCAATAATTATAGCAGTTTGTTCAGAATAATGATCACCTTTTGAATAGTTATCACCACCTAAAAATACATTTCCTGAACCATCATCATATTGCACTGGTCCTAGAGAATCACTAAAACCGTAAGTCTTAATCATAGCTCTTGCAATACCTGTAGCTCTTTCTATATCATTTGAAGCTCCTGTTGAAATATCTCCAAGTACAATATCTTCAGCAGCTCTTCCACCTAGTAAAGCTACTAATCTATTTGTCATTTCTGTCTTTGTTCTAAATGATCTATCTTCCTCTGGTAAGTACGCTGTAAATCCTCCAGCATCTCCCCTAGGAATAATAGTAATAATATGAACCGGATCTAGTCCTTTAATTATTTCAGCTGTTACAGCATGACCAGCTTCATGATATGCTGTCAATACTCTTTCTCTTTGAATAACAACTCTTGATTTCTTTTCTGGACCAGCCATTATTCTTATAGAAGCTTCTTCAAGTAAATCTGGAGTAATTTCATCTTGTCTATTTCTTGCAGCTAGTAATGCAGCTTCATTTGTTAGATTTTCAATCTCAGCTGGTGAAAAACCTGCCGTTGATCTTGCAATTGCATTCAAATTAACTTCTGAAGAAAGTTTTTTGTTTTTTGTATGCACTTTAAGCATCTCTTCTCTTTCTCTAACATCTGGCATTGAAATTTGAATTGTTCTATCAAATCTACCAGGTCTTAATAATGCGGGATCTAGAATATCAGGTCTATTAGTTGCTGCAATTATAATTACACCTTCATTTTTTGAGAATCCGTCCATTTCAACCAATAGTTGATTTAACGTTTGTTCTCTTTCATCGTGTCCACCACCTAATCCTGAACCTCTTTTTCGACCCACTGCATCTATTTCATCAATAAAAATAATACATGGAGCATTCTTCTTAGCTTCTTGGAACATATCCCTTACTCTTGAAGCACCAACCCCTACAAACATCTCTACAAAATCAGATCCTGATATGCTATAAAAAGGTACTTTCGCCTCTCCAGCTACTGCTTTTGAAATAAAAGTCTTACCTGTACCAGGAGACCCTACTAATAATACCCCTTTAGGGATTCTTGCTCCCTGTTCAACATATCTTTTAGGATTTTTCAAGAAATCTACAAGCTCTGTCATTTCTTCTTTTTCTTCTTTAAGTCCTGCTACATCCTTAAATGTAATAGAATTGTTTTTATCCAAATGTAAGCTCGCTCTACTTTTTCCAAATTTCATAGCTTGATTATTTGTATTAGCACCTTTTGCTAAAAGCATATAAAATATAAATCCCATACCTGCAAGCATTATTAATGACGGTAAAAATTGTATTATATAATTACTTTCGCTTTGTTCAATACCTTTGTAATTGATTGAATTATTTTCAACTTTATTTTCTAAATAGTCTTTATAAAAATTTCTTTGAAATTCTTCTGGTAATACAGTGGTATATCTTTGCTTATCTTTTGTAATAATTTCTACTTTATTACCTTGGGTTGTAACATCTGTTACATTGTCCGAACTTAAAAATTTTAGCAATTCATTAACACTAATATTATTTGTGGTATCAAATATTCTACTAAATATGCTTACTATTATCACAAACATCAAAACAGTCGATAATAATGGCATAAAACTCTGTCTTTTTTTATTCATTAGCTATCCTTTCAATTATTATTTCTTTATTATCAAAACCAGATTTATATATATTCCCAATAAATTTAATTTCATTATCTATTTCAACTATAGGAATATAATCTCTTTCATATTTATCAACTTTATTATCTATGAGAAAATCTTTTACTTTCTTAATTGAATTCTTTACTTTAATTCTATCTCCATTTTTTCTCTTCCTAATAATCACTTCTTTATTATCAGATTTAATATCTATAATATAATTATTAACTTTTATTTTACTATCTTTATTTACAATAATCTCTTTATCTAAATCATTTTTCATTATTTTTCTTATAATAAAATTATTAAAAGAATTATAAAAAACAATGCCATTTATTGTTAAATCTACACCTTTTTCAGATTTTATAATTTTTAATATTTCATCATAATGTGAATTAGTAAAATTGTAATTATTATGTAGTCTATCTATTACATTTCTAATTATCATAGTTTTTTCATAATCATTATATTGTTTTAACTTGTTTGAATCCATGATTATATAATTATTTTCTTGTTTAGAAATTTGATTAATAATATTATCAATCTTATCTTCTACAAATTCATTATTTAATATTGAAAAACTTGATAATTTAGAAATAGCATCATAAATATTACTATTATATTCTCTCTTGATTAAAGGAATTAACTCATTTCTAATTTTATTTCTAGTATATATATTTTCAAAATTAGTATGATCTTGTCGGAATTCTATATTATTTTCTTCTGCATAATTAATTATTTCTTCCTTAGTAACATCTAATAAAGGTCTTAATATTTCATAATTTCTTTTTTTCTCATATTCTTTTATACCTTCAAGACCTGTTAGTCCCGTACCTCTAATTATTCGCATTATTACGGTTTCAACATTATCATCAAGATTATGAGCAAATAATAAAATATAGTTGGATTTATCTGAAATTATACTTTCAAATAATTCCATCCTAAGTAATCTTCCTGCCTCTTCAATTGAAACATCATGATTATCTTTATATTCATACATTGAATATGCTTTTGTATGAAATATTAAATTATTAGCTTTAGCAAAATTTTCAACAAATAATTTATCTTTTGTTGATTCACCATCTCTTGTCAAATGATCAAAGTGTGCTATTTCTATATCTATGTTTAATACTTTTTTTAATTTTATCAAATCATAGATTAAAACCATAGAATCTACGCCACCTGAAACTGCAACCAATACTTTTTTATTTTTTAAGATATCATAGTGTTTTTCTTTGATTAGCATATTTCCTCACTATTACCAATTTTTATCTACTTAATTAGAAGATTCTTCATCTGTCTCTTTCTCTGATTCATCAGAAGTTTCTTCTTTTGTTTCTTCATCTGTATCATCAGGATTTACATATATATTTTCATCTTTTTTAATCATTCCAAGTTCTTGTCTTGCTTTCTTTTCAATATATTCCAGTGAATTTACTTCTTTTATTTCTTTTACTAAATCATCAATTTGTTTTTCTAAATTTTCTTGTTCTACTTTTAAAAGTTTTGATTCTTTATTTAAATTGGCAATTTTTATTCTTTGTCCAATAAATGTAAACATTAAAAAAACAGTAATAATTGTTGAAACTAAAAATAGAATGTTTAATCTTCTATTTGTTCTTTTTTTTCGTCTGTTCTTTTCAATTCTTCTCTTCGCTTGTTTGTTGTCCATAAAATTAACCTTCAACTACCCTAAACAACTCGTCTGCATTGCTTTTGTTTGTATTTTCTTTTAAAGATAATACTTCAAATTTTACAATTTTATCACCAAATTGTATTTCTACAATATCTCCAATTTTAACTTCAGTCCCTGGCTTTGCAATAATTGAATTGATTTTAACTCTTTCATTTTCACATGCGATTTTAGCAACTGTTCTTCTTTTTATTATTCTAGAGTTTTTTAAAAATTTATCTATTCTCATACTCCCTCCATTAGAATATTATAACATAATTTAATATATAAATATTTCTAATTTATATATTAAATCAAATAAAAATATCTTACACTATGAAACAATTAAATTATAGTAACAAGATTACTTTTTATTAAATACAATGTTTATAATATACGATAAATGTGATAAACTATAAATATAAATTATTAGGAGGGCATATGAGTTTATTTGGAAAGAAATATAAATTAATTGCACCATTGACAGGAAAATTAAAAGATATTACTGAAGTAAATGATATAACTTTTGCACAAAAATTCCTTGGTGATGGTGTTGCAATAGAACCAACTGATGGAGTTTTACTTTCACCAGTAGAAGGAAAGATTGTTCAAGTATTTCATACAAAACATGCTATTGGTATTGAATCAAAAGGACTAGAAATATTAATTCATATTGGTATGGATACAGTTGAATTAAAAGGTGAAGGTTTTACTGCATTCGTAAATGAAGGAGATAAAGTTAGTGTAGGCGATAAGCTTGTAGAATTTGATATTGACTTCATTAAAGAAAAAGGTTTTGAAACTGATACAGCTATTGTTATAACAAATAGTGATGAATTCAAATCTTTTGAAAAACAAAGCGGAAATGTAGTTGCTGGTCAAGATGAAATAATGACAGTTAAGAAATAATTAGACTAAAAATAATAAAAGGAGCTGATATCAGCTCCTTTTATTATGAGACTGTGTAAAATTTTGTGTATAGAAACCTCCTGATTAGGGTAAAGAAAAACTAATTAGGAGGAATTTTTATGCCAAGAAAAAGACCAGAAACAAGACTAAATAAAATAACTAAAATGTTACTAGAAGAATATCAACCAGAAACTGCTCAGGATTTACAAAATGCACTTAAAGACCTTTTAGGTGATGCAATAGAACAAATGCTTAAATCTGAACTTGATGAGCATCTAGACTATGAATATGGACAAGCTCCATTATCACTAAACACTAGAAATGGATCAAGTAAAAAGACTGTTAAATCTTCATATGGAAATATAGATCTTAATATACCA
>NZ_AUHK01000004.1 GCF_000423145.1 Helcococcus sueciensis DSM 17243 | reverse complement strand
AGTGATTGATATGACATTTCTCCTGTTAAGTACAACTTTACTATATTTTTCTTAAATTCGAAAGAGTAATTATTATTTTTTCTAGAAATTTTTAGACCTTCATATCCTTGAGTTTTGTATGAATTTACCCATCTTTCAATTATTGATGCACCATTTATATCATATTTTTTAGCTAAAGTTTCATATCCTCCTTCGTTATTTAGATATGATTTAACAACTTTTATCTTAAATTCTGTACTATATTTTGTCATGAAAAAACTGACCTCCTCAAAGTTATTTTTAGGTCCAACTTTTTGGGGTCAGTTCATAAGTGACCTCCTCTTTTATTTTATATCTTTCCTAATTTTTCTCTGGTTTTCTTTCTACCCATTAAGATAATATTTTTTGCTACTTGTGCATCTTCATTTGATAATGCAGGAACGCCTTCTAATGGATACTTAAAACCAAGTTCTTCATATTTATTAACACCCATTGTGTGATATGGGAGCACATCTATTGCGGTAATATTGTCATAATTTCCTAAAAGTTCACCAGTTTCAAATAAGAATTCTTTATTGAAGGTGATTCTAGGAACTATAACATGTCTTATCCAAATATTCATATTGTGTTTATCCATGAAGTCTAGGAATTTTATTATATTTTCATTTGAATGTCCTGTTAAAACTTTATGTTGTCTTGGATTTATATGTTTAATGTCAAGCATTACAATATCTGTAACTTCCATTAATTTTTCATACTTACGAAGAGTCTCTTCATCGTCATCTTTGAAAAGTACTCCACATGTATCTAAACAAGTATGAATGCCTCTTTCTTGGCAAGCTTCAAATAAATCTAATACAAAATCCATTTGAACTGTAGCTTCACCACCAGAAAGGGTAATACCACCATCTTTTAAGAATGGGCGATATTTTTCATAATCGTCTATGACTTCTTTAACAGTCCATTCTTCTCCTCCAAAGGATGCCCAAGTATCTGGGTTATGACAATATAGACATCTCATAGGACAACCTTGAAGGAAAAGTACGTATCTGACACCAGGTCCATCGACAGTACCAAATGTTTCCTTTGAATGGATATATCCTATGGTATCTAAATTCATTATAGACCTCTGTGGAATGTTCTTGCGATTACGTCGTCTTGTTGTTCTTTAGTTAATTTTGTGAAGTTAACAGCATAACCAGAAACTCTGATTGTTAATTGAGGATATTTTTCTGGATGTTTTTGTGCATCTAATAAAGTTTCTTTATTAAATACATTAACGTTTAAGTGATGTCCGCCTTTTTCTACATAACCATCTAACATTGAAACTAGGTTATCTATTTGTTTTTGATTTGCCATTGTTTTCTCCTTTTATATATTTTTTTTATAATTTTACTTATCTTCTTCAGGTGTAACACTTGTTTCAGTAGGTATTGAACAAGAATTACCTATGCAAGTATCAGTTACTCTTTCTAAATCTAATGATTCTAAGTCGATATCAACGTCTAATGCATCTAAATCAACTTCGCCAGCGAATACTTTATCATCTTTTCCTAATGCTCCAGGAACGATTGAGAATGTATTTGAAATACCGTCTTGAGCATCTTTGTAAGGGATTTTAGCTACTGATGATAATGAAGCTAATGCTCCAGATTCATCTCTACCGTGCATTGGGTTTGCACCAGGAGCGAATGGTTCGCCTTGTCTTCTACCATCAGGTGTATTACCTGTCTTCTTACCATAAACTACATTTGATGTAATTGTTAAGATTGAAGTTGTTGGTATACCACCTCTATAAGTAGGATTCTTTCTTACTTTTCTCATAAATGATTCAACTGCATATACAGCAAGTTCATCTACTCTGTCGTCGTTGTTACCATATTTAGGGAAGTCTCCTTCTATATCGTAGTCAACAACTAAACCATTTTCATTTCTAACTGTTTTAACTTTAGCATATTTAATTGCTGAAAGAGAGTCTGCTACTACAGATAATCCAGCGATACCTGTTGCGAAATATCTTTTAACATCTCTATCATGTAAAGCCATTTGGATGCTTTCATAAGCATATTTATCATGCATGTAGTGAATTACGTTAAGTGTATTTACGTAAATTTCTGCTAACCAGTCCATCATATCTTCAAATCTATCAATAACTTCGTCATAGTCTAAGTATTCTGAAGTAATTGGTCTATATTTTGGACCGATTTGTTTTTCTAATTTTTCATCAACACCACCGTTGATAGCATATAATAAACATTTAGCTAAGTTAGCTCTTGCACCAAAGAATTGCATTTCTTTACCAATTCTCATTGAAGATACACAACAAGCTATTGCGTAATCATCACCGTGTGTTTGTCTCATGATATCATCATTTTCATATTGGATTGAAGATGTATCGATAGACATTTTAGCACAGAATTTCTTGAATTCTTCTGGTAGATGAACTGACCATAATACTGTTAAGTTTGGTTCAGGTGATGTGCCTAAGTTTGCAAGAGTGTGTAAGTATCTAAATGATGTCTTTGTTACAAGTGATCTTCCATCAAGTCCCATACCTGCTAATGATTCTGTTACCCATGTTGGGTCTCCTGAGAATAAATCATTATATTCTGGAGTACGTGCAAACTTAACTAATCTTAACTTCATAATAAAGTGGTCAATTAATTCTTGTGCTTCTTCTTCAGTAATTAAACCAGCTTCTAAGTCATGGTTAATGTAGATATCTAAGAATGTTGATGTTCTACCAAGTGACATTGCAGCACCATTTTGTTGTTTGATAGATGCTAAATATCCAAAGTATAACCATTGAATAGCTTCTTTAGCGTTTTGAGCTGGAGCTGAAATATCATAACCGTAAATTTCACCTAAAACTTTTAATTCTTTAAGAGCATTAACTTGATCTCTCAATTCTTCTCTAAGTCTGATGTTTTCTTCAGACATGATAGGTGATACTGAATCTATTTGATCTAATTTATCTTCAATTAATTTATCTACACCATATAAAGCAACTCTTCTATAGTCACCGATAATTCTACCTCTACCATAAGCATCTGGAAGACCTGTTACAACCCCAGATTTTCTAATAGCTCTCATTTCAGGTGTATATACATCGAACACGCCTTGGTTATGTGTTTTTCTATAATTTGTAAATATTTTATGTAATTCTTTGTCTGGTTCGTATCCATATGATTCAAGTGAAGATTCACTTACTCTTATTCCCCCAAATGGTTGGAATGATCTTTTTAGAGGTTTATCTGTTTGGAAACCTACTATTGTTTCTAATTCTTTATTTAAATATCCAGCACCATGTGAAGTAATTGTAGATACAATACTTGTATCCATATCTAGCACGCCGCCATTGTCTCTTTCTTGTTTGAATAGATCCATTACTTGGCTCCACAATTGTGTTGTAGCTTCTGTAGGACCTGCTAAGAAAGTATCGTCACCAGTATATTCTGTGTAGTTACTTTGTATAAAGTCTCTTACATTGATTTCTTTTCTCCATGTAGAGCCTTTAAAACTATCCCATATTCCCATTTCATCCTCCTATTTTGTATTTGTCTATATTTTAACACCTAATTATATATATAAGTGTGATTTAAATCACACTAGACGAAATTAAGCTAATTATTTAACAAAATAACAATGTTTATTAAAAAAATGTAATATTTTTTTCGAAATAAGCTTATTTACCATGTTCTAATAGGCGCTATACATATATTTTATCATATTTTAAGAACGATTTATTTAAAATATAAGAAAAATATTCAATTTAGTTAATTTTGATATAGATTAATAAATATTTGTTAAATTTACTATAAAAAAGAAAAATTTACTTTAAAGGTAAAAGATGGTATAATTTTATAAAAGTAATATTTTTTTTAAAATTAAAAGTCAAAGAAGGTTAAAATGGGGTTAACAGGAAAAATAGAACAATTTTTGCTTGAGCAACTAGAGATTGGGCAAAGAGAATACATTGAAATTGGTCGAAATGAACTTGCTGAAAAGTTTAATTGCGCACCTTCTCAAATAAATTATGTTTTATCAACCAGATTTACACCTTATAAAGGTTATTATATTGAGAGTAGAAGAGGTGGAAGCGGGTATATTAAAATAACAAAATTAGAAATGACAGAAAATCAGTTAATTAATAATATACTAAACGAAACTATTAAAGATTCTATTACATTAGATAAAGTAAAACATATTTTACAAGGATTAACTGAAGAAGGAGTGATAGAAGAAAGAGAAGCTCTTTTAATCACTCATAGTTTAGATGACCACGCACTAAAATCAATAGATATCAATGATAGAAATTTAGTAAGAGCAAGTATATTTAAAAATATTCTGCTTGCCTTATTAAGGGACTAGGAGGTAGTTATGAAATGTTTCAACTGTGGAAATGACGCAGATATGGAAGTTATGATAATGGTTAATGGCCAATTAAAAAAAATAAGCATATGTATGGATTGTTATAGAGAACAGATGGTTGATATGATGGATGATATTACCGATGAAGATGGAAATATAGATCCGGAAAAAATCCAAAAACAAATGCACGAATTTTTTGAAAATAACCAAGATGCATTGAATCAATTATTTGGAGAAGGAAATGGAATTTCTGGGTTTAATATAAATGGTGAAAATCTTGGATATCCACATATGGATTTTGAAACATTTAAAAATATGAATTTTGACGGAAATCCTGAAGAATTTAAAAATATTTTTAAAAATTTTATGAATAAAGAAAATAAAACTACAAGTAATAGATTTGGATTTGATCCATATAAAGACTATAAATCAAAGCTAGGTGAATATAATAAACTAGATAGTGCTCAAAGACAGATTGCTTCAATTCAAAACACTTTGGAAGAAAAGAAGAAAATCTTACAAAGACAAATAAATGATGAAGATTATATGGCTGCTGCAACATCTAGAGATGAAATAAAAGAAATGAACAAGAGAATTATAAATTTAAAATTAATACAAAAAGAGGTTGATTAATTATGACTATGAGAGATTTAATGATGAGTATTACTAATGAAGCTCGTCAACTGAAATCTAAATATATAGGAACAGAGCATGCCTTAATAGCTCTATTGAACTCAGGTGGACTTGAATCAAGAGCGCTTGCAGCTTCTGGTGCAAATTATGAACTGATAAGAGAATATATTCTAAAATCAATGGATATTGAAAAGGGTGATAGAGTTGAAGGTACTACGCCTCAATTAAGAATGCTTTTAGATGAAGTGATGGTTCAAAAGAAGAGGAATGGAAAAGAAGAGACATTTGAAGAGTTATTATTAATACAATTATTAGTTTCAGATTCTGAAGCTAAAAGAGCATTAGTTGCTACAAATGTTGATCCTCAACAAGTATATTCTGTTTTAGATTATTATCTTAACAATAAATCACAAGGTCCTGAAGGAAAAGATACACCAAATTTAAATAAATTTGGTGAAGATTTAACACTTAAGGCTTTAACTAAAATTGATGGAGTTATTGGTAGAGAAAAAGAAATAAATAGAATTATACAAATAATTACAAGAAGAACAAAAAACAATCCTATATTGATAGGGGAAGCTGGTGTAGGTAAAACTGCAATAGTAGAAGGTTTAGCTAAGAAGATAGCCTTAAATGATGTTCCAGACATTATGAAAGGAAAGAGAATTATATCTCTAGATATGGCATCAATGGTTGCTGGAACAAAATATAGAGGAGATTTTGAAAAGAGAATTTCGGATACTTTGAAAGAAGTGATGGAACTTGATGATGTAATTGTATTTATAGATGAAATTCATACGATAGTAGGGGCTGGTTCGTCAGAAGGTAGTTTAGATGCATCAAATATTATGAAGCCTTATCTTACAAAAGGGGATCTAAAGATTATAGGTGCAACGACAATTACTGAATATAGACAATTTATAGAAAAAGAATCCGCATTAGAAAGAAGACTTCAACCTGTGCAAGTTGATGAGCCTAGTGTAGAAGAAACTATTGATATTCTAAAAGGAATTAGAAAATATTATGAAAGATTCCATAAAATTGAAATATCAGATGAAGTTATTGAAGAGGCTGTAAAATTATCAGATAGATATTTAGTAGATAGATTCCTTCCTGATAAAGCTATAGATGTGATAGATGAAGCTTCTTCAAAATTGAAAGTTGATTCATTTAAATTGCCAGAAGAGTTAATGAGATTAAGAGAAGAGTATGAGAATTTACAAAATCAAAAAGAAGAAGCTGTAAATACTCAAAATTACGAAAAAGCAGCATTTATAAGAGATAGGATAAATGAAGTAGAAATTTCTCTTGAAGAATTCAATAAAAATCAAGAAGAAAGTGAAGAAATAGAATATACTGAAAAAATAACAGTTGATAAAGTTAGAGATATAATTTCTGATTGGGCAAAAGTACCAGTTACAAAACTTACAAAAGAAGAAAATGAAAGATATAGGGATCTTGATGAAAATCTTAAAGAATCAGTAATTGGACAAGAAGAAGCTATTGATAAAGTATCAAAAGCTATAAAAAGAGCAAGAGTCGGATTAAAAGGTCCAAATTCTCCAATAGGAACATTTATATTTGTAGGTCCAACCGGTGTAGGAAAGACTTATTTAGCAAAGAAAATAGCTGATGAAATATTTGAAGGTGAAGAAAATCTAATAAGAATAGATATGTCTGAATATATGGAAAGACATAATGTTTCAAAATTAATAGGTTCACCTCCAGGATATGTTGGATATGAAGAAGGTGGACAATTAACAGAAAAAGTTAGAACAAATCCATATTCAGTTATTCTATTTGATGAAATAGAAAAAGCACATCCAGATGTATTCAATATTTTACTTCAAATACTTGATGAAGGTAGATTGACTGATTCACAAGGTAGAGAGGTAGACTTTACAAATACCATAATAATTATGACTTCAAATGCTGGAGCATCACAACTTTCAAAGAAAAATACTATAGGGTTTGAATCTGAAGAAAATAGTAGAAAACGTGATTATGAAGCTACAAAAGAAGTTGTAAATAGAGAATTAAAGAATCTATTCAAACCTGAATTCTTAAATAGGATTGATGACATAATAGTATTCAATAGATTAAGTGAAGAAGATATTAAGAAAATTGTTGAAATTAAGCTAGAAGATCTTATCGAAAGAATGGAAGAAATGGGATATGAAGCTAAATATACTGATAAAGTAGCTGAAAAGATTGCTAAAATTGGTTTTGATGAAACTTATGGTGCAAGACCACTTGATAGAGCTATTAAGACAGAAATAGAAGATTTAATAGCTGAAAAGATATTAGATGAAGAAATCTCAAAAGATAAGAAAATTTCCATAATAATAAGGGGAGATAAGATTTCCTTAAATGAATTGGAAAGGGCTTAATATGAAGCTTAAAACAATTTATAGATGTAGTGAATGTGGTGAGAGTCAAATAGCTTGGGCTGGGAAATGTCCAAGCTGTGGGGCTTGGAATACCCTTGTTGAAGAAGTAGTAGAAGTAGATAAAAAATCTACAAAAAGTCCAAAATCAAAAGATATTTTTAAGAAATCAAATAAACTATCTAGCATTAAAGTCGACTCATCCGAAAGAATAGTCACAAATATCGAAGAGTTTGATAGAACTATTGGTGGTGGAATAGTAAAAGATTCAGTTTCTATACTTACCGCTAGACCAGGTGCAGGGAAATCAACATTATTACTTGAAATTTCTTATAATTTAGCAAAATCTGGAAAAAGAGTTTTATATATTTCAGGTGAAGAATCAGAATCTCAGATTAAAAATAGAGCAAATAGAATCATGCCAGATATTCCAGATGAAATTTACATAATATCTACAAATAGTATGGATACGGCATTAAAAGAGATAGATAATCTAGACCCTGATTTGGTATTACTAGACTCAATTCAAACAGTTGCATTATCAGAATATTCTCAAAGACCAGGAACTCCAACCCAAACCATAGAATGTGCAAATGCTCTCGTTGAAAAATGCAAATATGGTGAAAAACCACGTGCAGCAATAATGGTTGGACATATGACAAAAGCTGGCGAGATGGCTGGATTAATGACCTTAGAACATTTGGTAGATACAGTATTAGTATTAGAATACGAACAAGATTCCCAATTAAGAGTTCTAAGATCAACTAAAAATAGATTTGGCTATACTGGAGAAATCGGTTTATTTGATATGGTAGAAGAAGGTCTTAAAGAAGTAAAAAATCCTTCAGAATACTTTGTAACTCAAAGATCAAAACCAGCAGAAGGTTCAGCTATTTCAGTTATTAAAGAGGGTTCAAGAATACTTGTAGTAGAAGTTGAATCATTAGTATCGCACTCATTTACTCCATATCCAATACGTATAGGAGATAGTTTAAGAAAAGATCAGTTAAATACTTTAATTTCAATACTTGAACAGAGAGCAAATTTCAGTCTATACGATAAAAATGTAATACTTAAAACAACAGGTGGACTTAAATTATCAGAACAATCTGTAAATTTAGCCATCATGATGTCAATAGTCTCATCAATTAAGAAAAAACCAATCGATAGTTTAACTGTATTTATTGCAGAAGTCGGATTGACAGGAGAACTTAAAAGGGTTCCGGATATTGAAAAGAGATTAATAGAGCTAGACAGACTAGGATTTAAAACAGCTTATATAGCTAAGACGAATATAGACAAATCAAAAATAAAAAATCTTCAAATAATACAATGTGAAGATATTAATGAAGTTATTAGAAGTATATGATAAAGGATAATATTTAGTATATATTTATCTTGAAAGTATTGTATATTTTTTTAGAGTACTAATATGTAAAGGGTAAGAATATGAAGAAAAAAAGTATTTTAATAATTTTAGTAATTTTATTAATATCATTAATATTATATATTGCAGGTAATATTAAATATAGTGATAAAAATAATTTTCAAGATAGATGGGATATAAAATTACCTAAGGAATGGACTGTAAAAGAAATATATTCAGATTTAGGATTCACGGCAGATGGATATAGAATAATTAAATTAGATACTAAAGGTGAAAATTTAGAGAAAACAATTAATAAAAATATAAAAAAAAGAAAAACATTTCCAGATTTTATAAATGAATTAATAGAAAAATCTAAATTAAATATAGATAAAGATAATCTAGAATATATTGGAATAATAGAAAATTTAGATGGAGATACATTAGGGATAACATATAATGATATAGATAAATGTTATTATCTTTTTGAAGATATAAAATAATGAGTTTATATGAATATAAATTTAAGTAAAATGAAGAACTTAAATGTTAAACAATTTAATAATTTAAATGAAATTATTAAGGATGTTTTTTCTTGATAAATGAAATATATAATAATTTGAAACAAAGCGATTAAGAGGAAATCTTAATCGTTTTTTTATGATATAATCAAAATAAGATTTCCTTTTCAAACATAGGAGTATACGTGAAAGAAAAATTATTTAGCTTAAGAAAAATTGAATATAATACAGATATTGATGAAGAATACCTTTATCAAGTAATGCCTCAAATTTTAGATATTTTACTTATAGATAGGACTAGAAGTAATCAAAGATATACAAAAAATATAATATGGGCAAATGATAATTTTAAATATCTTAATCCTAAGTTATATGGAGCTGAGGCAGAGATAAAGTCAGAATTAATTACGGGTGAAATGTCAGGTTTAATAAAACCAAGATCTATGAAGTCTAAAGATCAACAAAAGGAAAGAACTAAGATTAAGGCGGAAGTATTTACACCTACTTGGGTTGTGAAATTACAAAATGATGAAGTAGATAAAAACTACATTAACGATGATATAGACATCTATATTTCAAGGACATGGCTCGAAATTACATGTGGAGAAGCACCATATATTACATCAAGATATGATATGGAAACAGGAGAATATATTGAACTTAAAGATAGAGTTGGATTTTTAGATAGAAAATTACAAAGAATTAATAATGAAATAGATGATAAAATAAGTTGGCAAAAATATGTAGAAAAAGCCTATAAGGCATCATATGGCTTTGAATGGAGTGGTGACTCTTTATTTTTAGCGAGAGAAAATCTTTTATTCACATATATTGATTATTTCCTAGATAAATGGGATGAAGAACCAGTAGAAGAGTCGATTAAAGATATTGCAACGATTATTTCTTATAATTTATTTCAAATGGATGGCTTAAAATACATCATACCTTTAAGCGAAAAAATAGAAATTATAAATGAAGTCCAATTAGATTTTTTTGAAGATGATAATAAGGAAGAAAATAAAATTAAAATAATACCTGGTAAAAGAGTTAAGATAATGAACTGGGATAAAGAAAAAATGGAATTTTTTGATAAAGGATTGAATCATGGAAATTAGAGATAGAATTAGGACAACGAAAGAATTAAATCCTAAGATTTATGCATATATAACTCCTGATGTGATTTCAAATCAAGGCTGGGTTAAAATTGGATATACTGAACAAGAAAATGCTGATATTAGAATAAAACAACAAACCACAACAGCTGGTATTAAATATATAAAACTATGGGAAGAACCTGCTAAGTATTTTGATAAAGATGAATATTTTAAAGACCATCAATTACATGATTATTTGGTTAGATTTAAACATAGAAAAAGAAAAGATAATTTAGAGTTTTTCTATTACAACGGAAACCAAGAAGAGGCTTTAGATGACTACAACTCTTTTATACACAATGATTTAAATCAATCAAAAGAAGAGTTAAGCTATATTTTAAGAAAAGAGCAACAAGAAGCTGTTGATATTACAAAAAGTTATTTTGAAAACCACGAAAATAGTGAATTTTTATGGAATGCAAAGCCAAGATTTGGAAAGACACTTACTACATATGACTTGATAAAATCAATGAACTTTAGAAATGTACTTATAGTTACAAATAGACCAGCAATTGCAAATTCCTGGTTTGATGACTATGAAAAATTTATATCGTGGAATACAAATTATAAATTTATATCAACAAGTGAATCTTTAAAAGACAGACCAGCTATTAGTTATGATCAATTTAATGAACTTTTATTTACTGATGAAAAATTAAAAAATGATCCTAGAAGAATAGTATTTTTATCACTTCAGGATTTAAAGGGATCAAGATATTTCAGTAATAGACCTTATGATAAACATAAGTGGATAAGGGATACAAACTGGGATATTTTAGTAATTGATGAAGCTCATGAAGGAGTTGATACATTTAAAACTGATGCTGCTTTTAGTAAAATCAATAGAAAATATACCCTTCATCTATCAGGAACACCCTTCAATGCTATAGCAAGGGGTGTATTTAGCGAAGAACAAATATATAATTGGACTTATGCAGATGAACAAGAGAGAAAAGAAGAATGGGATAGTGAATTAGCACATAATCCATATGCTTCATTACCAAAATTAAATTTATTTTCATATCAAATGTCATCAATGATTACTGATAAGGTAGAGGATAAGGCTGATATTGATGGGGAAAACATAGATTATGCTTTTGATTTAAATGAATTTTTCAAAACTGATAATGGAAAATTTACATATGAAAAAGATGTAAATAAATGGTTAGACACCTTATCAAAAAATGAAAAATATCCATTTTCAACCAGAGAATTAAGAAATGAATTGAAGCATACTCTTTGGATTTTAGACAGAGTTGATTCAGTGAAGGCTCTAGAAAAACTTTTAAGAAACCATCCAGTATTCGAAAATTATGAAATAGTAATAGCAGCTGGAGATGGTAAATCACTTGAAGCTGAGATGGATGATGTAACAGCAAATGAATCTTCACTTGAAAAAGTTAAAAAAGCAATTGCTAATAATGAAAAAACAATTACTCTTTCAGTTGGTCAGTTAACAACAGGTGTTACTATACCAGAATGGACAGGTGTATTAATCTTATCAAATATTAAATCAGCAAGTTTATATATGCAGGCCGCATTTAGGTCCCAAAATCCATGGGAATACATAGAAAATGGGAAACTTATAAAAAAAGAAAATGCCTATATATTTGATTTTGCACCTGAAAGAACGCTTATGCTTTATTATGATTTTGCAAACAATCTAAATAAGGCTACAGCTCAAGGCAGAGGTACTACAGAAGAGCATGAAGAAAATATTAGAAAACTACTCAACTTTTTCCCGGTAATTGCAGAAGATGATGAAGGGAAAATGGTAGACCTTGACGCTAAGCAAGTAATGACTATACCAAAACATATTGTTTCAAAAGAAGTGGTAAAAAGAGGATTTATGTCCAATTTACTATTTCAAAATATAGCTGGAATATTTTCTTCAGAGCCAGAGCTTCTAGAAATACTTGATAATCTTCCTGCATATAAAGATGGTAAGAGTGTATCTAGTGCAAATATTAACTATAATTCAATTGAAGTAGATGAAGAAGGCGATGTTTTAGTAGATGAGGGAATTGTAATCAATGATTTTAATACAAAGTTTGGTTCTAAGTTATATGAAGAAATTACTGAAAATATAGATAATTCTTTTGAGGAAAACAATGAAATAGACTATATTGTCAATTCTTTTAAACAGAAACTAAAACCAGGATTAAATGAAATAGCTAAAGAAAAAGGTGTGAAAGTTAATCAAAGTGATAGAATACTTAAGCAAAAGGTTGAAGAATTAAAAAATGAGTTAAGAAAAGTTGAATATGAGAAAGACATGTCACTTAATAATCTCAATCTTGATTATAAAAAAGAAATTGAAAACGCTGAGACAGATGAAGAAAAAATAGAAATAGAAGAAAGACGCAGTCAAAAGCTAGTAGAAATCAAAAATGCCTATAAAGAAGAAATTACTAAAACTATAGATGAAAAGCATGAGAAAATAGCAGTAGATAGTATTGAGGAAGTCCATAAGGTCGCTGAAAATAAAATCAAAACTAGTGAAGAAGATAAAACTAGAGATAGACTCCGTGGATTTGCAAGGACTATACCTTCGTTTTTAATGGCTTATGGTACAAAAAATACTAGATTGAATAATTTTGATGAATTAATAGATGATAAAGTATTTGAGGATGTTACAAGTATTACTTTAGATCAATTTAGGATTTTAAGGGACAAATATAATTTCTTTAATGAAATAGTATTTGATGAATCAGTTCAAGAGTTTTTAAAGAAAAAAGAAGAATTGTCTAACTATTTTGATGACAGTCATGATGAAGATATATTTGACTATATACCGGCTCAAAAGACTAATCAGATATATACTCCAAGAAAAGTTGTAAATATGATGCTGGATTCCTTAGAAAAAGAAAATCCAGGAATATTTACCAACAGTTCAAAAACTTTTGCAGACCTTTATGTTAAATCAGGCCTTTATTTAACAGAAATGGTAAAAAGACTTTACAAGGGACTCGAGAAGGAAATACCTGATTCAGATATGAGAATAAAACATATATTAGAAAATCAAGTATATGGATTTGCTCCTACAGAGATAATCTATAGAATAGCAAAAAATTTTATATTTGGTTTTGATGAAAGAGCTAAAAATATAGACGATTCTCATTTTGTTTTATTGGACACAGAACCTTATGCAAAGGGAGATATGGATATGACTTTAGAAGAAAAACTAGACCAACTATTTGGAGGTGGAAAATGAAATTTGACGTAATTGTGGGGAACCCACCTTATCAAGAATTAACTAGAGATACAAGCGATAATCCTATATACCATTATTTTTATGATTTAGGATTTGAGATTTCTAATAAAGTATTACTAATATCACCAGCTAGGTTTCTATTTAATGCAGGAAAAACTCCAAAAAATTGGAACAAAAAAATGTTAGATGATGAAAATCTAAAGGTAGTTTACTATGAACAAAAATCAAGTAAAGTTTTTCCGCTAACAGATATAAAAGGTGGGGTGGCTGTCCTATATCGTGACAAAGAAAAGAAATTAGGACCAATTGGAATTTTTACAGTTTATAATGAATTGAATGACATAATTAAAAAGGTAACTGATGTTAAAGAGTTTAAATCTATTAAAGATTTAATTATTTTACAAAATAGATTTAATTTAGACGCATTATATGAAGACTTTCCTAGCTATAAGAGTATTGTAGGAAGTAATGGTAAAGAACGACGTTTAACTACTCCTATTTTTACTCAGTTAGATATATTTACTGAAGGAAAAAGAGAAAATAATGATGTAAAAATTTACGGCTTAATTAATAATAAACGTACTTATCGATGGGTTAATAGGAAATATTTAGAAGAACACGACAATATTGATAAATATAAAGTGCTAGTTCCAAAATCAAATGGATCTGGAGTACTTGGAGAAGTTTTAAGTAGCCCAATAGTAGCTGAACCAGGTCTTGGATTCACATTTACTTTTATTTCTTTTGGAGCTTTTAATAATCAGATAGAAGCAAATAATCTTTTAAAATATATTAAAACAAAATTTGCTCGTTTAATGTTGGGGGTTTTAAAAATAACACAAGATAATTTAGCAAGAACTTGGTCTTATGTCCCACTACAAGACTTCACCAACAAGTCAGACATCGACTGGTCTAAATCAATACCAGAAATTGACCAGCAATTATACAAGAAATATAATTTATCTGATAAAGAAATTAACTTCATAGAAGAAAAAGTAAAGGCAATGGAATAGAATTCAATTAAAACCTATTCTAAAAAAGTAGTATTTAATAACTATAGAAAAAACTGATCCTAAAAGTTGGTAAAACAACTTTTTAGGGTCATTTTTTTCACGTCAAAATATAGTGCAAAATATAGGATGAAAAAATAAATAGTATTTAAAATAACAAACTCAACCAATAGTAGAGTGAATTTTCAACTTAAGGTTGATTATTTTCTTAAAAAAACCTATAATTCAACTAATAAACCATATACAGAAAATAACTCTGATAATAGAATATAGTTAAATCAAGGAGGCAAATATGAAAGAAACAATTGGTATGAGAATACAACAGGCAAGAAAACAAAAAGGTTTTACACAAAGTGAATTAGCAGATAAATTATATGTATCAGCTCAGGCCGTATCCAAATGGGAAAATGATCAAGCGTCACCTGATATAACTATGTTAAGTTCCTTGTCAGAAATATTAGGAGTTACTATTGATTATCTAATAAATGGAAAAAAAGAATCAGAGACTGTATTGAAAGTTGACGAGAAAAAAAATATTGAAGATATGATATTTAAGGTTAAAATATTAGATGGTGAAACAAAAGTAAATGTAAACTTACCACTAGTTTTACTTACTATTGTAAAAGATTTAGATTCATTAGTATCAGTAGATAATGAATCTGTTTCAAATACAATAAAAGGTATTGATTTCAATAAATTAATTGAATTAGCAGAAAAAGGAGTAATAGGAAAACTAGTTGAAATAGAAGACGAAGGGACTTTGGTTGAAGTCTATGTAGAATAGAGAGGGATTATGAGAATATATATAAAAGAAAATGGTAAAACAAGAATAAACTTGAGGATTCCATCGACATTTTTGACTAGTCCTACTCTATGGAGAATGTATTTATATTTTACGAAAAAAGGATTAAGTGGTATCAATAGTCTAAAAGAAAATGAAAATGAAATTGAATATAATGAAGATATTGAAGAAATGATTGAAAAAAATAAAAATATCAATCAAGTAAAAATAAGTAAAGAAACAGCTACAAATATAGGAAAAGCATTCAAGAGACTTAAGAAAAAGCATAAAAAATTCGTATTAGTAGAAATATTAGACGAAGATACTGAAGTTTTAATTACACTTTAAATTTAATATATCAACAAAAATAGTTTAAAACCAAGTGTTTTAAGCTTTTTTTTATTATAAAAATTTTAAATATAAATAAAATGATATACTTCAAAATTATTTTTTTTAAAAGTATTGACAGCATAGGGATACTGGTGTATTATATAACTAGGACAGCAAGACAGGAGGAGGTATGCGTTTTAATAAAGAACAACCTATATATCAACAAATTATAGATGATATAAAAGTGAAAATTGTAAACGGAACTTATTCTACGGGTTTTAAACTTCCATCAATCAGAGAGTATGCTGAAGAAATGCTAGTTAATCCAAATACGGTTCAAAAGGCTTTTTCAGAACTTGAAAGGGAAGATTATATCCACAGCAAAAGAGGAATAGGATTTTTTGTAAATGAAGATGAAGAACTTATAAATAAATTAAAGAAAAAATACTTGAATGATGAGGTAGATGTATTTATAGAAAAGATGTCATCATTTGGATTTAGTAAGAGCGAAATAATCGAAAAAGTAAAGGAGAAATTATGATTAGATTCAATGAAATTTCTAAAATATATAATAATGGAACATTAGCTCTTGATAATATTAATTTAAGTTTAGAAACTGGTAAAGTCGTAGGAATTCTAGGTCCAAATGGATCAGGAAAAACTACATTACTTAAATTAATACAAGGATATTTAAAACCGTCAAGAGGAAGTGTAGAAATATTTGGAGAAGAAGTCGGTCCAAATACAAAAGCAAAGGTATCTTATTTACCTGATAAACCTTTTATTCCTAATGATTATACGATACTTGAAACTAAGAAATTATGGCAAAAGTTTTTTGAGGATTTTAATGAACAAAAGTTTTATAAAATACTTGATTTTATGCAATTAAATGAAGAGCAAAGAGTAGGGGATTTATCTAAAGGGATGTCAGAAAAACTACATTTAACTCTTATATTATCAAGAGATGCAGAGGTTTTTGTAATTGATGAGCCAATAGCAGGTGTAGATTTAGTAGCAAGAGAAAAAATTCTCCAAGCGATACTTACTAATATCACATATGGAAAACTTCTAATTATTACAACTCATTTAATAGATGAAATGGAAAATGTATTCGATGATGTGGTATTTATAGATAAAGGAAAAATTATATTGCAAGGAAATGCTGATGATTTAAGACGTGAAAAAGGCAAACAAATATCTGATATTTACAAAGATATTTATATGAATAGCGTTTATTAGGAGGAATAATGAAAAAACTATTAAGTTATGAATATAGAAATAACAAGAAAGATTTTAATAAATTATTATTAATTTTAATAGTTGCATCAACCGTTTTACAAATAGGTATTGTATTTGGTTTAATTGGAATATTTTTTGAAAAAAGTATGGTTTTTGAAAATAATGTGTATGTTGAAAATAGTATAAATCCTAATGATGCTAATACATTTTTAGCGCCAATAATTTTTTTAGTATCTATATTATTTGCAATTTTAATTTTTGTCGTATCGATAATATATTTTATAAAATTAGCAAATATTCTTAAGAAAGATATCTATGAAGGTCAATCATATATAGTATTTTCATTACCATTAAGTGGCAAAAAAATAATTGGTTCAAAATATATAATCGGGATATATTATAGTTTACTGATGCCTTTATTGCTTTTTGTTTATAATGTAGCTTTATTCTGCTTACTTGTTATTATATCAAGTTTAATGAAAGGAACCAGTTGGACAGAAATTGTTCGAGGTATTAGAGAATTAACTTCTTTGGAATCTATTAGATATATGTTATATTATACAGTTGATTTTAAAATGATATTACTAAATATTTTCAAAGCGATAGTATCTTCTCTATTTTCTATTTCTGTTATATATGCAGCTGTAGTAACAGATTGGAAATTCTCAAAGGTTAAAAGAAATACTTCAATGTGGATACTATATGCCATTGTATTCTTCTTTGTTTGGGGATTAATTCAATATTTCCTTGGATTAGATGGTGGAGCATTCAATGAAATGGTTCTTGAAGGTAATTCTGGAGAAATAGATTTTACAGGAAATTCCAATAGTATGTATATGTATTCTATTATAGGTATTGTTCTAGATATAGCTGTTTCAATAGGCTTATATTTCTATACATCATATATATTTAGTAAAAAAATTGAAATTTAAATCCATACATTATAATATAAAGAGTATATATTTTAAGTGAGGTATATATGAAAAAAGTTATATTATTATTAATTGTTATATTTTCTTTAGTATCTTGTTCAAACAAGAACTTAGATTCTGTAGAAGAAACTAAAGTGGAAACAAATGAAGAAAATAAACAACAAACAAAAGAAGAAACTAAGGAAACACAAGGAGATAAAATGGGTTTAAACCAAATCGAAGGATTTAGAGAAGGAAATATTAAAGCAAAAATGACTACAAATATGGGAGAAATGGAAATTATTCTATTTCCAAATGTTGCACCAAAAGCTGTTGAAAACTTCGTTACAAAAGCAAAAGAAGGTTACTATGAAGGTGTTACATTCCATAGAGTAATCGAAGGATTTATGATACAAGGTGGTGATCCATTAGGTACTGGAACAGGTGGAGAATCTATTTGGGGAAAACCATTTGAAGATGAATTTGACATGAATTATAGACATTTTAATGGTGCTTTATCAATGGCAAATGCAGGTCCTTCAACAAATGGTTCACAATTCTTTATAGTTACAGCAAAAAATAATGTTTCAGATGATATAATTTCTCAAATGAATGAAATAGGAGCAGAAGGCGGATATCCTGAAGATATAGTAAATGCATATAAAGAAAAAGGTGGAGCATATCATTTAGATGGAAAACATACTGTATTTGGACAAGTTGTATCTGGAATGGATATAGCTGAAAAGATTTCAAAAGTTAAAAAAGATGCTCAAGATAAGCCTCTAAATGATGTGATTATCGAGAAAATTGAAATTGAAGATTAATTAAAAGATATTCTAGTTGTATTCTATGACTAGAATATTTTTTTTATAAAAAATACCAGAGAAAGTGAACTAACTCTGGTATTGGTAGAATATGAAAACTTCATATCCCATATTATTTTGATCTATATTTTAAATAACTATTTTTGTTTTTTTAATAAAGTTCTCAAAGGACTCCATAATAATGCTATTACTATAATACTTATTATCAATTCAGGTAAGCTGTATTGAAGATTATATAAGAATGAGTAATAAGCTGGTGTCATTCCTTCTGGAGCGTACTCTGGGAAATAAATAAGTCCTGATAAGAAATGTGTTAAGAATTTTAAAACATATGCTAGTATGATAAATGGAATATATCCAACAAATTTACTTTTATCTTTCATATATGAAATACCAGCAAGTCCTAAAAATGCATATGGTAATGGGTAATCCATAATTAATTGTACTGGATGGATTATATAAGGGTTAATTAAAAGTTTAAGTAAACCAAATAAAGCCCCAACAATCATTCCTTGCACGCCACCCCATCTAACTGCAAAAAACATAATTGGTAGCATTGATAGTGATACAGAGCCACCTTGTGGCATTTGATATATCTTAAATAATGACAATACATAAGATAAAGCTATTGCTACACCTGCTTCAGCTATCATTTGAACAGAAAAAAACTGTTTATTTTGATTCATTTTTCCTCCTATTTAGATAAAAAAAAACGCTAATATAGCGTTTTGCCAACTTTCCTACGCTATCATTATATAGATCAGGTCAAGGGTTCTTCTCAGCTTTCGCGCCCCTAGTGACTACTTAATCTTACTATATAATGTGTACAAATACAAATTATATAAATAACAATAACAATTAATATTAAAAAATCATAATTTTTACATATTTAACTTTTATCCTATATATAGAATATGCAATTGTTGACATATATATCTTTTTTGTATATACTTGTAATTTTGCATTAATTCCCGATTGGTATATAATTATATTGGGAGGATTATATGTATAATATAGGCGATAAAATAGTGTATGCGGTACATGGAGCTGGAACAATTGTAGATATTCAAGAGATAGAGATATTAAATAATACAGAGAAGTATTATATATTACTATTACCAATTAATGATATTAAGATTTCTATACCTGAAAGCGAAATAAATAGTGGTAAAATAAGACCTATTATCACAAAAGCAGAGGGTAAAAAAGTTATGGAAATTTTGAAATCTGAAAAAACAATGATGTCATCAAATTGGGGTAAAAGATATAGAGAGAATTTAGAACAACTCAAATCAGGTGATATATTTGAAATAGCTGACATAGTAAGAAATTTAACTATTTTAGATAATGAAAAAACTCTCTCAGCATCTGAAAAGAAGATGCTAAATGACGCGAAAAGAGTTATGGTGTCTGAACTAGTAATAGTAGGTTCAATAACTAAGGAGGAAGCGTCAGAAATGATAGATGAAGCAATTACACTTTAAGGAGGTAGAATGAAAAAATATCTACGAATCCTAATGGCAATTGCGGGGCTTGCATTAGGTTATGTTGTAAGTGACATAATATTAGATAGTAATATTGTAAAAGTTAATAATGGATATATAGAAATTGCTATATATGTAATTGGAATATTAATTTTTGGTATATTGCTTTATTTAATTGCTCCGCCGATTTTTGATAGAATAGAGAAGCTTATTGATAATATTGAAAGACAAATATTGGATCAACAAAGGAAATTATCACTTATAGGTTTATTGGGAATTATTACTGGAATTATTATTGCATTTTTATTAAGTTTACCTATATCATTATTAACTTTGCCTCCAATATTTAAAATGATTATTAATATAGTTTCTGTACTAATGTACTATATAATGGCGGTTTTAGGATTTAGATTTGCAATAAAATATGAATCAGACATTGTTTCAATATTTTCAAGAATGAAAATTAATAAAAATGAAGAAAATTATGATAAAATATCTAAGTCTAGCAATACAAAGACAAATAAAAAACTTATAGATACTTCTGTTTTAATAGATGGAAGGATTAAACAAATTGCTGAAACGGGATTTTTAGAAGGAGACATAGTAATACCGAATTTTGTATTAGAAGAGCTTCAACTAATAGCAGATTCAGCAGATGATTTGAAAAGAGAAAGAGGAAGAAGAGGTCTTGACATTGTAAAAGAGTTGCAAAATTCTGATATAATAAATGTTGTAATCGAGAAAAAAGATTATAAAGACTTAAAAGAAGTAGATATTAAATTGCTTAAATTAGCAAATGAATCTAAAGCGATAATAGTTACAAATGACTACAACTTAAATAAGTTAGCTAAAGTTCAAAATATTAAAGTTTTAAATATTAATGACTTAGCTAATTCTGTTAAAACTGTAGTTATACCAGGTGAAAGAATGCTTGTAAATATCATTAAAGAAGGGAAAGAAAAGAAACAGGGTCTTGCCTATCTTGAAGATGGTACTATGATTGTTGTAGAGGAAGGAAAAGACTTAATTGGTAAGGAAGTTGAAGTAATGGTAACTACTGTTTTACAAACTTCAGCTGGTAAAATGATATTTACTAAAATAGTTTAAGGAGAAAATATGAAGAAAAATGTAATTAGAGTAGTAGCGTTGATTATAGCGGTACTATTGCTAGTAGGAACATTGGGATCAGTTATTAATCTAGTAAGAGCTGAATCGCTTGATATAAACAAAGGTGTATATGTATATGGAGCAGGTTTATCTCAAGAAGAAGCAGAAGAAACAAAAACTTTATTAGGAATAAAAGATAAAAACATAGGATATATTAAAATAAAGGGAGAAGATTCTCTTAAATATATTAATGAAAACAACAACGATTCCCAAATGATTTCATCTATTTTTGCAAAGAAAAATAATGATGATGTAGTTAGGGTTGAAGTTATGACTCCTCTTATGATTACAGATGTGAGTTCATTACAATATTCTAATGCTGCTATTACAGCAGGTGTTAAAGGCTTAGATATTAAGGTTGCATCAGTTACTCAAGTTACGGGTACATCAGCATTAACAGGTGTATATAAACTTATGGAAGTATTAGGTCAAGAAGTTGATACTGAAAGAACTAAAGCTGCTAATGAAGAAATAGAAACTATAAATGTTATAGCTAAAGAACATAAAGACGATGAAAACTTCAATAAAGAAGATTTAAATAAAGCGGTAGTTGAAGGAAAACAACAACTAATCAATATTAAAGAATCAGATGGAAATGTTGTAGCAGAACAAGTTGAAAATGTTACAAATACAGTAATTAAAGATAATAATCTTCAAAATGTATTAAATAATAATGATATTCAAAATTTAATAATTATGTTTACAAACTTTATTAATATTGAAAATTTAAATATTAATGAGACTAAAGATCAATTAAATTATTTAAAAGAAAATGTTGCAAATCTTGCAAAAGAAGAACTTAAAAAAGTGAAAGAATTTATAGATACAGATGCAGGAAAAGAATTTATAAATAATTTACAAGGAAGTTTAACAAAAGAAAATTTAGAAGAACTTTTAAATAATGCAAAAGAAGGACTAAATTCTAAAGAAGTTCAAGATGCTTTAAATGGTATAAGAGAAAATTTAAATACTGAAAATATTAAAAATTATATAGATGATATATCAAGTCAATTAGGCAACGATGCTGGTGGATTTTTCAATTCAATAACAAATTTCTTCAGCAATATATTTGAATCTATTGTTAATTTCTTTAGTAATTTATTCAATTAACATAAAATTAGTAATATTATAAAATTTATGATATAATATCAAGGCGTTGATATCAATCATCATAGGAGGAATAATGAGCGAATATATATTAAGTGCACAGATTAGAGAAGCAAGCGGATCAAACGCTTCAAAAAAATTAAGACAAAAAGAATTAGTTCCTGCAGAACTATACCAAAGAGGTAAAGAAAATATTAGTTTACAAATAGTAGAAAAAGATTTAGATAAAATTGTAAATGAAGCAGGTACTTCAGCAATTATTAAATTAATGGTAGATGGTGAAGAACACAATGTACTAATAAGAGATTTCCAAAAACATCCTTACAAAAATCTATACTTACATGTAGACTTTTTAGGAGTAAATATGGACGAAGCTATTAAAGTTACAGTTCCAATTGTATTACTTAATAGAGATAATGTTCGTGTACAACCATCAGTACTATTACAACAATTAGAAGAAGTTGAAATTGAAACATTACCAAAACATATTCCATCACATGTAGAACTTGATGTAGAAAATATGGAATACAATGATTCATTCTTAGTAAAAGATTTAGATATTAATAATGATGAAAACATCACAGTTTTAACAGATCCTGAAGAACTTATTGTAGTGTTACAAGAACCACAAGAAGAAGTTATAGATGAAGATGCTGAAGAAGTTGATCCAGCAGATGTTGAAGTAATTGGTGAAAAAGAAGAAGAAGAAACTGAAGAATAATTTTTTACTAACAGCTAAACTTTAAGTTTAGCTGTTTTATTTTAAACAAAATTTGTTATTTCTTGCTATAATTATAAATGGAGGATAAGCATGGAAAAATTATTTGATATAGTTATTACTACAGTTTTTGGCTTAGAATCAGTTGTTAAAAAGGAATGCGAGAAATTAGGATTTGATAATCTTATAGTACAAAATGGAAAAATAGAGTTTAAGGGAAGTCAAAGAGATATAGTAATAGCCAATTTATGGCTTAGAAGTGCTGAGAGAGTATTTATTAAACTTATAGAATTTGATGCTTTATCCTATGATGATATTTATGATAATGTGAAAGCTTTTAATTGGGAAGATTATTTAAGCGAAGATGGAAAATATATAGTTCAAGGCAAATCACAGAAATCAAAAATGCATTCTATTTCTGATAATCAATCTATTACGAAAAAAGCGATTATTGATAGATTACAAAAAACATATAATAAAAAATGGTTTGATGAAACAAAAGAAGAATATAAAATTCATATAAATATTTTTAGTGATAAAGCAACAGTTTTATTAGATACATCAGGAACGGGATTGCACAAAAGAGGTTATAGAACAAGTCAAAATCAGGCTCCTATAAAAGAAACTCTAGCAGCAGCTTTAGTTCAACTATCAAATTGGGATGGAGATACTCCATTTGTTGATTTATTTTGCGGATCTGGAACGATTCCTATTGAAGCAGCATTAATAGCTAAAAATATTGCTCCAGGAATTTCTAGAGATTTTGATTTTAATTATTGGAAATTTATAGATAAAAATATATATAAAGAAGAAAAAGTTAAAGCATATAAAGCTATCAATGATAAAAAACTTGATATTATGGGATTTGATATAGATTATAACGCTGTTCAAATTGCTATATCAAATGCGATAAATGCTGGTGTAGATGAAGATATAAAATTTGTTACAAAAGATGTAGCAAAAGTTGGATTAAAAAACAATTTTGGTACAATAATATCTAACCCACCATATGGTGAGAGGATGGGTGATGAAGATACTTTAAATCATATTTATAAAACATTATCGATTTTACACAAAAAATTAACCACATGGTCTTTTTATTATGTAACAGCCGATAAAAGTTTTGAAATAAATATCGATGCTTTAAGTGATCGAAAAAGAAAATTATATAATGGTAGAATTGAAGTAGATTATTATCAATATTATGGTCCGAATCTATTGATTTAGGAGTTATTATGCCAAATAAATTAAGAATAGAAAACTTTACAAGATTAACAGAAGGAGTTAATTTTAGATTTTTAGATTCCATGGATGATTTGGTCAGAATTAGAGATGGAAATGGTGAAATTCTTTTTGAAAATAAATCAATGAGAAATATTGTATCTGAAATGATTAAAAATGATAAAAGAGTTGTCCGTTCAGCAGAAATGTTTTTTGAACTTTACAGTGGAGATATTAAATCTAAAGTTACTATGGAAAGAGAAGTAGAAATATTTGGAAAATTATATGCTGTTAAGGCTTCTCCTATATTTGATAAAGAAAGTATAGTTGAGGGATATATTGAGGTATATAGAGATATATCACTTGAAAGAAGCATTACTAAGCAACTATATAATACAAATAGAAAAATTCACAATGATATTTTACTTGCGAAAAACATCCAAAAAAGTATATTACCTAAGGTGAAAAACTTTCAAAATTTAGAATTTGAATGGTCACATATTGCTTCAGAAGATTTATCAGGCGATTTATTTGATATAGTAGAAATTGATGAAAATAGGGTAGGTATATATATAGCCGATGTCGTTGGCCATGGTATATCCGCATCTATAATGACGATGTTTATTAGGCAGAGTATGAGGCGAATCTTACAAGAAAATCATAAATTAAATCCTGAGGAAGCAATACTTGAATTAAAAGAGATGTTTAAACAATTAGATTTAGATATAGATCAATATTTTAGTATAGTTTACATGTTGATTGATTTAAGTGAGAATATGGTCAGTTATGTAAATGCAGGTCACAATTGTATGCCTATATTATTTAATGATAAACGTATTGCTATTATGCATAATAAAGGGAAATTAATATCAAATTTATTTGAAAATGTAAGTTATAATCAAAAAAATATTAAATTTAACGAAGGTGATAAAATTTTATTATATACTGACGGATTAACAGACACTCAAAATTTTAAGGGTCAATACTTTGATGAAAATAAATTAATAAAATGGATTCAAAAAAATAAAAATGAGGAGCATATTGTCGATGATTTAGTAAAAGATTTGAAAATGTTTAGAGATCTTGAGCAAAAAGACGATATAGCTATTTTATTAATAAAAAAGAAGGAGATATAAAATGAAATTAAATTTAGAACATAGTTTATATTTAGACAAATTATCTAATATAAAAGAAGAAGTGATTAAAGCAAATAAACAACTTCTTGCTAAAGAAGGTGAAGGGAATGATTTTCTTGGATGGATAGATTTACCTGTTGATTATGATAAAGAAGAGTTTGAAAGAATTTTAAAAGCAGGTGAAAAAATAAGATCAAATTCTGATGTAATTTTAGCAATAGGTATTGGTGGTTCTTATTTAGGAGCGAAAGCTATATATGAAGCACTTATAAATTCATATGAAAAGAAAAAACCAGAATTAATATTTGCAGGAAACAATTTATCATCAATGGAAATTTATGAAATAAAAGAATATCTTAAAGATAAAGATTTCTCTATTAATGTTATATCTAAATCTGGAACAACTACAGAACCAGCGATTGCATTTAGAGTTTTTAAGGCTTTATTAGAAGAAAAATATTCACCTGAAGAAGCAAGAGAAAGAATATTTGTTACAACTGATAAAGAAAAAGGTGCATTAAAGACATTAGCTACAAATATGGGATATGAAACATTTGTAGTTCCTGATGATGTAGGGGGAAGATTCTCAGTGTTATCTGCAGTGGGGCTACTTCCACTTGCAGCTGTAGGTATAGATATTAAAAAATTAATGGAAGGTGCACAAGCTTACAGAGAAGAAGTCTTAAATAAAGAATTTGAAGAAAATGGAGCGTTACAATATGCTGCAATGAGAAATTTGCTTTATAGAGAAGGAAAAGATATAGAAATTCTAGGAGCTTATGAAGAAAAACTAAGATATTTTGCTGAATGGTGGAAACAATTATATGGAGAATCCGAAGGAAAAGACGGAAAAGGGATATTCCCCGCTTCAGTAATATTTACTACAGATTTACACTCAATTGGACAAATGATACAAGATGGAAAAAGAAATATATTTGAAACTATAATTACTGTAGATAATGTAGATTATGATATTGATATAGAAAAAGATGAAGAAGATTTAGATGGATTAAACTATCTAGTTGGAAAGACTGTAGATGAAGTTAATAAAGTGGCTTCTTTAGCTACTACAAAAGCCCATGTCACTGGAAATGTACCAAATATGATATTACATTTAGATAAAATAGATGAATATAATTTAGGAAAAATGATATATTTCTTTGAATATGCAATTGGGGTTTCAGGATACGTTTTAGGAGTAAATCCATTTAATCAACCAGGAGTAGAAGAATATAAGAAAAATATGTTTACAATGTTAGAAAAACCAGGATATTAGGAGAAAGAATGAGTAATTTAGATAAAAAAAACAAGTATTCAATGGAAGAGTTGACAGAATTAACAAAGAAGGCTCTTTCAGAAAGAGGGGTAGAACTTTCTGATATAGCGGAAATAGTATATGAATTACAAAAACCATATATACCAGATTTATCAATAGAATTTTGCATGTATAGCTTAAATAAAGTTTTAGAAAAGCGTGAAGTTATAAATGCTGTGCTTACAGGAATAGAAATTGATAAATTAGCAGAAAAAGATCTTATTGCTGATCCTATTTTATCGATAATTAAATCTGATGAAGGTTTATATGGAATCGATGAAATTTTACCTTTATCAATTGTTAATTTATATGGTTCAATAGGTTTAACTAATTTTGGTTATCTAGACAAAAGAAAAATAGGTATTATAGATAAATTAGATAAAGAAAAAAATGGAAAAGTAAATACTTTCTTAGATGATATAGTTGCAGCTATTGCAGCAGCTGCAGCATCTAGAATTGCTCACAGTAGCAAACAACCAAATTTAACATATTATGACTAAGAAATATTATGCCGTTAGAAATGGACGAAAAGTAGGAATATTTGAAACTTGGGAAGAAACCAAAGCGCAAGTTATAGGATATAAAAATGCTATATACAAATCATTTAAAACTTTAGAAGAAGCAAAGGCGTTTATTAATAATGAAGATATTAATAAATTTGATTTTAATAATCTATCTGAAGATGAGTGCATAGCATATGTAGACGGATCTTATAATATTTCTAAAAAAATAGTAGGATATGGTATTGTTTTTATAGATAGAGAAGATACTTTAGAAATAAATGGCTCCCTAGAAGCAGGGTTTTATACAGAACAAAGAAATGTAGCAGGAGAAGTTTATGGTTCTATGGAAGCTATAAATCTTGCTATTGAGAAAAAAAAGAAAAAAATATATATCCATTTTGATTATATAGGTATTAAAGCTTGGGCTGAAGGTGAGTGGAAAACAAATATAGAACTTACTAAAAATTATAAAAAATTTGTTGAAGAAAATAAAAAAGATATTGACATTTATTTTATAAAAGTTAAGGCTCATTCTAATGATAAATTTAATGATATGGCGGATAGTCTTGCAAAGACTGCAGTTGGTATAAAATAATAAAATCTATGGATTTTGACATAATATCAAATTCCATAGATTTTTAATTTATCAAATAAATTCAAATATAGATCTTTTAGATATTCTAAAAAAAGAATACGCAGATTTTATAAATAAATCAATATTTGCTTTTTTGTAATAATTATCATCAACGATATAAGGGAGAACTTCTCTTGCATCACCTTCAAATATAGTGAGTTTATTTAAAAATCGAGAAATTTCATCTGGCTTATATTTATATGCTGGCTTATCTGTTAAATATCCTAAATATTGCAATATATAAACGGCAAATTCTACACATGTAAAGCTATTTTTTACATAAATCCCTTTTATTATAGGATATGTAAGAATTGAATAAAGATTATACATATATTCTGGATTATATAGCATTTCATTAATTATATTTTTAATCCATTTATATTGCTGATCAGTTATTTCAATTTTAAGTATTTTAATTGGCGTTGGAATATTTTTTCTTAAAGTGTATCTATCTAGACTTTCTTCAACTAATCCACCAAGTAAAAAGCCATTGTATTGAGGTCTACCATAAGCATATATATGACTAAAGTCTTCTTCTAAACTAATAGAAACATGAGAATAATTCTGTTTACCTATTATTCTAATAGTTTTAGCTACTTTAGTATTTGTTTTAGATAATATTATATATAAATTTTTCATAATTAACTCTTTTCTATTATATAGTTACAAATTATACCATTTAAAACAAAAAAAAGATATATACCTAAAAGGTATATATCATTTGGATTATACTAAGCTAATTCACTTGTACAATGTGGACATCTTTTAGCTTCTATATTAACTTCTTCCATACAATGTGGACAAGTTTTTGTTGTTGGTTCTGCTTTCTCTTCTTCTTTTTTGAATTTATTGAAAGCTTTAACAATTAAGAACATAACGAATGCAATAATTAAAAATGAAATAACATTATTGATAAAATTACCAACAGTAAAGTTAATATTTCCAACTGATACAACCCAATCTTTGAAATCAACACCAGCAGTAAATGCGCTTAATAATGGTGTGATTAAATCTTCTACTAGAGAATCAACTATAGCTTTGAAAGCAGCACCTAAAACTACAGCAACTGCCATATCTAATACATTACCTTTTTGAATAAAATCTTTAAATTCTTTTATCATGAAATCCTCCCTTTCCTTTTAAGTATATTATATTGGAGTTTTTTATAATAGTCAATTTAAATAATTGATATTTACATGCTTATATAATAAAATACTAATTAAATATGTGAATATGAGTAGGAAAGGTAAAGTATGAAAAAAAGATTTGTATTATTATTAGCATTTATAATTGCTTTTATTAATTTGAATACAGCTAGTGCATATTCAATCTTATATGAAGATCAAGCTAGAGCAATATATGCTGCTGATTTAGAAACTGGACTAGAATTTTACAAAAAAAATGAAGATGAAATCTTACCTATAGCTTCTATGTCAAAGATTATGACATATCTATTAGCTATGGATGAAATAAAAAAAGGAAAAATTTCACTTGATGATGAAGTTACTATTACAAAAGAATCTGCCGAATTAAATCAATTTGGTTATTCAAGATTAGAACTTGATGAAGGAGAAAAAGTTAGATTTGAAGATTTAATTTCTGGGATGATGATTGTTTCAGGAAATGATGCAGCAAATGCTGTTGCTATCCATACATTTGGTTCAATTAAGAATTTTGTTAATAATATGAACAAAAAAGCTAAAGAGCTAGGATTAGAAAGTGCAAATTTTGTAAATCCATCAGGGATTACTGAATACCCAAAAAGTGAAAAAGAAAAAGTTAAATTAAATGTAATGTCTGCTAAGGATTTATACAAATTATCTGTTCATGTTGTTAAAAATTATCCTGAAGTTATGAAGTATGGAGAAACTGAAATATTCAATATACCATCAAGAAATTATAGCGCAGAAAGCACAATTCCATTAAAAGATATCAAATCAAGAGTTGGATTGAAGACAGGAAGTACGCCAGAAGCTTTATATGGATTTACGGGTTTATTTGATATGAAATTAGAAGATGAAACTCAGGATTATAGAATGATTTCAGTAGTAATTGGAGCAGAAACAAAAGAAGTAAGAAATGAACTTACAAGAGAAATATATAATTATGTAACAAATAATTATGCTATGAAAATGGAATTAAATCCAAACATACCACTTATTACTAAAATGGATAGCAGTACAAAACAAAGAGAAATACCACTATATCCTGAGAAAGGTATAAAGAAATTAATGTCAAAAACTAATTCTATGGATGTAGATTACTCTATTGATGAAAGTAAAAAAGCTCCGTATGAAGATGGGGAGATTTTAGGAAAAGCAACTTTAAGCTATAATGGAGAAGTAGTGGATACAATAAATCTAATTAATAAAGGATATGTACCAAAAGCAACGTTTATTGATAATTTTATAGAATCAATATTAGAGTTTTTTGACAAAGTAATATTTCTATTTTAATTAAAAGGAGTTAATTATGAGATATATATTTTTTGATATTGACGGAACATTACTATCGCATGAAGAAGGAATTAGTCCAAGTACAATTGAAGCTTTAAATTTACTTAAAGAAAAGGGACATAAAATTTTTATATGTACAGGTAGATCATATGCAGAAGTACCAGAAACTATTTATAAATTTAATTTTGATGGTGTGATTGCTGCTGCAGGTGGATATGTTAAATATCAAGATGAAATAATTTATAATAAAATATTACCTGATCATATGGTCGATAATTTAGTATACTTTTTAAATAAATTTGATATACCATTTGTTCTTGAAGGCGAAACTATGGTATACACAAGAAAAGATGCTATATATGCAGGACATGAGAATCTTGAAAGGCTTAGAGAAAAGAAAGAAAAAACAAAATATGAATTCTCTGCAATAGATTTTATTATACCAAGAAAACATAGTATTGAAGAGTATTTTGAAAATAGAACAAATATTAATAAATTAACTGTTTATGCTGATTCTTATGAACAATTAGTAGAGTTAGAAAGAGTAATTGATAAAGACTATTATATTATAAAATATGAAACAGCTGGAGAGTTATTAGTAAAAGGTATAAATAAATTTACAGGAATAGAAAAGATGTTAAAACATCTTGATGTTTCAGTAGAAGATACTATAGCTATTGGAGATAGTTTAAATGATTATGATATGGTTGAAAGTTGTAAAATAGGTATAGCGATGGGGAATTCCTCTCAACCTTTAAAAGATATTGCGGATTATATTACAACAGATGTAGATGATGATGGAATATATAATGCTATGAAACACTTTGAACTTATATAAAAAATAAATATAAAATAGACCTAAAGTATAGATTTATCTATATCTTATAGGTCTATTTTATTTAGATTTAAAAATTTTTTTTTATAAATTTATTTTTCATAAATAATATTAAAATAACTGATAGTATTAAAGCCATAGATACGTCAGTTAAATAGTGCGCTCCATCCATAATTCTTGCGTATTGTGTTGATATAGTAAATATTACAGGAAATATTATACTAAAAACTTTTATGAATTTATTTTTGATATTAAATACGTCATTAAAATATATCAAAACTAATGATGTTGCAGCTGATGATGTATGACCTGATGGAAAAGATTTAAATGCATCGGAATCTGGAAATCCATTGATTTTCCACCAATCAGTAAAAAGTGAAAAATTTTGTTCATAATAAATTGAGAAAAATCTTTGTCTACCCCATATGTTTTTCATTAAATTAAATACTATAAATATAGATATTATAGAGCAAATAATGAATAAACAATAGTCTAAAGCTGTATCATTTATTAATGGGTTTGTATAGTTTAATATTGAAACTACTATTATAATATAAGTTAAAAATATTCCTAAACTATAAAAGATATTATTTATTCCAAAATAGCTTAAAATTGTGGTAGAAGACACTATAGGGAAAGCTATACTAATTATTAACAATAAAACTTTAAATATATTATTTAAATTTTTCTTGTTTTTTAAATATATTAATGATGAACTGCTCATGAGTATTACCATAGGAACTTCAGCTGTTATTTTGAAAAAATTAGGAAATATATCACCATGTGCATATAGTCTTTGATTTATTGATAAATCAAAGAAACTACCAATTATCATACA
This sequence comes from Helcococcus sueciensis DSM 17243, assembly GCF_000423145.1. GTDB lineage: Bacteria > Bacillota > Clostridia > Tissierellales > Peptoniphilaceae > Helcococcus > Helcococcus sueciensis. The sequence goes on along the minus strand of NZ_AUHK01000004.1, from coordinate 57,448 downwards.
TATAATTGCATATACTAATAGTATATACATTATCTTATCTTTATTTTTAATCATAATTCCTCCATGAAATTTTAGAATATCAAATTATTAGCTGTTTTACAATTATATTGTGATATCTTTTATCTTTTTGATATAATTATTCATAGAGGTTAAAATGAAAATTAGACTTATTGATTACAAGAAAAAAGCTGAGCAATTTTATGAGATGGGAAAGTATGACAAAGCAGATGAACTATTTGATACAGCTTTGAAGTATTCGAATGATGCCGAAAAAATAGATATTTTATTTGCTCAAGCATTAATGAATGATGAAATTGAACAATATGATAAAGCTTTAGATAAATTTAAGAGTGTAGCAAAAATAGATCCCTACGAACCAGGAGCATATTATGGAATGGCTATGGAATTTGAAAAGTTAGAGGATTATGATAATGCTATTAAATATTATAAAAGAAGTATAGAGTTAAACCCTTCATATGATAGGGCCATATTCTTTCTTGCAAATCTATATGATAATTTAAATCATTATGAAAAAGCAATAAAATATTATAATGATGTGTTAAAATTAGTAGATGATGATTTCATGGCTTATAATAATTTAGGCGCAATCTATGAGAATACAGACAGATTTGAAGAGGCTTTAAAGGCTCTCAACAAATCTATTGAGATTGAACCAAATTACTTTAGATCGTATTTTAATAAAGGTGTAGTTTATGGAAGATTAAAAGAGTACGACAAGGCCATAGAACAATATAATGAATCCATAAAGAGAAATCCGAGATACAGTTTTAATTATTTAAATTTATCAGCATTGTATATTGAAAGAAATATGTATCAAAGATCTGTTGACATATTAAATAAGGGAATAAAAAAAGCGGAAGATAATCTAGCTAATTTATATTATAATAGAGCGTGTTCTTATATAAAAATGGGAATAATTAATCTTGCAATAAGGGATTTGAATGAATCCGTAGAAATAAATCCGGATATATCAGAATATGCAAAAAATGATGAAGATTTTAAACAAATTAGAAATAGTAAAGAGTTTAAAGAAATAGTTGGAGTTTAATGATGATAGTATTAAAGACAAATGAAGAAATAGAAGGAATGAGAAAATCAGGAGAGATTCTTTGTAAAACACATTTAGCGATAAAAGAAATAATTAGACCAGGGATTTCTACAATGCAGGTAAATGATTTTGCAGAAGCATATATGAAATTTAAAGGAGCAGTGCCTGCGCAAAAAGGATATGAAGGTTTTCCTTATGCGTTATGTACATCTTTAAATGATGTAATTTGTCATGGATTTCCTAAAGAGGATGATATTCTTAAAGAAGGAGATATATTATCTGTAGACAATGTTGTGGAATACAATGGATATTTATCTGATTCTTGCTGGTCATATGCTGTAGGGGAATTGAGTGAAGAAAACCAACATTTAATGGATGTGACATTAAAAAGTCTGTATTTGGGTATAGAACAAGCATATGAAGGGAATAGACTTGGTGATATAGGAAATGCAATTCAAACTTATGTAGAATCAGAAGGTCTTTCTGTTGTAAGAGATTTTGTTGGACATGGAATCGGAAAAGAAATGCATGAGGATCCTCAAGTTCCACACTATGGAGTTAAAGGTCGAGGCAGAAGACTTATAGAAAATATGGTGATTACTATAGAACCTATGGTTAATATAGGTACGTGGAAAATGAGATTAGAAGATAATAATTGGGTCGCTAGAACAAGAGATGGAAAGAATTCATGTCAATTTGAACATACCTTGGTTGTTAAAAAAGGAAAAGCAGATATATTAACAAATCAAGATGATTATAAATTAGACGATGAAGATTTAAATTGGATAAAAAATTATAAGTTTTAGGAGTAAGTATGAGATCGTTACTAGAATTAATTTCACAACATTCAGATGCGAATGCAGTAGTACCATTGATAGCTATAGTAGCAGTTATTGTAATAATACTAATTTATTCATTTGTAAAACCTAAATGGGTAAAATATCTTGTATCAGCTATTTCTTTGGTAATTGGATTAACAATCTTTTTTAGAGGATATAAAACAATGCTAGAACCTGCAGGGTTAAGTTTAATTATAGCGGGCACAAAATTTTTAGTATTTGGTATTGTAGCACTTTCTTTTTCTTTAATAATGGATATATTAGATTCACTAGCTGTATTATTTAAAAAAAATGAAAGTGACAAAAAAGATAAAAATAAAAAAAAAGATAAAAAAGAAAAAGATTTAGATATAGACAAAGAGGAAACAAAGCTTATTAAAAATAAAATTAATGAAGAAACTACTGAGGTATCAAGAGAATCTCTTATGGATGAAACTACAATAATTCCAGATATTAGTTTAATAGGAGACGATACAAAGATCATAGATAATAGTGAAATAGAAGAAACTACAGATTTTTTAATTGATGAAAATAAAAAATAAGAATTATAAATAGGATAATAATAAATATATTTAGTATGGAGGCCAAATGATAGGAGCTTTTTTCGATATTGATGGCACAGTTATGAGAGAATCAATAATGCTTAAACATTTCAATAAGCTTGTAAAATATGGAATAATAGATGAAGAAGCATACTTGAAAAATCTTAAAGCAAAATATGAAGCGTATGAAAGAAGATACGGTGATTATGATGATTTTATAAGTGAAATGGGAAATGTATATAAAGATAAATTAAAAGGTATACATAAATCTTTAATAATGGAAACAGCAAAACAAGTTATTAGAGAAGGTGGAGATTTAGTATATGCATATACTAGAGATAGGATAAAATATCATAAATCTAAGGGACATAAGGTGTTTTTTGTGTCTGGGTCTCCTGATTATTTAGTTGAGCTACTTGGTGAAATGTATAATGTAGATGATACTCAAGGAACAGAATATATATTCAAGGATGAAATATTTACTGGTGAAATTACTCAAATGTGGGATAGCAAGTCTAAACAAAGAGAGATTACAAGACTTGTAACTAAGCATGATATTGATATTGATGAGTCTTATGCTTATGGTGATACAAATGGGGATTATTCAATGCTTAAAATGATGAAACATGCTACAGCAATAAATCCATCAAAAAGATTTTTAGAAAAAATAAATTCAGATGAAGAACTTGCAAAAAGAACAGATATCATTGTTGAAAGAAAAGATGTAATATATAAATTAAATTCAGATGTAGAACAATATATACTGTCTGAAAAATAGTCTATTAGATTAGATTTAATATTTAAAATATTAATACAAATTTTGTTTAGGAGATAAGATGAAGAAATTTATAAGGGTTAGACCAAATGGTCCATTAAAGGGAGAGGTCAAAATAGATGGTGCAAAAAATTCTGGACTGAAATTACTAGCAGCTACTTTACTTACAAAAGAAGAAGTTATTATAAGAAACTTACCTAAATTACGAGATGTAGAAGTTATGTTAGATGTTCTAGAGTATTTGGGCTCCAAAATAGAAAGACTTGACGATACAAGTGTGAAAATACTTAATGATAATATAAAAGATTATATTACACCACTTGACCTTATGAATAAAATGAGAGCATCATTTGTGGTTACAGGACCATTACTTTCAAGATGTGGTAGAGCAATAACATATATGCCTGGTGGATGTAGTATAGGTGCTAGACCAGTTGATTTACATTTGAAGGGATTTGAAGCATTAGGAGCAAAAGTTCATACAGGAATTGATGCAATTGATGTAAGTGCTGAAAATGGATTGGTTGGTAATAATATTTATCTTGACTTCCCTTCAGTTGGAGCAACAGAGAATATTATGATGGCAGCCGTACTTGCAAATGGCACAACTACAATAGATAATGCAGCACAAGAACCAGAAATTACAGATTTAGCGAATTTTTTAAATAAAATAGGAGCTAAAATAAGAGGAGCTGGTACAAAAACTATTGAAATTGTAGGGGTTAAAGAATTAAAGGGTGGAGAACATTCTGTAATGCCAGATAGAATTGAAGCGGCTACATATATGATAGCTGGAGCGATTACTAAGGGTGATGTAACAGTTACTGATGTAGTTGAAGCTCATTTAATCCCAGTAATAGCAAAATTAAAAGAAATAGGATGTGAAGTTATTGTAAATGAGGATGAAGATAAGATTAGAGTAATTGGTGCAGAACATCCTGTAGCTACAAATATTAAAACTTTACCATATCCAGGACTTGCAACAGATGTTCAATCACAATTTATGACATTGTTAACTGTTTGTGATGGTGATTCAAAAGTAGAAGAAACTGTATTTGAAAATAGATTTATGCATGTAGAAGAATTACAAAAAATGAAAGCGTTGATAATTACAGAAGGAAATGAAGCTCGTATAAAAGGTGTACCTAATTTAGTGGGAACAGATGTAAAAGCTACGGATCTTAGAGCGGGAGCTTCTTGTATTTTAGCAGGGCTAGTAGCTGAAGGCGAAACTAGAGTTCATGATATTTATCATATCTATCGTGGATATAATGATTTTGAAAATAAATTTAAAAATATTGGGGCTGATATAGAAGTAGTTAAAGTTGAGGGCTAAAATGATTGAAACCAAAGGTACAGTAGAAGATATTATATACAGAAATGAAGAAAATTTATATAGTGTTTTTTTACTTGATACTGATGAAGGTTTAGTAACAGTTGTTGGACAGGTATTTGATTTAAATAAAGGGGATAGCCTGTCCATAACTGGAGATTTAGTATTCCATAAAGATTATGGGGAACAAATTAAATTGAATACTTATAAAAAAATTATGCCAAGCTCATTATCTCAAATAGAGAGATATTTAAGCTCTGGCATAATTTCCAATATAGGGGAAAGTCGTGCTAAAGAAATAGTGAAAAGATTTGGTGAAGACACTCTAAGAGTTATGACTGAAGAACCTGAAAAGCTATTAAATATAAAAGGAATTGGAAAAAAAACATTAGAAAAAATTAATGATTCTTTTATAAAGTCACAAAAATCTAGAGAAGTATCAATTTATTTGCAAAAATTTAATATAGGAAATAAATTATCATATCAGATATATGCTAAATATAAAGAAAATACAAAATCTATAATTGAGAAAAATCCATATAAATTAATAGATGATATAAAAGGTGTAGGATTTAATATAGCTGATAAAATAGCATTACAAATAGGAATAAAAAAAGATTCTAATTTTAGAATTATAGCAGGTGCGGAATATCTACTCTATGAAGAAGCGAATAAAAATGGTAATTGCTATATGGATTATGAATATTTTATTAAAGGATTATCAAATCTTTTATCAATAGGCATAGATCCAATAATAAATACTATTCAAGAAATGGTAATTTATAATAAAATCAAAATAATTAATTTTGAGGGAAAAGATATTATATATTTAAGAAGTATTTATGATATGGAATTATCAATAACTGAAAATTTACTTAAATTGATGAGAGAAAATAGTAAAATACAGGATATTGACATGGATGAAGAAATAGAATATATAGAAAAAATAGAGAAAATAGAATATTCAGACACTCAAAAAGAAGCTATTAAAACAGCTCTTGAAGAGAAGGTCATGATAATTACAGGTGGACCAGGAACTGGTAAAACTACGATTATAAAAGCCATTATTTCTATAATTCATAATTTAAGACTAAGATATCTATTAGCAGCTCCTACGGGAAGAGCAGCTAAAAGAATGGAAGAATCAACAGGAAAAGAAGCTTCTACTATACATAGATTATTGGGATATAAATCTATTGAAGATATTACACAACTTGAATATAATGAGGAAAATCCATTAGATACGGATTTAATTATAATAGACGAAATGTCTATGGTAGATATTTTTCTTATGAATAATTTATTGAAAGCTATAAAAGAAAGTACCATGGTGGTGTTTGTAGGAGATAGCGATCAATTACCATCTGTAGGCCCGGGTAATATTTTAAATGATATGATAAACTCAAAAATTATTCCTACTATTAAATTAGAAACAATATTTAGACAGGGTGAGGGAAGTAATATTATAAAAAATGCTCATTTAATTAATCATGGCAAGAAGCCTGTATTAAATGAAGAAAATAAAGATTTTTTCTTTATAAATACTAGAGATGATAAACATACATTGGATACTATTTGTGATCTTGTAGTTGAGAGACTTCCGAAGTTTTATAATGTAGACCCTTTAGAAGATATACAAGTTCTTACGCCGACTAGGAGAGGAATATGTGGTGTAGATAGTATTAATCAAAGATTACAAGCTAGACTAAACCCACCAATATTTAATAAAAGTGAAATAAAACTTGGGGAATATATTTTTAGAGAAAATGATAAAATAATGCAAACTAAAAATAATTATGATATAGAGTTCAAAGGTGATTTTTTTGATATTACTAAAGGTTTATACAATGGTGATATAGGATATATTAGAAATATATTTTTAGAAAATAAAACTGTTGAAACTGTTTTTTACGATAAAATGGCCACATTAGATACTAAAGAATTTCAGGACATTGTTTTGTCATATTGTATCACTATACATAAGTCGCAAGGATCAGAGTTTCCAATAGTTGTTATTCCTATGGCCAATGCACCTTATATGTTGCTTACAAGAAATATTTTATATACAGGAATTACAAGAGGAAAAAGTCTTGTGGTATTAGTGGGGAATGAAAATATATTAAATAAGATGATTAATACAGAGACAATTGATAGAAGAAAATCTACTTTAGCTTATAATCTTAATAAATATTATAGTTTAAGGAGAAATTATGAATAATTTTATATTCTATTCTAAAGATTATTGTTATATGTGTTTAAAAAATAAAACTAAAAATTATATCTGTAAAGATTGTATTGAGAGGCTAGAATTTATAGATGGAATTAGAGAATTAGATGAGAGGATATGTATATATCCTCTTTTTTATAATAATTTTTTAAAATCTCTTATTAAAAAATTCAAATATGAAGATTGTACTTATCTTGTAAAACCATTTGTTGAAATAATTTATAAATTTATAAAATTTAAAAATCTAGATTTCGACTATATTTCATATATTCCTATGTATTATAAGGATGAATATGAAAGGGGATATAATCAATCAAAAATACTTTGTGAATACTATTCAAAAACAGCAAAAAAAGAAATGATTCAAATAATAGAAAAAGTAAAACCTACGAATCATCAAAATAAATTAGATAGAAAAATGAGACTAAAAAATTTAAAAGATAGTTTTAAAGTTTTTGAAGGTTTAAATTTAGATAATAAAAGAATATTATTTATAGATGATATAGTAACTACGGGGTCAACATTAAATTTAATTTCAAAAGAAATTAAAAAGAAATATGATTGTGAAATTACATTTCTTGCAATAGCTTCTTCTAAAATTTATGAAAATGATGAATAAAATATTTGTATGAAAATTTTCATATATGTTAAAATGGTTTATAACTAGTAGTCATAAATCGAGAGGAGTAATTATGAAACTTGAAATAAAAAATATCAATAAGAGTTTTGGAGATAAACAAATACTTCATGATATTTCATTTACTGTAGAAAGTGGAAAAGCTATGGGCTTTTTAGGAAGAAACGGAGCTGGAAAGACTACTACTATCAGAACATTAATGGATGTATTTAAGCCGGATAGTGGGGAGTTCCTTTTAGATGGGAGGCCATTAAATATAGAAGAGGTATCTATTGGATATTTACCAGAAGAGCGAGGTATGTATCAAAGAATTAAAATTCTTGATCAGCTAGTTTATTTTGGTGAATTAAAAGGAATGGATAGAGAAAAAGCCAAAGAAAAAGCATTAGAAGGACTTGAAAAATTAGATCTATCAGAATATGCCAATAAAAAATTAGAAACATTATCTAAAGGTAATCAACAAAAAGTTCAAATACTTGAAGCTATTATCAATGAACCAGATATAGTTGTATTTGATGAGCCTTTTTCTGGTTTAGATCCTGTTAATGCAAGAGTCTTGAAAGATATTTTAGTTGAATATATAAATAAAGACAAAATAGTAATTTTCTCATCTCATCAAATGACAGTTGTTGAAGAGTTTTGTAATGATATTACATTTATTAAAGATGGTAGAATTAAACTTTCTGGAAACTTAGATGAAGAAAAGGCTAAAAGAGGTAAAGATAAATATTTAATACACAGCGAATCATTAGATACTTTATCAAAGATACAAGCTTTACCATATGTCGTAAATGCTGAAGAAAGAAAAGATGAAATTTTTGTAGAACTATCCGATAATAAATCAAGTAATGAATTTTTAAAAGATTTACTAAGAGAAGATATTCAAGTAGATGTATTCAAACCTTTTAGACCTTCTCTTGAAGAGTTATTTATTTCTATGGATAAGGAGGCGTAATATGAGAGAAATATTAAAAGTATTTAGATTTGAACTTATCCAAAAACTTAAAGAAAAATCGTTCTATATTACGATGATTATAATTTCATTAATAGTTTTACTATTAACTGCTTTACCTGCAATAATAGACACTTTTAAAGGTGATGATTCTAATAATTCATATGTTGAAGAAAGTGAAATAGATAAAGAATCTTCAGAAGGAGAAACTATTCCTTTAAATAAATTAGGTGTAGTTATTGATGGAGAAATAAGCGATACTCTTATACCAGAGTTAGAAAAAGGATATCAAGTAATAGAATATAAAAACCTTGATGAGTTAAAAGAAGCTGTAGAATCTGAGAAAATAGATGAAGGTGCGGTTATAAAAAATGATATAGAAGCTACAGTTTATAATAAAAATTCAAATGCACTTGGAGATGTAAATTCTGATTTTGATACTCTAATGAAGAATAACTATAAATATAATATTGAGTTGAAAGATTATAATATTTCAAGAGAGGACTTAGAAAAAATAGATAGTTTTACTCCAAATATTAATTATGAATCCTTAGGGAAAAGTAATATAGCATCATATATACTGTCATATGCATCTATTATGTTTATGTATTTCATGATATTGATACAAGGTCAATTAATTGCAACATCTGTTGCAAGAGAAAAAGATAATAGAACTATGGAACTTCTAATTACAGCAGTTAAACCAAAGTCATTAATATGGGGTAAAGTTTTAGCGGGAGTTGTAACTAGTTTAATAACTTTTTTAGCTATAGTAGTATCTGGATTAATAGGATTTAGCATAACATTAATGAAAAATCCTAATTTACTAAATTTCTTAAAATCTATGAACTTTAATATTGGTTTTATGGATTTAGCAGTATTTACAATATTCCTATTATTAGGGGTTACATTATATTATTTACTTTATGCTGCGATTGGATCACTTGTATCAAAATTAGATGAATTGAATCAAGCTCTAACACCGGTTACAATTCCAATAATTGTTGCGTTTATGCTACCAATGATGAGTTTGTCAGCTCCTAATCCTCAACTTATGAAAATAATATCATATGTACCATTCACATCACCACTTGCGATGTTTGTACGATATGAAATGGCTGATGTAACAGGATTACAATTATTAATAAGTATAGGAATATTATTAATTTCTGTAATACTTCTAAGCATATTAGCAACTAAAATTTATAGGGCAGGAACTCTTAATTACGGAAATAAAATGAATATATTTAAAGCTTTGAAGAGTGATAAAGAATAGTATAGATTTAATAATTAAATACTAGAAAATGGTAGTAAATCAGAATGAATAGATTCTGAAACGCTACCATTTTTAATTTTTAAAGAATTTAAATTGTATCTTTTTCAAATGGTATATTTAAAGAAATATCATTTCGGTTTTTCACAGATTTATTTCAATTCTCAGAACAAATTCAGCTGTTTTCCGGTTTTTCACAGATTTATTTCAATTCTCAGAACAAATTCAGCTGTTTTCCGATTTTTAGAAAAATATTTTCAATTCTCAGAACAAATTCAGCTATTTTTCGATTTTTAGAAAAATTTTTTCAATTCTGCAGAAAATATTCAATATTAACTCGATATTTAACGACATCACCACTAAAATATTACATTTACGTAACGTTTGATGAAGATTTTTCGGTTTTTTAAATATTATTTTCTAATTCTCAGAAAAATAGCAGTTTTCTTTCGGTTTTTTGAGATAAAATTTTCATTTTTCAGAAATGTTATCTAAGTGGTATATTTTTCTCAGTAACAAATGAACACAACAAACCAATCTTTGCAGATTTCTCGAAAAAGTGCCATACTAAATAAATCTCAAACCAATCTTTGCAGATTCCTCGAAAAAGTGCCATACTAAATAAATCTCAAACCAATCTTTGCAGATTTCTCGAAAAAGTCCCATACTAAATAAATCTCAAACCAATCTTTGCAGATTCCGCAGCAAAAGTCCCATACAATAAATCTCAAACCAATCTTTGCAGATTCCGCAGCAAAAGTCCCATACAATAAATAACAAATCCACCATACATTATTTAATCTTAGTAAAATACTTAGCATCAGGATCTAAATCTTTAATTGTTTTTTTGTTTATAACAACATCTTCAAAAGTTTTTATAAATACTGCCCCTATAATTATCATATTACAAATTGCTAAAAGCCAAACTAAAGTTACCAATATACTACCAAGTGATCCATAAACAGATGGTTTCTTTGTCAGTACATCATTTGTATATCTATAAAAGAAAGTCATAAATGCTACACCTAAAGTTCCTACTATTGATCCTAGAATAATTGATTTAAATTCAGGAGCTTTATATATTTCAAAGCTAGGAGCAAATCTATAAAAGAAAGCAAGAACTAAAATAGTAAATATTAAAGGTAAAATTGTTGTTATTCCATTTACTAAGAAATCTCCAAATCCATCAATTAAATCAAAACGTTCAGCTATAGATTTAATGATTAGTAGAATTTTTTCGTTAAACACATTGAATAGTAGTATTGAAGCTAAGACAATCATAAATGCTATAGTATAGATTACTGAAAATATCTTTGTGTAAAAAGGTATTTTTGAATTTGAATTTACATCAAATATTTTATTCAAAGCGGTAATTAATCCTTGAAAACCTCTAGATCCTAACCACAATGCAGATATAATGGACACTATTGATAATGAAGAAGAACTTCCTCCAAATAAACTATCAAAAAGTGGATTCAAAATGTTTTGGACATCTTTAGGTAAGTTTTCAGTGATTTCATAAACGAATTCTACAAAATTTGGTACAACAAATACAATCATATTTGACAAAAATGACACAAGTGGAATAAAAGCTAAAATAATATAGAATGCTAAATAAGCTGAAGCTACATCAGATTCACTTTTTGTCATTTTAATTATGAAATATCTAATAAAATTTTCAATTTTTCTCATTACTTTTCCTTATTTAAAATATTAGTAATAACTAAATTTTAGCTATATATTTTTAATTATAGAAAACAATTCCGTATTAATCAAATCATCTACACATATGCTATAATATATGAGAGGTAAAAATGGATAGAGACAATAGAAGAAGACGTTCACGAAAAAGAAGAAGAGCTAGAAGAAAGCGAAACGAATTACAATTAAATACAAAAATAATTATTTTATTTGCGACTATTATTTCAATAGTACTTATCTATATTTCTATTAATTTAATAAAATCTATATCTGCAAATAGAAATTATTCAAAAGATAAAAAAATACAAGAAACAAAAAATGAAAATATAGTTGAAACTTCTATAGAAGATAGCGTTGAAAATACAAATAAAAGTATTCAAAATATTATTGATAACAAATTAATGCCATCTCAAGTAATAAAGAAAAATATAGAAGAATTTATAGATTCAAATAAAATCATAAAAGATAAAGTAAATGTAGTATATGCATCAAAAGATGATATATATATTAAAGATGAAAATATGAGAATTCCGATGAGAAATTATAATATTTATATTATCTCTATGATTTTAGAAGATTTGAAAGAACAAGGTAAAATCGATTTAAATAAATCAGTGGATTTGAGTGAATTCTATGAAGAAAAAGTAGAAGATAAACCTCTAAGCTTATTGGTAAAAGAAATGATAATTAAACCTGAAGAAGAAGGTGTATTGGCTCTGACCCAAGAGGTTAAAAATATAGTTAATATGGAGTGGAAAACATATGCGAATGGAAGATTTTCTATAAATATCGATGATGAAAATACCATGAATATTAAAGATATATCAAAAATGCTTCAATTATTAATAACTAAGGAAAAAGATGAGTACAAGTATAAAGATACACTTTCTTATATGAAAGATGCAACTAAAATAAGATCAGATCTAAATAATGTAAGAGAAAAAGAATTTATAGGTATGGAAGGTGCTGTAATATATGAATATAGCATTGAAAGTGGATATGTTCTGAAAGAAAAACCATATATTTATCTAATATATGCACAATACTCTGATAGATTTGTTTTAGAAGAAATAAGAAACATAATTATAAATGCAAACTAATAGATTATAAGAGGAGAAATTATGAAAAAAAGAGTTAGTATTCTATTACTAGCGTTAATACTTATCATTTCATTAATTCCTATTGAGGAGTCAAAAGCGAGTAATAATAGAAAAGTATTAAGAGTTGGGATGGAAGTTGCGAATGCACCATTCAACTGGTCGCAGACAAACAATTCAAATGGTGCAGTTCCAGTAGTAGGTACACAAGAATATGCAAATGGTTATGATGTTCAAATAGCAAAGAAAATTGCTGATGAGTTGGGGATGGATTTAGAAATTGTCAAGATAGAATGGGATGGTTTATTACCAGCTGTTCAATCAGGTAAAATTGATGCAATTATTGCAGGTATGTCACCAACTCCTGACAGAAAAAAAGTTTTAGACTTTACTATAAATTATTACGAAACGGATATTGTTTTAGTAACAAGAAGTGATTCTAAATATAAAGATGCAAAGACACTTTCTGATTTTACTGGAGCTAGGGTTGTAGCTCAATTAAATACCATATATGTTCCTCTAGTTGAACAAATTCCAGAAGTAAATCATGTGACACCAATGCCTGATTTTCCAACAATAAGAGTTGCATTGCAAACAGGTAAAGTAGATGCATATGTAGCAGAAAAACCAGAAGCTATTTCAGCAGAAATGGCAAATGATATATTCAAAATGATTGAACTTGAAGATGGATTTAAAACAAATCCGGAAGACACACAGATAGCTATTGGATTAAATAAAGGTTCAGATTTATTAGAACCAATAAATGCCATACTTTCAAATATAAGTGTTGAACAACAAAAAGAAATGATGAATAATGTAATAGAAATTCAATTAGGTATAAAAAACACCACTGTTTGGGATATTTTTACAAATAATGCTCCAATGTTCTTAAGAGGTACATTGTATACTATAATTATTTCACTTATAGGTACAATAGTAGGGCTTTTAATTGGATTTATAATTGGTATGATTAAATCTGCTCAAAAAGTAAAAAATGCTTTTATGAATCTATTACTATCTCTTTTAAAAATTTTATCAAATGTTTATGTTCAAGTTATAAGAGGAACACCAATGATGGTACAGGCTGTACTATTCTATTATGGACTTCAACTATTCTTCGATATAGATATGGCACCAATGACAGCAGCGTTTATAATAGTATCTATAAATACTGGTGCATATATGGCAGAAATTGTTAGAGCAGGTATAAACTCTATTGATACTGGTCAAGAAGAAGCAGCAAAAGCTTTAGGTATGAGCCATATTCAAATGATGAGATTTGTAATATTGCCACAAGTATTTAAAAATATCATTCCTAATATAGGTAATGAATTTATAGTAAATATAAAAGACACATCAGTACTGAATGTTATTTCAGTGAATGAATTATTCTTCACAACGAGATCTATTGCAGGTGCGAACTTTAGATTTTTTGAAACATATTTCATTACATCTGTAATTTATTTAACACTGACATTAAGTATAACAGGACTATTACGATTATTAGAAAAGAAATTAAATGGAAGTGGTTCTTATGAAAAAGTGATTATTAATCATTCGTTAAATAGTTAGGAGCAACTATGGGAGTTTTATTAGAAATTAAAAATTTAAAAAAATCATTTGGAAATAACGAAGTTTTAAAGGGGGTAGATTTTTCTGTTAATGAGGGAGAGGTAATTACAATAATCGGTTCTTCAGGATCTGGAAAATCAACACTTTTAAGATGTATTAATCTCTTAGAGGAACCAGATTCTGGTGAAATAATATTTGAAGGCAAAAATGTTTTAGACACAAATATTGATCATAATAAATATAGAAAAGATTTAGGAATGGTATTTCAACAATTCAATCTTTTCAACAATATGACGGCACTAAAAAATGCAACAATAGCTCAAGAAAAAGTTTTGAATAGATCTAAAGATTTATCTGTACAAAAAGCTCTTCACTATTTAAAATTAGTAGGAATGGATGAATATCAAAATGCAATGCCATCTCAACTATCTGGTGGGCAAAAGCAAAGAGTAGCTATTGCCAGAGCTTTAGCAATGGAGCCAAAAGTGATGCTATTTGATGAGCCGACATCTGCGCTTGATCCAGAAATGGTTTCTGAAGTATTATCAACTATGAAACATTTGGCAGAGTTAGGATTTACTATGATTGTTGTAACTCATGAAATGGATTTTGCAAGACAAGTATCTGATAGAGTAATATTTATGAATAATGGAATAATACTCGAAGATGCGTCACCAGAAAAGATATTTACAAATCCAGAACATAATAGAACTAGAGAATTTTTAAAAATAAAATAAATGATTATTTATAAAATATTGAAAATTTTTAATAATTAATATATAATTATTTTAATTGTGAAATTCGATGATTAAGACAGTAGCATATATGAATCGACAGAGAGGCTTTGGTTGGTGAAAAAAGCTCGTGAAATATGTGTGAAGATCACTTATGAGAAGATTTTCTGAATATAGTAGGAAAATACGTGTATGCGCGTTAAGCATTTATGAGATCAAATTTTGATGAATTTGGGTGGTACCACGTTATTGACGTCCCTATATATACTTTTGTATATATAGGGTTTTTTAATATTCATTTTGAATTAAATACATGGGTCACATTCAAATGGGAAAAAACATATTGGAGGAATTATGAAATTTAAGGCATTAAACGATAAGTCGGTTAAAGAGAGAGAACAATCTATTTCCGAATATTGGAAAGAGATAAATCTTTTAAAACTATCTACAGACACACGAAAAAATGGAGAAAGATACGTATTCTTTGATGGGCCACCTACAGCAAATGGTAAACCAGGTATTCACCATGTAATTTCTCGTACTTTAAAAGATATGACAGTTAGACACAAAACTATGCAAGGGTATTATGTAGAAAGAAAAGCTGGTTGGGATACACATGGACTTCCTGTAGAAATTGAAGCTGAAAAGAAATTGAAATTAAACAGCAAAAAAGAAATTGAAGAATATGGTATAGAAAAGTTTAACAAAGTGTGTAGAGAGTCAGTATTTACATATAGTGATATGTGGAAGGATATGTCAGATAGAATGGCGTTTTTAGCTGATATGGATAATCCATATATAACACTTGATAATGATTATATTGAAACTGTGTGGCATCTTCTTGATGATTTCAATAAAAAAGGTCTTTTATATGAAGGAGCGAAGATTTTACCATATTGTCCAAGATGTGGTACAGGACTTGCTTCCCATGAAGTAGCTCTTGGATATAAAATGATAAAATCACAAACAGCTACTGTGAAATTTAAGAGAAAAGATGTCGATAATGAATATTTCTTAGCATGGACAACAACTCCATGGACTTTACCTTCAAACGTAGCGCTTACAGTTGGTCCAGATATTGATTATGTAAAAGTAAAACAAAATGAAGAATATTATTATCTTGCAAAATCTTTAGCAAACAAAGTTTTAGGCGATGATTTTACAATTGTAGAAGAAATGAAAGGTAGAGATTTAGAATATCTTGAATATGAGCAATTATTACCATTTGTTGAAGTAAATAAAAAAGCCTTCTTTGTAACTCTTGCAGATTATGTATCTATTGATGATGGTACAGGTATAGTTCACTCAGCACCAGCATTTGGTGAAGATGACTATCAAGTAGGGTTAAAATATAATTTACCACTTGTAAACCCAGTAAATGACGAAGGTAAATTCACAACAACACCTTGGGAAGGAAGAGCAGTAATGGATGCTGACCTTGATATTATTATATATTTGGGTGAACAAGGAAAAGTATATAGTAAACAAAAAATGGAACATAATTATCCACATTGTTGGAGATGTGGTACTCCATTAATTTATTATTCAAAACCATCATGGTATTTAGCTACAACTAAAGTAAAAGATCAAATGATTGCAAATAATAATACTGTGAATTGGTATCCTTCTTATACAGGTGAAAAGAGATTTGGAAACTGGTTAGAAAACATAAAAGACTGGGCGATATCACGTTCAAGATACTGGGGAACACCACTACCTGTTTGGGTAAATGATAAAGGTGATTTTATGACAGTAGGTTCAAGACAAGAGCTTAAAGAAAAGGCTGTAGAAGATATCGATATCGAAACTTTAGATTTACACAGACCATTTGTGGATAATATTCATCTTAGAGGGGAAGATGGATCAATTTATACCAGAGTTCCAGATGTAATGGACGTTTGGTTTGATTCTGGTGCTATGCCATTTGCACAAAACCACTATCCATTTGAAAATCAAGAAAAATTCAAAAATCTATTCCCAGCAGATTTTATTTCTGAAGGTATAGATCAAACAAGAGGATGGTTCTACACTTTGATGGCTATATCTACAATGTATAAAGGTGTTGCTCCATACAAAAATGTACTTTCAAATGATCTTGTTTTAGATAAAGAAGGCAAAAAAATGTCTAAATCAAAAGGAAATACATTAGATCCATTTGAAATGTTTGATAAATACGGAGCAGATGCTGTAAGATTCTATTCAATATATGTTTCTCCAGCATGGATACCAACAAAATTCGATGAAGATGGTGTTAGAGAAGTTGAAGCAAAACTATTTAGAACTTATAGAAATATCTATTCATTCTTCCAGCTATATGCTGAAACAGACGGTATAGATCCTACATCATTCTTTGTTGACTATGAAGATAGACAAGAAATTGATAGATGGTTAATTTCAAAATACAATTCATTGATTGACTACTACAACAAAGAAATGGCAATGTTTGAATATACAAATGTTGCAAGAGCAATTTCTGAATTCCTAGTAGAAGATTTTTCAAACTGGTATATAAGAAGAAATAGAAGAAGATTTTGGCAATCCGAAATAAATGAAGATAAAAAATCAGTATATAATACAACTTATGAAGTATTACTGGGGGTTACAAAACTTTTAGCGCCAATTATACCATTTACAACAGAAGAAATGTATCACAATCTAACAGATGGAGAATCTGTTCATTTAGAAATACTTCCAGAACTTGATGAGTCTTTAATAGACGAAAAATTAGAAGAAAAAATGGACTTAGTTAGAAAGATTGTTACTCTTGGGAGATCATCAAGAGAAGATGCAGGTATAAAAGTAAGACAACCATTATCAGAAATACTTCTAGATAAATCACATGAAACTTTATTACAAGATGTATTATCATTAATAAAAGATGAGTTAAACGTTAAAGAAGTTGTATTTAGTGATGATTTATCAAAATATATGAACTTTGAATTAAAACCAAATTTCAAAGTAGCTGGGTCAATTTTAGGGAAAAATGTTGGAGCTTTAGCAAAAGAGCTAAAATCATTAGATTCTAAAGATTTATTGGATAGATTAGAAGAAAGTCCAGTAGTTATGAAATTAAATGGTGAAGATGTAGAAATCAAGAAAGAATACATCGAAGTTCGTATATCAAGTAAAGAAGGTTTTGATATAACCATGGATAAAAATATCTTTGTAATTCTTGATACGGAATTAACACCAGAGCTTCGTGACGAAGGATATATGAGAGAATTAGTATCAAAAGTTCAACAACAAAGAAAACAAAATGGGTATGAAGTAACAGATGAAATAGAAATCTCAGTAGATACTGATGATGAAACATTCAAATCATTTGAGAACTTCAAAGATGAAATTATGGAAGAAACACTTGCTACAAAACTTATTAGAGAAAAATTAGATGTTGATGAACAAGAATTGAATGATAGAAAAGTAAAATTTGTTTTAAAGAGAGTTTAGTAAGAAGTTTTGATTAAAAGGCTAGAAATATTAATTTCTAGCCTTTTTTATATATAAAGTAAAAATCTTTTGTAAAAAATAAGTTAAATTATATATTGCAATTTTGATTTTAATAAAATAAAAATGATAGAATTATATAAATAGAGGGTATAATTAATAATAATTAATTCGAAACAATGAAATAATTATTTTTAGAAAGGATCTTTTATGGTAAAGTTAATCGCAATAGACTTAGATGGAACTCTTCTAAGAAACGATCAACAATATGATAAAGTAAGATTTAGAAATGTAGTTAAAAATTTATATGAAAAAGGAATAATTGTAGCTATAGCAACGGGGAATAGTTTTTCACAATCCTTACATTACATTGATGATGAAACTATACCATATCTATATTTTGCTACGGACAATGGAAATACAATTTCAAAAGGTCGTGAAATTTTTCATATAAATTCAATAGATAGAGAAGAAGCTAAAGAAGTATTTGATTATGTATCTAAATTAGATGATTTTTATGTGCAAGTAAACACTGATAAAGGAATGTATTTACTGAAAAGTGAAGATTATATTTTTGAAGAATTTTCAAAATTATTTAAAAATTTAATTGAAATGGAAAGTTTTGAAGATATTCCAAAAGATGAAAAAATATTACTTGTGGGACTTTCAACTTTAAAAAGAATTGATGATGTTTATAATATATCTGTAGAATTACAAGATAAATATCCAAATTTACAGGTTTGTAAAAGTGGAGTACAGTGGATGGATATATTTTCTAAAGATGGTGGAAAGCATATTGGATTAAAATATCTTCAAGAAAAATATAATGTAGATGAAGACGAAACTGTTACATTTGGGGATAGCAACAATGACATTTCTATGATGCAAGAAGCAAAATATTCAATTGCAATGAAGGATTCATCTGATGAATTATTAAAAATAGCTAAATATCAAATTGGTTCAAATGATGATAGCGCTGTAATTGAATTATTAGAAGAAATAAATTCAAATGTAAATATGGATTTTATAGAAAAATATCGAAACAAAAAAGGACAAATATAGACAATATATAATAAGGAGATATATATGTATAGAGAATTTGTAGAAGATAATGAAAAAATTTTAGAGGAATTAAAACCAGATACTGTTGTATACACACTTTGGCATTTGAGAAACATTTTCGTCGTTTTATTTGTTTTGGTGTGGACGGGGATTGTAGTTACAATATCAAGAGGTTTTAATAGCTTTGGTGATGTTCCATTTCAACCATTTAATTTTTTCAGTCTCATACCAAGACTGATGTTATTGTTCCCAATTGGATTTTTCATAATAAGTCCAATTGTAAGACTATTCCAATCAAGTAGGATTAGATATATAATTACGGATAAAAGAGTTTATATAATTTCAGGTATAATAGGTACAGATGTCCAAAGTATAGAATATAGAGAAATAGATAAATTAAATGTAAATGTTGGCTTATTAGAAAAAATGAGAAATAAAGGAACTATACAACTAACACCTGATAGAAGTTATAATTCAGGAGATTCTAGATATGTAGAATATGGGCATAGACTAATAGGTATAGATAGACCATATGAAGTATATAAATTATTGAAAAAGAATATGTTGGATGTAGTAACAGATCAACAATTTCCAAATGAATATAGACCTAGTACAAATAGAGGATATAATACAAATCTTGACAATAATGATAGATAATTAAAATCAAAATGTATAAACTCAAGCTATATAAAACTTGAGTTTATACATTTTTTATTTTTTTATATGTTATAATATTTTCAATAAATTTTATTAAATATAATAGGAGGTATTATGAAAAGAAATGAAGTAGCATTAAATCAAACATGGGATATAGCTCATATATATAAGACAGAAGAAGATTATAATAATGCATTAGAAAAATTTAAGGAATTGGTTGATAATTTTGTTAATGATTATCAAGGTAAATTAGATGATAAAAATTTATTAGATAAATCTTTAGAAGATTTTATATCTATATATGAAATACTTTCCAAAATTAATTCATATGCAACATTACCTACAAATGTAGATGCATTTGATGAGGAATATAGTGAAAGGGAGTTTCAATTTTATTCATTAGTATCAGAATATTTATCAAAACTTAGTTTTTATACAAGCGAATTAATTCTATTGGATGAAAACTTATTGAAAGAAGCTAAAAGCAATAAAAATGCGGAAGTATTTATAGATGAAGTTTTAGAACAAAAAGCTCATGCATTACATCCTGAAGTTGAAAAAGCTTTTGCAAGTCTTTCTGCAACATTAAGATTTCCATATACACTTTATAATGAAACAAAAGCAAAAGATATAGACTTTCCTGATTTTAAAGCTGATGGAAAAGATAATAAGCTTTCATATAATATTTTTGAAGGTGAGATAGAATACGAAAAAAACACTGAAATTAGAAGAAAAGGATTTAGAGCATTTTCAGACGAAATTGCAAAATATCAAAATACAACAGCTTCAGCATATAATGCGCAAGTTCAGAAAGAAAAAACTATTTCTACTCTAAGAGGATTTGAGTCAGTGATTGACTACTTATTAAGTGGACAAAAAGTTTCAAGAGATTTATATAATAGACAAATTGATCTTATAATGGAAGAGCTAGCCCCACATTTGAGAAAATATGCAAATATTATTAAATCAATATATAAATTAGATAAAATGACTTATGCAGATTTAAAAGTAGAGATAGATCCGTCATATTCAAATAAGATTTCATTTGATGAAGCACAAAAATATGTTCTCGATGGTCTGAATATATTAGGAGAGGATTATCTTGAAATAATGAAAGAAGCATTTAATAATAGATGGATTGACTATGCAAATAATGAAGGTAAATCTACAGGAGCTTTTTGTGCATCACCTTATGGAACACCATCATATATATGTATGACTTTTAATGGGATCATGTCAGATGTTATGACTTTAGCTCACGAATTAGGACATGCTGGACATTTCCAATTAACTCACGAAAATCAATCTGTATTAAATTCTGAACCTTCTATGTATTTTGTTGAAGCTCCTTCTACAACAAATGAACTTTTAGTTGAAAATTATCTTTTAGAAGTTGCTGAAAAGAAAAATGATAAAAGAATGAAAAGATGGGTTCTTTCACAAATGATTTCAAAAACATATTATCATAATTTTGTAACTCATTTATTAGAAGCTCATTATCAAAGAGAAGTTTATAAAATTATAGATAAAGGTGGTCAAGTAAACGCAAAAATTTTATCAAAACTTTTCAAAGAAACACTTGAAAAGTTTTGGGGTGATTCAGTTGAACTTACTAAAGGTGCAGAACTAACCTGGATGAGACAACCACATTATTATATGGGTTTATATCCATATACTTATTCAGCAGGCCTTACTATAGGTACACAAGTTTCAAGAATGATTAAACAAAATGGAGAAGAAGCAGCTTCTAAATGGATAGAAGTTCTTAAAATGGGTGGAACAAAATCTCCAGAAGAGCTTGCCAAGGCTGCAGGTGTAGATGTTTCAACTGATAATCCGCTTAAAGAAACTATTGCATATATAGGATCATTAATCGACGAAATTGAAGAAATCTCAAAAGAAATGGAAGAAATATAATAAATTAAACTTTTAAATATGAAAAGATGTTATAAAATTTTTATTATTTATAACATCTTTTATATTTTAAGTAATAATCTTAAATTATAAAAAACTCTGTAAGAAATTTATTCCTACAGAGTTTAAAATTATTTTTATTAATTTTACGCTATTAATGATTATATAATTAAGAATTTTAATAGATAAAATGATTAAAGTTCTGTATTATTATAATCTTCTACAATCTTATCAACTAATTCAATAAGTTCTGGTCTTTTTTCTTCGTCTAATGATGATTGGAATGAAAGTGCTTCAGGATTTAGTACATTCATATTTCTCATTGAATTGAAGTGATCAAGCATTAATTTTCCAGCTCTTGATGCCCATGAGCCATTTTCAACTATTGCAACAGTTCTATTTTGTAGATTTAACATCTTCATATCTTCAAGTACTGCATTTACTGTTGGATAAAGAGTCATATTGTATGTTACTGATGTGAATACCCAGTGAGATAATCTGAAACCATCAGCAATTATATATGAAAGATGTGTCTTTGAAGCATCATAAACTTTAACATTTGTTATTCCTCTTTGTACAAGCATTGAAGCCATTAAATATGCAACTTCTTCAGTATGACCATACATTGAACCATATACTATTAATACACCTTTTTCTTCAGGAGTATATGTTGCCCATTTTTGATATTTTTCTATTAAAGTTCCAAGATTTTTTCTCCAAATTGGTCCATGTAGTGGAGCAATCATTTTAATTTCAATCTTAGAAGCTTTTTCTAAAGCATTCATTGTTGGTTTACCATATTTACCAACTATATTTGTAAAGTATCTTCTAGCATGGTCCATAAATTCTCTTTCAAAATCTAATTCGTCATCAAATAATCTACCATCTAAAAGTCCAAATGTACCAAATGCATCCGCAGAGAATAGTACTTTTGTAGTTGTGTCATAAGTGAACATAACTTCTGGCCAATGAACCATTGGTGCTTCAACGAAAGTTAATACATGTTTTCCAAGATCTAATGTATCACCTTCACGAACTTCTGTATGAGGAACATCATCAATTGGGAAACCGAAACTTCTACAAAATTCTACTGCTTTTGGAGTCATATAGTAATGTGCATTTGGATATCTGTACATAATTTCACCTAGCGCACCTGCATGGTCTGGTTCCATATGATTTACAATTACAACATCTAAATCACGATCTTCTAATAGATGTTCTAAGTTTTCTATAAATTGTTCTGCAAATCCCCAGTCTACTGTATCTAATAGACAAGTTTTTTCATCTAATATTAAATATGAATTATAGGTAACTCCTTCTGGTAGAGGATGTAAATTTTCGAATTGAGCTGTTTTGTTATCGTTTACACCGATATACCAAGTATCATCTGCAATTTGTCTTACGTTATACATAAAGACCTCCTTAATTATTCTAAACTAATTATACATGCTTTTATAAATATATTCAAAAAAATTAATTCGGAAAAAGATTTCCTTTATCAGGGATAATAATAAAACTTTTATTTAGATAAAGTATAATATGTTAATATAAGTGTAGGAGAAACTATGAAAAGATATTTTACAAGCATTGAAGAACAAATAAATATATTAGAAAAAAGAGGGTTATATATTCCGGATAAAAAATTCGCTAAGGATACATTGCTCAGATACAACTATTATAAAATAATTAATGGAACTAGAGATATATTTATAATAGATGAAAAAAACAATAGATATCGTGAAGGAACAGAGTTTAGCGATTTAATAGATATTCATAACTTTGATAAAGACTTGAAGAAGTATTTATTGAGTGAGACTTTGGAATTAGAAAGAATTGCAAGATCTATAATTTCATATAAATTTGTTGAAAAATATCCTGAAAAGAACTCGTATTTAAATCCTAACAATTTTAATAAAAGTGAAAAAGATTTAGTTTTAGTAAATATTGATAGTATTACAGAAACAATCGATAGATACAGAAATGAAGAAAATTATAAAAGGTCTATAAATTATTACTTTAATAAATATGATTCAGTTCCATTTTGGTTTGTGATTAATTTTGTTACATTTGGAAAACTTATAAATATATATGAAACATTGGATCTTGATTTGCAAGAAAGTATTGCAGATGAATTTCAAAAAATAATTGAAGAAAACTTAGGTGAAAAATTAAATGAATTTCTGACACCTTCTATATTGAAATCATTTTTATCAAGTGCCAAAGATATAAGAAATATAGCAGCACATGATAATTTGATATTAGATTATAGATATGAAGATATAGAATATTTTGAACCTATTCATTTAAAATATGGAATTAAAAAAAATAATAAATTAGACGGATTATATCACGCAATGGTATGCATTAGAGCTATGCTTCCTTGTAATTATTTTGATAAGTCTAAAAATGAAATTAATCATTTATTTGAAAAGCTTAAAACAGAGGTTGATTATATAGCCTATGATAGAGTTAAAAAGAGTTTAGCATATAAAGAAGATAATGAATAAGAAGAGGAAAGTATGAAATTTATGCATTTAGCAGATTTACATATTGGAAAGAGTGTAAATGGATACTCGATGATTGATGATCAAGTTTACGCTTTAGATCAAATAGTAAAATTGCTAGAAGAAGAAAATATAGAAATGCTTTTGATTGCTGGAGATATATATCAAAATTCGGTTCCTTCAGTTGAAGCTATTAGAGTTTTTGAGAGATTTTTAATTAAATTAAATAATTTGAATATTACTACACTTATTATTTCTGGAAATCATGATTCGAGTGATAGACTTTCATATGCAAATGAATTTTTCAGAGAGTCAAAAATATATATATCAAATTCATATAGTGGAAAAATTGAAAAAATATCATTTGAGGATAATTATGGGAAGATTAATTTTTACTTATTCCCATATATTAAGCCTTCAAATGTAAAGAGATATTTTGAAGATTTAGAAATATATACTTATCAAGATGCGGTAAAAGCTGTAATAGAATCGATAGATTTAGATACTGATGAAAGAAATATAATGATATCTCATCAATTTATCTTAAATGCTGAACTTTCTGAATCAGAAGAAATATATGCAGGAGAAGCAGAGGCTGTATCAATGAATCTATATAAAGATTTTGATTATGTAGCGCTTGGTCATATTCATAAAAAGCAATCATTTATGAATGGGAAAATAAGATATCCTGGAGCTTTATTAAAATATGCCTCAAGTGAATCAAATTATGAAAAATCAATTACAATAGTTGAGATAAAAGAAAAAAATAATCTTGTAATATCTGAAAGAAAAATAGAATATCTTCATGAAATGAGAAAAATTCGTGGATATTTTAGTGAGATTATAAACTCAGCTAGTGAAGACTCCAATTTTAATGATTATATACATATAGAACTTTTAGATGATAATGAGATATCTGAAGGGCTACAGAGATTAAGAGAATTTTATCCTAATATCATGACTATGAGATATGTAAATTTAAAAATAGGAGATAATGACTTAGAAGAAATTGATTTTGAAAATAATGAAAAAAGTCCTTTAGAACTTTTTAAAGATTTTTATTATTTAAGAATAGGTGAAGAAATTTCATCTTCTAAAGAGGATATCATAAAAGAAGCTATAGATAAAATATGGAGAGAAAATGAGAGCGATTAATTTGAGATTAAAAGCCTTTGGACCTTTTAAGGATGAAATAAATATAGAATTTGATAAGTTTGGAAAAGAAGGACTATTTTTAATTTCTGGCCAAACTGGAGCAGGGAAAACTAGTATTTTTGATGCGATTACTTATGCTCTTTATGGTAGTTCTAGTGGTGGAGAAAAAGATGAAAGAATGATGCAATTTACAGCATCAGAAGATAAAACTACTACATTTGTAGAACTGACCTTTGAATATAAAAGGAAGACATATATTATATATCGTGAATTTACATTAAGATATAGTGAAAAGACAAAGAAAACCAGAGTAAATAAATATGCGTGGATAAAAATGCCCGATGGTGAAATGATAGAGGGAATCACAGATACGACTAATAAAGTAGTCTCACTATTAGGTATAAACAAAGATCAATATAGTCAAATAGCAATGCTTGCTCAAGGTAATTTCATGAAATTGCTTAAAGCTTCTACTGAAAAGAAAAAAGAATTGTTTAGAGATATATTTAATACTAAAAAATACGATTTGTTGGACCGTGAAATATTCTCAAATTTAAAAGAAGCAGAATCTGTATTAAAATCTCTTGAAATACAAAATAATGAAATTTATAACAATATTAGTATAGATGACTCTGATGAAGATGATTTTGTAAAATCAAAGGCGATAGGTATAGATAATGTAATTATTTTTGTAAAAGAAATAAATAATAAATTTAAAAATGAGAATAAAGATATAAGTAAAGAAATAAGAAAATATTCTAAAATATATGATGAAAAGAAATTATTAAAAGAAAAATATTTAGATTATATTAATATAAGTAAAAAAATTGAAGAATATAAAAATGAATTAGAAAGAGTTTCACCAATATATGAAGATTTAGAAAATAAATTTAAGGAAATTCCATTTAAAGAAAAAAATAAGGATTCATTGAATAATCAATTAAATAAATTAGAAAATGAAATAAAATTATTTGAAACTCTTGAAAATATTCAAAATGAAAAATTTGAATTAATTAATAAAGCGAAATTAAATGAAGATAATAAAAACAAACTAACATCTGAAATAAAAGAGATATCTTTGGATATAGAAAATAAAAAGAAATATATTAAAGAAAATAAAGATGCCAAAGATATAAAAGTTGATATTTTAAATAAAGAAAGTTTATTAAAATTAAACAAAGAAAAAGTTAAAGATACAAAAGAATATATAAAAAATATTGATAAACTAACTCAAGAAAAAGAGTTGAAAAAGCTTTTATATATGGAAACAAAGGAAAAATATAGTATAAATCTTAATAAATATAATAATAATAGTGATTTATATTTTGAATCTCAAGCGGGGATATTAGCTGAATCTCTCGAAGACGATAGCCCATGTCCAGTATGTGGGTCTACTCATCATCCAAATCCAGCGAAAATAAATTATGAAATTTTATCAAAAGAAGAATTGGATAAAGAAAAGGAAGAGTTAGAGTATCTTAGAAGTAAAAAAGAAAAATTACAAAAAGAGATTTCTGAAATAGAAATTTATATAAAACAAAATGAAAAAAATAGAAATGAAAATATAGAATTTCTAAATATATCAATAAACAATATTGAAAGTTTTGAAGATGATTTGAATTCAGAAATATTAGAAATAGAAACTAAATTAAATGAAATAAATACGATTATTTCAAATATTGATATTTATAATAAAGCTTTAGAGGATTTAGAATTATCGTTAAAAGAAAAAGATATAAAAAGAGAAAATGAAAATAATCTTTTTAATATTGCTAAGGAAAATATAAAAAATTTAGAAAAAAGAGAATCTGAAGAATTAGAAAATTTAGAAAACAAAGATAAAGAGTCTACTTTAATAAAAAAGGCAGATGTAGAAAAATCTATTGATGAAATTAATTCTGAAATTACTTATGTAAGAGATAATTATCAAAACTACTCAAGTGAATTTAATAAGCTAAACTCGGCTATTAATACTCTTAGTGAGCAAATTGATGAAAAACACAATTTAGATATTGAGCTATTAGAAAAAGAAATAAAAGAAATAGATATAAAGCTGAAGAATCTAAGGTCTAAATCAAGTGTTTTAGAATCAAATATGAAGATTAATAATAATCAAGTAAAGAAATTAGAAAGTCTCCAAAAAGAATTAGTTCTTTCAGAAAAAAGATATAAAGATTTAAAAGAGTTAAGCGATATAATAAGAGGGAAGATAAGAGGTTTACAAAACTTAAAGTTTGAAACATTTATTCAATTTAGATATTTCAATAATATATTAATAGCTGCAAATAGTAGATTTATTGAGATGACTGAAGGGAAATACTCTTTGAAGAGAAAAGAAGACGCGGACAATATGAATGAACAAATGGGACTTGATTTTGAAGTTTTTGATCATCATAATAAAACAGTTAGAAATATAAATACACTTTCTGGTGGTGAATCTTTTCAAGCGGCTTTATCTTTGGCCCTTGGGCTTTCCGATTTAATACAAAAAAATGCTGGTGGTATACAATTAGACTCAATGTTTGTTGACGAAGGTTTTGGAACTCTTGACAAAGAAACTTTATCAAAAGTTATGTCAACTTTATATAAAATAAGTAATTCAAATAAATTAATAGGAATAATATCTCATGTTGAAACATTAAAAGAGCAAATAGATAAGCAAATAATTATTGAAAAAACTACTGAAGGTTATTCAGTATTGAAAAACGTATTATATTAATTAAAAAAATATAAGTAATATGCTATTATGTTATATAGTTATTACGAGGGGATAAATGAAAAAAGTTATAGGATTAAGATCATTAAAGACAATTTTAGCGGTATTTTTAATATATATTATTGCCGAAATTTTTCCAGAGTTAAATCCAGCAATGATGGCAGCGGCAGCCATTACAGCTATTAGCTCTAGTATATTTGATTCGCTTAAATCATCTTTTGATAGAGTGATGTCAAATATAGTAGCGATATTAGTTGCTTTTATGTTGCAATCGATAAATCAAGTTAATCAATATGGTGTAACATTAGGTATGGCAGTTATTATAATAATTTGTTACTTTTTCAATTGGCAATATACATTAGGATCTGCTTTTATATTTTTTGTATTTGTACTTGATGTTCCTTATGCGAACAAAAATCTTGAAATATATGCACTAAATAGAATTATAGATACATTAATAGGTTCAGTTATTGGGTTACTAATAAATACATATGTATTGCGACCAAGACAAGAAAAAGTATTATTAAATGCGTATAGAACTTCATATTTGAGTTTAAGATCTGCACTTAAAAATCTTTTGGAAAATGATATCTCTGTTGATGAAGTAAAACTTATAGATGAATTATCACAGATAAATTACATCTCTAAGAGACTTAGAAAAGATATTAGATTAAGAATGAATGAGAATATTAATACTGTAACCGTATCTAAGCTAAATAATCTATTTAGATCGGCACTAAGTTTAATAATAGAATTAAATGATTTAGACGAAAATCCTATAATTACTAAGAAAATTTATGAGGAATTATTAGTATATTTTAAAGGAGATTTAAATACTTCTTATATAATAGGAGAAATTGAGAATAATTTTGATAGAAGATATAATTTTGAATTGGGAAAGTTAGTTCATACATTTAATTCAATAGAATATAATTTACATGAATTTACCAAGATGTATAATGAACAAGAAAATAAATGGTATCTTGAAAGAAAATAATAAAACACGTTTGAATATGAATAGATTCATACTCAAACGTGTCTTTTTTTTCGATCGATTTCACCTATAAATTTTAGAATATGGGTGAGAGAACCATAGAGATAATTTCTAAAATTTATTAATGCTATTGACAGCTCTAAATAGCATGGTACCTAATATTGTCGGCGATTACATATAGGTAATTAGCATTTGAAGAGAGGATATCAAATACTAAAAAATGTCCATTTCCATATTTATATAATAACAAATATTGAATGAAAAAAAACGCCAACATTATTACATTAATTTAATATTTAAAACTCCAATAGTTTCAACAAAATTTAGTGCTAATCAATAAGTTTATACATTATATATAAATTTTTTATTTTTTAAGATAATTATCCATAATTTCTTTAGGTACTAGATTTCCACCAGTTGCCCAACAAATATGAGTAACATTATCTAATTTATCTAATAAATCATATTTTTCTAGATATTCTTTAACTTGTTCATAATTAAATAAAGATTCACTAGCCACGATAGATGATGTAGAAGAAGGTTCGATTCTAATATCTTCTAAATCGTTAAGTTCTCTAAGTGTTTCAAATAAAGTATAATCTTCAATTGTTATTACACCGCTTAATAGCGATTCCATAGTATGTCCAGAGAATTTAGAAGGTCTAGCAACAGATAGTCCATCAGCTTCAGTTTTACCATCAATTCCTAAATCATATACAGAAATATTTGAATGTAATTTTGTGGATGCACCGATTAAAAAACTTGGTATATGAGTAGTTTCTACAAAGAAAGCATGTACATTATCACCTAAAACTCTCCTAAAACCAAATGATACCCCACCTGAAGAGCCACCTACACCACAAGGTGCATAAAGAAATATAGGATGATCTTTATCAACTTTAATTCCCATTTTTTCAATTTGTTCTTTTGTACGTAGAGCTGCTACCGAATATCCCTTAAATAAAGTTGTAGAGTCTTCATCATCAACAAAATATGAGAATTCATCTTGTAGAGATAATTCTCTTGCTTTTGTTATAGCTGTAGAAAAGTCACCATCATATTCTATAACAGTCGCGCCTCTATCACGTAAATGTTTTTTCTTCCAATCTTTAGCATCGTTTGACATATGGACAATTGCATTAAACCCTAGAGCAGAAGCCATAACTCCAACTGAAATTCCAAGATTACCTGTTGAAGCTACTTGAATAGTATATTTTGAAAATAGATTACGAAAATCTTCATCTGCGAATTGTGAGTAATCTCTATTTTCATCTAAAAGATTATTTTCTTTTGCTAGTATTTCAGCGAATACAAGCACTTCATATAGTCCACCTCTAGCTTTAATTGATCCAACTACAGGTAAATGTGAATCCATTTTTAAATATAATTTACCTTTAAAATCTTTTTCTTGACGATATTTTTTTTCTAGATTTTCAAGTCTAACAAGTGGTGATTCCAATATTCCTTTACTTTCATATAATTCAGGAAATTCTTCACCAAAAAGTTTTATCATGAGAGGAGCGAATTTTCTAAATCTTTGGTCAGCTTCCTTTATATCATCGATTGTAAATTCAACATTATCCCACGCTTCATCTCCGGTTTTTCTATCTGGATTAATCCAAACAGTAGGTTCTAAGTTTTTAACCTTATCTAATATGGGATTTTCTTTAATTAATTCTTCAATATTGTACAAATTATTCCTCCTAAACGTTTATATCTATAAGATTATAGCAAAAAATATAAGTAAAGTTAATACATAAGATTAACATTATTCACAAAAAAAGCAATAAACATTATATAATAAGTTTATCGCTTTTTTATAAAGTTTTAATATTTAATAAATCAAAATTTAGTTATTTTAAAAAATTAATTATTCTTAGATTTCTCTTTTTTATCTTCTTTAATTTTGTCTTCTAATTCACGTTTTGTCTTAGCAGTTTCATCACTTATTTTTTGTTGAGCTTCAGTTTTACTTTCTGCGAATTCTTGGTTATCTAGATAATCTTTGTTTAATTCCATATTTACCTCCATCTTGTATAGATTTATACCCAGTAAAATTAGTGTAAAACAATATATAATAATACTTGATTTATTGTAAAAACTGCGGAAATATGGTAATATACGGCTAGATGAAAATTATGGAGGATATATGGAAATACCGCAGGCCGCGCAAGAGGTTGATCTCGGAAACGGAAATATAGTAGGACAAATAATAATTATAATTGTATTGACATTAATTAATGCTTTTTTCTCAGCTGCAGAAATGGCAATGGTTTCAGTCGATCAAAACAAACTTAAACGTGATTATGAAGATGGTGATAAAAAAGCAGGTAAAATACTTGATTTATTGGATGATCAATCTAATTTATTATCTGTTATACAAGTAGTTATCACATTGGCTGGTTTCTTAAACTCAGCATTTGCTGCAACAGGAATATCATACAAATTGGCATATTTATTAAAAGGATGGAATATACCATATTATATAACTGTGTCTCAAGTTTTGATTACATTTTTACTATCATTTTTAACTATAGTTTTTGGTGAACTAGTGCCTAAAAGAATAGCTATTATTAAGAGTGAAGAGTTTGCAAGATTTTCTATTGGGTCAATCACTTTCTTTAACAAGATGTTTAAACCTTTTGTATGGCTATTAACAAAAAATACAAATTTAGTTCTTAAATTATTAAGAATTCACTCCGATGGTATGGAGGGAAGAATTACTATTAATGATATTAAATCTTTGGTTCAGCTTGGTCATTCTCAGGGAGTAATAGATACGGTAGAAAGTGAGATGATTAATTCGGTAATAAGCTTTGATGAAACTTATGCTGAAGAAATTATGACTCCTAGAACTGAAGTTTTCATGATTGATATTAATGATGATTTTAGCGAATATAAAGATGAGATGTTAAAACTTCAGTATTCGAGAATTCCTGTTTATGATGAAGAAGTAGATAATATATTAGGATTGTTATATATTAAGGACTATTTATTAGAAGCGTATAATAAAGGGTTTGAAAATGTAGACATAAGATCTATTATCAAACCTGCGTATTTTATACCTGAAAGAAAAAATGTTAATGAATTACTTACAGAACTTCAAACACAAAATCGTCATATGGCATTACTTATAGATGAATATGGTGGATTTACTGGTATTGTAACTATGGAAGATTTATTGGAAGAAATAGTGGGTGATATAGATGATGAATATGATATTGATGATCCAGAACTACAAAAGTTAGATCATAATAAGTATTTAGTAAAAGCTTCTATTTCAATAAAGGACTTTAATTCTGAAACAGGCACTAAAATTGATGAAGAAGTTGATGAATATGACACTATGGGTGGATTTATTATATATCAATTAGGATATATTCCAGAAGATGGAGAAAAGCCTTTTATAAAACTAGAAGATTTAGAAATACAAGTAACGGAAGTTAAAGATAAACGTATTTTATATGCTATAGTAAACATAGTTGATGAAACAAAACAAAATCAAGAAGATGAGGATAGTGGAGATGAACAAAATTAGAAAAGCTATAGTACCTGTGGCTGGACATGGAACAAGATTTCTACCATTTACTAAAGCTGTTCCGAAAGAAATGTTGCCAATAGTTGATGTTCCTACAATACAACTGATAGTAGAAGAATTAGTAGAATCAGGTATCACAGATATTTTATTTATCACAAATAGAAATAAACATGAAATCGAAGATTATTTCGATTACTCAATTGAGCTTGAAAAAACACTTCTTGAAAAAAACAAATTTGAAGAATATGAAAAAGTTAGAAAAATTGCTGATAAAGCAAACTTCTATTTTAAGAGACAAAAAGAAACTAAAGGTTTAGGTCACGCTATTTTACAAGGAAAAGAATTTGTAGGTGATGATCCATTTGTTGTAGTTTTAGGAGACGATATTGTTTATAATCCAGGTAATCCAGCAATTGGTCAACTTATAAAAAAATTCTATGAACTTAAACACGATATCATTGGATGTAAAAGAGTTCCTATTACAGAAATTAATAAATATGGATCTATAGAATATGAAAAAGTAGATGATAAAACTTTTAAAATATTAAAATGTGTAGAAAAGCCGAATATAGAGGAAGCTCCATCAGATATTGCTATGCTTGGAAGATATGTATTTACGAAGGAAATTTTTGAACATATTGAAAAAACAAAACCTGGAGTAGGTGATGAAATACAAATTACCGATTCCATAGATATGCTTGCATCAAAAGAAGGAGTATATGGATATATATATGAGGGTAAAAGATATGATGTAGGGGATAAATTAGGTTTTTTAGAAGCAACAGTAGAGTATGCTTTAAGAAATGAAGAGTTAAAAGATGGATTCAAATCATATCTCAAAGAGATAGTTAAAGATTTATAAAACAAATTTAATAAAATGAAAAATAGTGATGAATATAAACTGATTCATCACTATTTTTGTGTTTAAATGTTAAAAATCTAAACTCTTTCTCTGCATACTTATTGATAGTATAAATCCAATTAAAATTAGGTTCATTAATTGGAAAGTTCCACCATTTGAAAAGAAAGGTAATGGTATCCCTGTAACGGGTAATAGTTTCATTGTCATCCCTATATTCTCAAATATATGAGCGAAGAACATTGCGAATGTTCCCATTGAAAAAGCTGTGTAAGCTATATCTTCAGCTTCAAGCGCTATTTTTATAAATCTAACAAACATTAATGCATATAGTATCAAAGTTATAGCACCACCTATAAATCCAAAGTCTTCGACTAATACAGGGAATATAAAATCGGTATGCTGTTCTGGTATATAGCTATTTTGTGAGAAAGGACCATTCATATATCCTCGTCCCGTGAGTTGTCCTGAGCCCAATGCTATCAGACCTCTATCCGTTTGATGGGTTGTTGTTTCTAAATTTCTTCCTTTATCACCAAAATCTTTAAATCTATCTAGTACATAACCTTCTAAATTTTTCCAAACAAAAGGAAGAAGTATTATTGCAAGTACTAGGATAATAATCAAAAGCACGCTTATTTTTTTCCAACTAATTCCTGATACGAAGAACATTACAGTTGTAAAGAAAATATATACCATTGCTGTTCCTAAGTCTTGTTGGTATATAACTAAGAAAGCAGGGAAATATCCTAAAATTATAAATTTTATAACAAATCCCCATGTATCTGTTACATTTTTATTGTCTCCAATATAAAATGATAAAAAGAGTATATGTAGAAATTTAGAAATCTCAGATGGTTGTAAAGAAAAAGAACCTATTCTAATCCAAAGATTCGCACCCCATCTTTCGCCACCTTGTCCAAAAATCATTACAGAAATTAGTAGTCCAACTGATAATATATAAATAAACCACTTCATTTTTCTTAAAAAGTCTAGATCTAAAAGCCAAATAAATAAAATTATTATAAATCCAATAATAGTTGCAAATACTTGAGTTTTAATGCCCTCACCTAGTGGATTAATAGCAGAATTTAGCACAAAAAGTCCAAATATAACTAATGTCATTACTGTAAAAAGAAGAACAAAATCCATCTTTTTAAATATTTTTTTTGATAAATTAAACATTCTATCTCCTTCGAGATTATCTCTAAGTTTTATTGTGTTATAATTTATTATAGAACATTTAAAAAGATTTTAAAAGTAGGAGATATTTATGAAAAAGATATACTCTCTGACAAAAGAAGAGAAATTAGAGGCTCTAAGAATACTTTATGAATATTTTCCAGATGCGGGGCCAGAGTTAAATTACAATAATGAATTTGAATTATTGGGTGCAGTTATGCTATCTGCACAAACCACTGATGTTAGAGTCAATATAGTTACAGAAGAATTATTTAAGAAATTTAAAACACCATATGATTATTTAGATGCAGATATTAAAGAGATTGAAGATCTGATAAAATCTATTGGTCTCTACAAAAATAAAGCGAAAAATTTAAAGAAAACAGCCGAAATTTTGGTGGAAAAGTTTGATGGAAAAGTCCCAAATACAAGAGAAGAATTAGAATCATTGCCTGGAGTTGGAAGGAAAACAGCCAATGTTGTATTATCTGTTGCTTTTGGAATACCAGCAATTGCAGTAGATACTCACGTACATCGTACTGCAAATCGCATAGGGCTAGTTAAAAGTAAAAATGTATGGGAAACAGAACAACAACTGATGGAACTTATACCAAAGGAAGATTGGTTTAAAGCGCATCATGTATTAATTTTATATGGTAGAAGAATTTCTAAAGCTAGAAATCCTGATTGCGAAAATGATCCAATAAAGCACATAAGTTTACATTGTAGAGGTTTGCTTGAAGAATAAAAAAGTAGTAGAATGTATTTTAGTTATTAAAACAAATATTACAATACTTAATTACTTATTTTTAAAATACTTAATTAGACAGGAAAGTAAATGAAAAAATCAAAGATAAAAATATCTAAAATTATAGAATTTATATTAATGTTTTTAGCGATAACATTTATCATATATCCAACATGGGAGATAAACGCGATTGGTAGAACTACTTTTGAGCAGCTAATATTTAATATATTTACAAATGCTACAAAAGGAAATTTGGATATACTTTGGCAGTATGTTAGAGAAACTTTTATATTTTATATATTGTTAGGTGTAATTATTACACTGATTATATATATTGTAGAAAAATATTTGAAAAAAATTAAATGGGCAAGAGCATTCACCGTGGGAGTTATATTTATAGCTTCCTTTATATATGGACTATATGGAATAGGCTTCTTTGACTATATATTCTCTTCATTTAAAAGTACAACAATTTACGATGAAGAATATAAAGATCCAAAGAAAGTTGAAATTACATTTCCAGAGAAGAAAAGAAATTTAATATATATAGTCTTAGAATCTATGGATAGAAATTTAAATAAATATAATTTAGAAAATGGTGAAAGTATAAATTTAATACCAAAATTAACTGATTTAGAAAAAAATAATGTGTATTTCTACAATGAAAATAAAGCCAATGGGATGAATTCTGTTACAAATACTACATGGACAGCATCTTCATTAGTTGGTCAAGTAACAGGAGTACCATTATCAGATATATATGAAGCAAATCAAGTTATGCAAAAAGGAAACTTTTTACCTGGTATTACTAGTTTGGGTGAAATACTAGCGGATCAAGGTTATAAAAATTATTTTATAATGGGATCAGATGCGTCTTTTGGTTCAAGAGATGTTTTTTTTGAAGACCATGGTAATTATGAAATTCATGATCTTAAATATCAGAAAAAAATGGGGAAATTACCTAAAGATTATATGGTGTTTTGGGGATATGAAGATTCAAAATTATTTGAATTTGCCAAAGAAGAATTAACGGAAATTGCGAAAAAAGACGAACCATTTAATTATACAATGCTTACCGTAAACACCCATTTTATGGAAGGACATGTTGACAAAACTAATCCTAAAAAATATGGCGGTTATCGTGATGCATACTATTATTCAGATAAAGAAATACATGAGTTTATTGAATGGATAAAAAAACAAGACTTCTATGAAAACACAACTATAGTTGTGGTAGGAGATCACAAAACTATGAATGCGGAATTTTTAGAAAATCAAGAAGAGTTAGAGTCTATATATAATGTGTTTATAAATTCTGCGGTTAAACCAGTTAACACTTCTAAAGAATCAATTATACTTGATATGTTTCCTTCAACATTAGGCTCATTAGGGGTGAAGATAGAAGGCGATAGACTTGGTCTTGGAACAAATTTATTCTCAGATAAAGACTCGATTGTGGTTAAATATGGATTAGATGAATTAAATGAAGAATTGAAAAAGAACTCTGATTATTATGAAGATAATTTTATAAAATAAAGAATGGAAATATAAGGGAACACAAAAAGTTAGCTTTTATACCAGAGACATTTAGTAATATTTGTCTCTGGTTTTTATATTATTAATATTTCTCTAAATTGGATAGCATTAAGTTACATTTTTTATACTAAATTATACTTAAATACTCAGATTTTACTTCTCCTATCCTCGTTTTAATATTTAATATATATTAAATTATATTTTAAGATAGTTAAATTACTTGAATATTTAGAATTTGTTTAAAAGTTAAAAAAATGAAATAAGAAATGCTAAGTATACATTCTCCTTATTGAATACGTTTTCGTAACAAACGATAACTTAAGTCCATAATTGTTATAAAATTACAAAATGTGAAAATTTGTTTAATTGTAAGTGAAATGTATTGAATATGATTGCGTTTACATTTATTATATTTATAAGAGAGGTAATAAATCTTTCTAAAATAATATTTAGGAAATATAAGTCAATTAAAGAAAGGGGAAATGAATGAAAAAAAGAACTTATATAAAGACCATTTCTATTTTAATAGCTATGATTATGGTTTTACCTACGATGATAACGTCACTTAGCACTTCTAAAGTTTATGCTCAAGAAGAGTTTAAGTTTGGAGCAGAAGCTTTAATAAGCGAAGAAAAAAATATTATTAAAGGTAAAAGAGTAGGTCTTGTGACAAATCCTACTGGTGTAGATCAAAATTTAAGAAGTATCGTAGATATTTTATATAATGATCCTGACATTAACTTAACAGCGTTGTATGGACCAGAACATGGTGTAAGAGGGAATGAACAAGCTGGTGGTTATGTTGAATCATATACTGATCCAGAAACTGGTCTTCCAGTATACAGTCTTTACGGAAAGACAAGAAAACCAAGTGCGGAAATGCTAAAAGATGTAGATGCTATTCTATTTGACATTCAAGATGCGGGTGTGACTTACTATACATACATTTGGAGTATGTTTTATGTATTACAAGCTGCAGCAGAGAATGATAAAGAAGTAATTATTTTAGATAGACCAAATCCTCTAGGTGGAGATCGTGTAGAAGGTCCTGTAACTATTGAAGAAGGTCAATCAACATTTGTTGGATTGAAAGATTTAGCCTTGAGACATGGTATGACATTTGGTGAGTTAGCTCATTACTTAAATGAAGAATTTAATGTAGGCGCTGATGTTAAAGTTGTAAAAATGAGAAATTATGATCGTTCTAAAAGATATGATGAACTTAATATTCCATTTGTATTACCATCACCAAACCTACCAACTACAGATTCAGTAAATGTATATCCAATTACAGGATTTTTTGAAACATTTTCTAATATTTCTGAAGGTAGAGGTACTACAAAACCTTTCCAATTAGTTGGTGCTGAATTTGTAAATAGTACAGAATATGCTAGAGTTTTAAATGAATTAAACTTACCTGGTGTAAGATTTAGAGCTGCTGCATTTACTCCAGCTCCTAATCAAAAACTTGCTGGAAAATTAGTACAAGGTGTAGAAGTATATATTACAGATGCTGATTCATATGATCCTATATATACAGGTTTAAGTATGATCAAAACTTTACATGATTTATATGGTGATAAGATTGTATGGAGAAAAGATGGCTGGTTAGCAAAATTAACTGGTAAAACATACATTGAAGAAGATATTAAAAATGGTGTTGAAGTAAAAGATATAATTGCTAAATGGGAAAATGAATTAAATGAATTTAAGGAATTACGTAAAAAATATCTTTTATATGGAGAAGAAGCTCAAAAAAGAGCGAATATTGGAGTTGAAATTAGAGATTTAGATAATAAAAGAACTACTGATGTTACAGTTAAGTTATTTGACTCTAATGACAAAGAAATAGAAGGTGCTTTCAATGAAAGTGGTCAATGGAAAGCGAATAGATTATCTGGTGGTAAATATAAAGTTGTGATATCTGAATTACCAGATGATACTAAAGTTATATTAAATGATACTGTAAGCACTCAAATCGGAGTAGCTGGTGAAAATGACAATGAATTTACATTCGAAATAACTGGTGAAGAATCTTCAAGACAATATATAGCTTTAAGAATAGTTGAAGATAAGGTAGAAGAAACTGAAGATGAAGGACCTATTGTAGACGAAACAGAAAATGAAACTGATACAGAAGATGAATGTGAACATCAAGTTATAGATGATTCTGTAAGAGACAATAGTAAATTCCCACATCCAGAATATATAGATTTACTTGATGATATAATAAAATCTGAAAATAATTTTGGTTTAAGTGGTGCTCAATTAGCAGTTTATAAAGATGGTAATTTAATTAAAAATGATGGTTATGGATATACAAATAACTATAAAAATCTTTATGATGAAAATGGGAATGTGATATTTGATAAATATGAAGTTTTACCTAAAGACGAAAGAACACCTGTTACTACTGATACATTATTTGATTTAGCAAGTAATACAAAGATGTATTCAACAGTGTTTGCTTTACAAAAATTAGTATCAGAAGGTAAAGTTTCTCTTGATACAAAAATTTCTGAAATATTCCCAGAATTTTTAGAATATACAAATGATAATAATTGGAAAGATAATATTGATTTAAGAATGGTTCTAAGTCATGTGGCTGGATTTGCTCCTGACCCACAATATCATAATGAAAACTTCGACAGAGTAGACCAAATTCCAAATGGAAAAAATGATTTGTATTCTCAAGAAAAATCTACAACATTTGATATGATAATGAGAACTCCTCTTCAAACAGAACCTGATACAGATTGGGCATATTCAGATGCAGATTTTATGTTAGCAGGATTTATAGTTGAAAAATTAACTGGAGTTCCACTTGATCAATACGTTAAAGAAAATATATATGAACCTTTAGGATTAAATAGAATAACTTATAATCCATTACAAAATGGATTTAATAAAGATGAATTATCCTCATCTGAATTAAATGGTAATACTAGAGGTGGAAGAATTAAGTTTAATAATGTAAGAACAGAAATAGTATCTGGTGAAGTTCATGATGAAAAAGCATACTACTCAATGGGTGGTTCATCTGGACACGCAGGATTATTCGGTTCAGCTCAACAAATAGCTTATCTAGCTCAAGCTATGCTATATGATGGAAATCTAAATGGAGTTGAATTGTTTAACAAAGAAACTATAGATCAGTTTACTGAAAAGTCCGATAATTTAGCTACTCAAGCTAAAGGTGGTTGGAGAAGAAAATCTGAAGAAGGTGGAGCAGCAGTTTGGTATTCAAAATTTGCGCCAGCTGGTACAATAGGTCATACAGGATGGACAGGAACTAATACAATGATTGATAAAGAAAATAAAATAACTTTATCATTAAATACAAATGCTAGAAATACACCTATGATGGGAAATGCAGATAGTTTCTATACTAAAAATAGTAATGTTTCATCTTATGGATTAGTATCTGAATTAATTTACAGAGGATTAGGATTAGCTGATGGTACATCAGTAGATGAAGTTCTTATGAATATTATTAATGCAGAAATAGAGGGCGACTATAATGGAGCAGCTCCTTCTAAGAGAA
Source organism: Helcococcus sueciensis DSM 17243 (assembly GCF_000423145.1). Taxonomy (GTDB): domain Bacteria; phylum Bacillota; class Clostridia; order Tissierellales; family Peptoniphilaceae; genus Helcococcus; species Helcococcus sueciensis. The sequence continues at coordinate 16,844 of NZ_AUHK01000004.1, read as the reverse complement.
ATGTAATAAGATCATTAATAAAAGTTTTAGAAAAAAGATCTGTTAATAACGAAGTTTTACTTGAATTCTTAAATTCTGATAAAATTCAAAATATTAAAAAAGATTTAAGAAATACTGAATCAGAAGATTTAGAAAAAGTTGCTTTGTTATGTAAATTACCAGAAGAACCAGAACAACCAGAACAACCAGAAGAACCAAAACTTCATGAAGCAAAAGGATTTATAACTGGAACAACAAATGTTAGAATAAGTCCAAATGGTCCAGTAATAGGAACACTTGAACGTGAAGCTATAGTAGAAGGCGAATATGAAGAAGGTTCAAATTGGGTTAAATTCAATTATAATGGACAAGAAGCGTATGTATACAAACCACTTCTTTCAGATACAATTGAAGTAAAGGGATTCACAAGTGGAAATTCAAATATAAGAAAAACTCCAAATGGTGAAGTAACAGCTGTAGCAAAACGTGAAGAAATAGTAGAAGGTGTTGTATCAATAGACAATCCAAACTGGATTAAGACAGATAAAGGATATATCTATAGACCATTAGTAGTAGACACTATAAAAGTAAGAGGTCTAATGTCAGGTACAACAAATGTAAGAATGACACCAAATGGAACTTTAATTGGAACACTTGGAAAAGCTGAATATGTAGAAGGAACATTAAATATAACAAATCCAAACTGGGTAAGAATAAGATACCAAAACAGAGATGGATATGTATATAGAAGTTTAATAGTAGATGCAGTTTCAGTAAGTGGAACAGTAACAGCTACATTAAATGTAAGACAAACACCAAATGGCAAAGTATTAGGATCATACAGAAAAGGTGTTAAGTTAACAGGTAAAGTATATGCTGGAAATCCAAACTGGATAGAAATCCAATACAAAGGCCAAAGAGCATATGTTTACAAAGATTTTGTAAAATAGAAATAAAAAAATCGGAGTTCGCTCCGATTTTTTTATTTCTAATAAATACCTCGGAAGAAATAATGATTACTTTACATTTAATTTTTATGTTAGTTATTTAAATAAGATTTAATCATCTAGTTTCAATTTTTGCACTATTTATAGAAAAAAACTGACCTTATTAAACTTGGTTTTATCCTAGTTACTTTGGTCAGTTCAAAATATTTTTCAATCTTATTTTACTAAATATTAAATAAAATAATTATCTATTTAAGAAATCAGGGAATCCGTCACCATCTCTATCTTCTAAATCTATATATGATCCAGAAGTTTCAAGTACACGATGTTCTCTCCTTTGTTGTAAAATCATCTGTGAAAACATTTCTTTCACATCAATTGGATTTTTAACGCTTATTAGTTGAATGCTAGGAGATGATACATCACTTCCATATAAAGTTATTGTTCCTGTACCGCAGATTTTTTGCCAAAATGATCTGTTTAATTTAACGTCAAATAATCTATATAAATAAGTTTCTTCGTATTTGCTACTAAAAAGTCCTGTTTCGACTAAGAGTCTATCTTTTGTTAATCTGTATTTTGTAAATGACCATGGTAAGAATCCTAGTATGTGTTTTCTATCTTGCCATACATATTTATTATTCATAATTCCTCCTCATTTATTTAATAAAATTATACCAGAAATATATTATATTTAGTTAAATTAAAATTATTATATTTTTAACTTAAACTTGTTATAATATATTTATAGAAAGAAGGTATATTATGTCAACAAATATGAGTAAAAGAGACTATTTTATCTATGAATTACTTAATTCAATTACTCATGGAATTGGGGTTTTGATAGGTATAGTCTTTTTAGTTATGTTAATTGTTACAAGAGCAAGTAGTGGCAATGTTGTAGGAATAGTTTCGTATTCTATTTATGGTGCGACATTTATTCTACTATTTTTAATGAGCACTATATATCATGCAATTGTAAACGAAAAGGCAAAAAAAGTACTTAGAATATTTGACCATATATCCATTTATTATTTTATAGCGGGTAGTTTTACACCTATAATTTTAATGCTTATGAGTGGGGCATGGAGAATAGTATTTTTCGTACTTATGTGGACATTTGCTGTGATAGGTACAGTATTTAAGATTGCGACCCACAAGAATTTAGATAGATTTAAATCCTTGTCAACTCTTTTGTATATTGCAATGGGTTGGATGGGTGTATTTTTAATAAGACCAATAATACAAAATACAGGATGGCAATTATTATTGTTTATCATATTAGGTGGAGTAATTTATACTATAGGAACCATTTTTTATAAATCAAATAGATATAAATATAATCATGTGATATGGCATGTATTTGTGCTAATGGCGGCTGTAATTCATTTTTTAGGATTTTATTTCTTTTTATAAATAGAAAATTTTTACATAGAAAATCCACAATTACTTAAATTGATTTGTTGTAATTGTAGATAAATTCATATAGAATTATACATTAGAGGTGTAATTATGAAAAATATTGTTTTGATAACACAAGTCGGGATATCAATCATTTCACCAATATTATTGGGATTATGGATTGGTTCAAAACTCAATGATTGGCTTGGTACAAAATATATTTTCTCTATAATAATGCTTATCTTAGGTATAGCAGCAGGTTTTCTACAAGCCTATAAACTTATAATTAAGGCAACAAAAGATAAAAAATCAAAATCTAATATGGACGAAAATATTAAAAAAAATAAAAGACATCTATATGAGATTAATTTTGATGAAGAAGATAAGAAAGGTAATGCAAATGGAAGATAATGATAAATATGTACAAGACATCATTAAAAAGTCTATAGTACTTATTATTTTTGAATCAATAATTGTTTCGCTATTTTTCAAAGAAAGATTACCACTTGTTCTAGGCCTTATAATTGGTGGTGGACTTGCAATTGTATCATTTAGAATGATTTATTTATCAATTTTAATGGCAATTGGAAAAGATGAATCTAAAGCGAAAAGATTCATGGTTTTAAGCTATGGATTAAGATATCTTATTTATGGAGGCGTATTGTATCTCGGGCACAAAACTGGATTTTATAATATATTTACGACGGCTATAGGATTGATTACTATTAAGCTAGTTTTGTATATTAATAATTTCATCAGTTTAATAAAAGGAAGGAAAAAGTATCATGAAAATTAGTATTGATATGGCATTAGGGGGTAAAACGTATACATTTACACCGGAAATAGTGAATTCCTTCATTGTAGTTTTTGTTCTATGTATTATAGGATTTATTATTGGAAGAAAAGCGAAAAAAGCTGATTTTAAGAAAAATCCAAAGGGAATCCTGTTATGGGGCGAAATATTTGTGGAGTTTATACAAGGTCTAGTTAGCCAAACTATGGGAAAGGGAAATCAAGGGTTTGTACCATATATTGGGAGTCTTGCATTGTTTCTAGCGTTCTCGAATCTACTAGGACTTGTTGGTTTATTACCACCAACTTCAAACTACAATGTTACTTTGGGGCTAGCATTAATAACTGTAACTTTGACACATGTTAATAATATTAGATTTAATGGTGTTAAAAATTATGTTAAAGGTTATTTTGAACCAGTTGCATTTTTATCTCCAATTAATTTATTAGGAGAACTAGCAACTCCAATTTCATTATCATTCCGTTTATTCGGAAATATAATAAGTGGTGTAATTATTACAACTTTACTATATTCAGCTGTTAATAGTATTTCAGTCTATGTGGCGCCATTCTTGACGCCAATATTTCACGCATATTTTGATGTGTTTGCAGGACTGATTCAAACATTTGTATTCATGATGTTAACCATGATTAATATATCTCAAGCAATTGGGGATAGAGAATAATTTTAGGAGGAAAAAATGGGAAATATTTCAAGTGAAGCATTCATTTTAGGTATGTCAGCGTTAGGAGCAGGTATTGCTATGGTAGCAGGTATAGGACCTGGTATTGGACAAGGTTTTGCAGCTGGTAAGGCTGTAGAAGCAGTAGGAAGACAACCAGAAGCAAAAAGTGATATTATTCAAGTTATGCTTACAGGTTGTGCTGTAGCTGAAACAACAGGTATTTACGCATTAGTTATAGCAATTATATTAGTTATTATTCAACCATTAACATAATAAGAAAGAGAAGGTTAATATGGGCTTAGATATTCATGTAATCCCGAATCTTCCAGAACTAATTGCGCAACTTGTGGCAAGTACTATACTTTATTTCTTTTTAAGACATTTTCTTTTTAAACCAGTTACGGAATATTTAGCTAAAAGAAAAGCTTATATCGAAGAAGGAGTAAGAAAAACTGAAGAAGCTGAAGAAAAAATTATGATGATTGATAAAGAGTATGATGAAAAAATGCTTGAAGCAAAGAAAGAATCAACAGCAATCATTTCTGGAGCTAGAAACTATGGTGAAGAAATAAAATCTAAAGCCGTAGAAGAATCAAAACTACTTGCTAAACAAGAGTATGATAAAGGTATTAAACAATTAGAAAATGAAAGACAAAAAGCTATGAAATCATTAAATGATGAAATAGTTTATATAGCTTTAGAAGCTGCAGAAAAAGTTTTAAGAGAAAAAACTGATTCAGAAAAAGATAAAAAGATGGTTCAGGACATGATAAATGACTTGGAGAAATCTTATGAATGATGCAGTGATTAAAGTATATTCCGAAGCGTTTTTCGATTTATCTTCTGATAAAAATAAATTAGAGATGCATAAAGAGGATTTGAAATATATTTTAGATGTTTTTGATAAAAATAAAGAACTTAATAGTTTAATGGACAATCCAAATGTATCAATAGAAGATAAAAAATATCTTATATCCGAAATCTTTGTAGATATAGATTCAGATTCTAAGAATTTATTAAATGTTTTAATAGACAATAAAAGATTTATGGTGTTTGGAGATTTAGTAAGGGATTTTAATAGGAAATATAATTATGTAAATAATATTCTTGAAGGAATAGTTTATTCAACTAGAAAGTTGGACTCTGAAGATTTCAAGAATTTAGAAAATGCATTAAATAAAAAGTTTGATAAAAAAGTTGAGCTAACAAATATTATCGATGAATCTTTAATAGGTGGCCTATCTATTTATGTAGAAGGCAAGAGAATAGATAATAGCATTAAAAATAGACTAGATAGCTTAAAAGCTCACTTATTAAAGGAAGGTGAATAAATGAGACTAAAACCAGAAGAGATCAGTTCAGTCATTAAATCAATGATTGATAAGTATGATCAAAAAACTGAGATAGTTGACGAAGGTACAATTATTGAAGTTGGGGATGGAATTTCACGCGTTCATGGACTAGAAAATGCAATGGCTGGAGAATTGTTAGAGTTTGAAGGTGGAGTTTATGGAATGGCTCTAAACCTTGAAGAACATAATGTTGGAGCTGTATTACTTGGAGATGATATAAATCTAAAAGAAGGAAGTACTGTAAAAAGAACAGGAAAAATAGTAGAAGTTCCAGTAGGAGATGCTTTAATTGGTAGGGTTGTGAATGCTATAGGGCAACCGATTGATGGAAAAGGACCTATAAAAACAACAAAGTCTAGACCGGTAGAGTCTCCTGCTCCAGGGGTAATTGAAAGAAAATCAGTTGATGAACCGTTACAAACAGGTATTAAAGCTATTGACTCACTTATACCTATAGGTAGAGGTCAAAGAGAGCTTATAATAGGGGATAGACAAACAGGAAAAACTACTATTGCCACAGATACAATCCTTAATCAAAAAGGTAAGGATGTTATATGTATATATGTTGCTATTGGTCAAAAAGAGTCTACAGTTGCAGGAATTGTAGATTTATTTGAGAAGAAAGGTGCTATGGACTACACAATTGTAGTATCAGAATCAGCATCAAGACTTGCACCGTTACAATATTTAGCACCATATGCAGGGGTTGCAATGGGTGAAGAATTTATGCATCAAGGTAAAGATGTGCTTATAGTGTATGATGATTTATCAAAACACGCTGTAGCTTATAGATCTATGTCTTTACTTTTAAGAAGACCGCCAGGACGTGAAGCGTATCCAGGGGATGTATTTTATCTACATTCAAGACTTCTTGAAAGAGCTGCAAAACTTAGTGATGAATTAGGTGGTGGATCAATTACTGCATTACCTATTATTGAAACACAAGCGGGAGATATTTCAGCATATATTCCTACAAATGTAATTTCGATTACAGATGGACAAATATTTTTAGAATCTGAACTATTTTTCGCAGGTCAAAGGCCTGCTGTAAACTCAGGACTTTCTGTTTCAAGAGTTGGGGGATCTGCTCAAATCAAAGCTATGAAAAAAGTTTCAGGTGGTATCAAGCTTGAATTAGCACAATATAGAGAGTTAGCAGCATTTTCACAATTTGGTTCAGAACTTGATAAACAAACTCAAGCAAAACTTGATCATGGTAAGAGAGTAATGGAAATTATGAAACAACCACAAAACTCTCCAGTAGACGTTAGAGATCAGGTTATAATTTTGTATGCAACTACAAATGGAATGCTTGAAGATGTTGAGCTTGATAAGATTAAAGAGTTTGAATCTGGATTGATTGAGTATATTCAAAACAATTATAGTGAATTAAGGGATAAAATTGTAAATGAAGATTACACTGAAGAATTACAAGATGAAATAAAGAAAGCTATTGAAGAATTTAAGAAGACTTTTGCGTAGAAAGAGGTAATAATGGCAAATACAAAGGATATTAAGAGACGTATTCAAGGTATCGACAGCATTATGCAAATTACCAACGCGATGCAATTGGTTTCTGCCGCTAAACTTAGAAAACTTCGACAAAGGTTAGAAAAAACTAGACCTTATTTTGATACTGTATATGAAAATATCAATGAAGTCCTTGCAACGACTACTGAAGTAACTCCTCTTATGAAAATTAGAGAAGTTAAAAATAGAGCGATAATCATTGTAGCTTCAGATAAAGGACTTGCAGGAGGATACAATAACAATGCTGTAAATAAGGCGATTGAAGTTGTGAATTTAAATAAAGAAGCTAATAATATAATTTACACTACAGGTATCCGTTCGATTGATTTGATAAGAAGAAGAGGCTTTGATGTAAATACAGATTTTACACATATTTCAAATGATCCTTTATTAGAAGATGCAGTAGCGATGGGATCATATTTTTCTAGAAAATTCTTGGAAGGTAAATTTGATGAAGTATATATAATATATACGAAGTTTAATTCTATGATTTCATTTAAACCTGAAACTATAAAATTACTACCAGCTTCAGGGTTTACAAATGATAAAAAGGAAAATGTAAAGCATATTGATTATGATTATGAGCCATCTGTACACACAGTATTAACTCAAATGATTAAACAATATGTTAATGTAACTGTGTTTAGTTCTTTATTAGAATCTTCAGTTTCTGAACAAGCATCACGTAGTCAAGCTATGGAAAATGCTACTTCAAATGGTGAAGAATTAGTAGATGAATTAAGACTTGAATATAATAGAGCAAGACAAGCGGCAATCACTCAAGAAATTTCAGAGATAGTCGGCGGTGCCGAGGTCCTTAGTTAATATATTTAACGAGTGGTTTTTTAGAAAGGAAATGAAAATGGCAAATAAAAATATTGGGAAAGTGGTTCAGGTAATTGGACCAGTACTTGATATTAAATTTTCAAAAGGTAATTTGCCTAATTTATTAAACGCTATTGTCATAGAAAAAGAAGATTTTAAAGTTATAGCTGAAGTATCTTCTCATATTGGAGATGATATTGTAAGATGTATATCTATGACAGCTACAGAAGGTCTCATGAGAGGAGATGAAGCTGTAGATACAGGATCACCAATTAAAGTGCCTGTTGGCGAACAAACATTAGGTAGACTTTTCAATGTTTTGGGAGAAACTATCGATTTAGATGAAAAAATAGAGGCTAAAGAGATGTCACCTATACATAGAAAAGCTCCTGTACTTGAAGATTTAATACCAGCAACCGAAATTTTTGAAACTGGAATCAAAGTAATAGACTTAATGGCACCTTATTCAAAAGGTGGTAAAATTGGTTTATTTGGTGGTGCAGGTGTAGGAAAGACGGTGTTAATACAAGAGTTAATTAATAATATTGCTACAGAACATGGTGGACTATCTGTGTTTGCGGGTGTTGGAGAACGTACAAGAGAAGGTAATGACTTGTATTATGAAATGAAAGAGTCAGGTGTTATAGATAAAACAGCACTAGTTTTCGGTCAAATGAATGAGCCTCCAGGAGCACGTATGCGTGTAGGTTTAACAGGGCTCACAATGGCTGAATACTTTAGAGATGTTCAAAAACAAGACGTTCTTTTATTTATAGACAATATATTTAGATTTACTCAAGCGGGTTCTGAAGTTTCTGCGCTTTTAGGACGTATGCCTTCAGCTGTAGGGTATCAACCTACACTAGCTACAGAAATGGGAGCTTTGCAAGAAAGAATAACTTCGACTAAGAACGGTTCTATAACTTCAGTTCAAGCGGTATATGTACCAGCGGATGACTTGACAGACCCAGCTCCAGCAACTACATTTTCGCATTTAGATGCAACTACTGTATTATCAAGATCTATTTCAGAGCTTGGAATTTATCCAGCCGTAGATCCTCTAGAATCTTCTTCAAGAATTTTATCAGAAGATATAGTAGGAAAAAGACATTATGAAGTAGCGAGAAGAGTTCAAGAAACTCTTCAAAAATATAAAGATCTTCAAGATATTATATCTATTTTAGGTATGGATGAGCTATCTGAAGAAGATAAAATAATTGTTGCAAGAGCAAGAAAAATTCAAAGATTCTTATCTCAACCATTTACAGTAGCTGAACAATTTACAGGATTTGAAGGTAAATACGTTCAACTTGATGATACGATAAGAGGGTTTGAAGAAATCCTTGATGGTAAACATGATGATTTACCAGAATCAGCATTCCTATTTGTAGGAACTATTGAGGAAGCGGTAGAAAAAGCTGAAAAAATGAACTAGGAGGAGTAATGGATAAGTTAATGTTAAAAATAGTTACTCCTGATCGTTTGTTTTTTGATGATGAGATAGATATGTTGATAGCTAAATCTAATGAAGGTGATTTTGCAATTATGAAAAATCATATTCCTATGATTGCTGCACTCGATATAAGATATTTACGTATTAAAAAAAACGGTGAATTTAGATATGCAGCAATAGCAGGTGGGTATTTGACATTTAAAGATAATCAGATAACCATAATATCCGACGCGGTTGAATGGAGAGAAGAAATCGACAAGAATCGTGCTTTAGAAGCTCAAAAAAGAGCGGAAGCTAGAATTAAAAAGGCTAAAAATGAATTTGAGATGGATAGAGCAGAGTTGGATTTAAAACGTGCTATCAATAGATTAAAAATTTTAGATTAAAAGAAATTTCCACATTTCATAAAGAAATTGTGGAAATTTGTATTTTAAATAATTGACGCAATAAAAAAATACCAAAGAGAAATAATGAATATAATTAGTATATTATGATAAAATATGTATATGGACTATATAGATTTAATAAATAATATTGATAACAATAGAATAAATAATATAAACCTAATTCACGTTAAAGAAGAATACTTTGTTGATTTAGCTGTAAAATCCTTAATGAATGATTTTTTAGGGAATGACTTTTTAGATTTAAATTATGAAAAAATAGATTTTAAAAAACTTGATATAGAAATATATCAAAATAATATCGAAACTTTACCGTTTATGTCAGATAAAAGGATTATAGTAATTGATTATATTGAAATTGAAAAAGATTCATTAAAGAAACATGAAAATATACTTGAAGAAATACAAAAGTCTTTTGAAGACTTCAATGACAGAACTTATCTATTTTTGATATACAGAGGAGAAAGTTTATTCAAAGGGAAATTTGTAAAATCTATTGAAAAAAATGGAGATATTTATACATTTGATAGATTAAATAGAGATAGATTTATTAATTTCATAAAGAAATATTTTCAATCCCATAATATAAGATTAGATACAAAATCTGCGAAGTTTATATCTGATAGACTTAGATATTTAGATAAAGATGCAACTAAAAATCTTTTTGAAGTAGAAAATGAACTTTCAAAACTAAGAAATAATATAAAAAGTAAGGTTCCATCTTTCGATGAAATTGAAGAAAGTATTATCGACACATTTGAAGAGAAAATATTTGGGTTATTAGATTTTATGTCTGCAAAAGATGTAAAAAAATCAATTCTCGCATACAATACTATGAAAAACGAAGATCAATTTATGATTTATTATATGATTATAAGACAAATTAGAAATATGATAAGCGTTAAAGATTGTTTAAATAGAAGATTGAATCTACAAACATCAAGAGAATATGTTGGTATATCTAATTTTGAATATGGAAAACTTGAAAATTTAGTAAGAAAATTTACTATTGAAGAGCTTCTTCAAATTCATAGACTATGTTATGAAAGTGAAATAATGCTTAAAACGTCAAAACGAACAATAGAAGAATTAATCGAAAGAATAATATATGAGTTTTGTTTGAAGTTTAGTTTAAATTAATAGAAGGTGTATCGTACGATACACCTTCTATTTTATAATCTTTATTATGCTCTAGCTTCGTTTAGTTTAACAGTTAATTTACTTAACTTTCTTGAAGCTGCATTATCATGAATAACACTTTGTGTAGCAGCTTTTTTTAATTTTTTATCTAATAATTTTAATAATTCGCTTGCATCATCTAATCTATTTTCTTCAATAGCTAAGTCAAATTTCTTAGTAAGTGTTTTTAATTCACTTTTCTTTGATTTATTTTTTAAAGTTTGTCTTTTTGTAACATCAATTCTTTTGATTGCAGATTTTATATTTGCCATGAACTCACCTCCTGTAATTAATCGTATAAATAACAACGATAAGTATATCAAAGTGAGATGAAAAAAGCAAGGATTTTTTTTAATATCTTGTTTAATAAATGCTATATAAATGATATAATACTATTATTGTTAAAAGGAATGGAGTTGTTATGAAAGACGATAGTTTAGAAAAAAAAGATAGTGAAGAATTATATGAAAACAATTATGATAAGCAAGATGGAAATAAAAAACAAATGAGTGCAACTTTAGATTGGTTAATCTCTATTGTAATAGCTGTAGTGATTGCGCTTTTAATCAAAACATATATTTTTGAGCCTACCAGAATAGAAGGAAGTTCTATGAATATGACATTACAAACAGAAGATAGAGTTATTGTTGACAAAATAGGAATGAAATTCAGAGAAATTAAAAGAGGTGATATAATTGTGATGGAATATGATACAGATCATGATTATATTAAAAGAATAGTTGGACTTCCAGGTGAAACTATACAAATAATTGATGGTAATGTATATATAAATGGAGAAATATTTGATGAGCCTTATGCTTATGGAGAATATACTGAGACAATAAATGGTTTTGAGTGGTATTTAGAAGAAGATGAATATTTTGTAATGGGAGATAATAGGCAACCAGGCGGAAGTACTGATTCAAGAGTTTTTGGGCCTATTAATTTAGATAAGATTCAAGGTGTGGCTAAGTTTAGATTTTGGCCATTAGATAGCATAGGATTGATAAAGTAGTGGATGAGAGAATTTTAAAAAAAAGAAGAAAGAGACAATCTAATAAAGTAAAAAAGATAAAAAGAGTATTTACTTATATAATTCTTATAATGATAATAATAATTTTGACAGCCTTAACAGTGGATAGATATTTTATTTCGATAGTTACAATTGAAGGAAATTCTATGCAAAGAACATTTTATGAAGGTGATAAAGTATTGGTTAAGAAATTTAATATAGATACTAAGGATGTTAAACAAGATGATATCATTTATTTTGAAGGGGATGACAATAGATTTTATGTAAAGCGAGTTATTGGTCTTCCTGGAGATATTGTTGAAGTTATAAATGATAAAATATTTATAAACGGAAAACAAAAAATAGAAGATTACACTAGAGGAGATGAAACTCAAGTTTATGATCAAAATAAATGGTTTGTTGGAGAAGATGAGTTTTTTGTACTAGGAGATAATAGATATAGAGATTTATCAAAAGATTCAAGATTATTTGGGACAATAAATATTAATCAAATAAAAGGTATATATATAACGAATATTAGTGAAAGGTAATTATGGACATTAAAAAAGATAATATAAGAAATTTTTCTATAATAGCGCATATAGATCATGGTAAATCTACACTTGCAGATAGGTTAATAGAGGAAACGGGGTCTATAACTCAAAGAGAAATGAGTGATAGACTATTAGACAGTATGGATTTAGAGAAAGAGAGAGGAATTACTATAAAACTTAAAGCTGTAAAAATATTTTACGATGCTTTAGATGGAGAGAGATATATTCTTAATCTAATCGATACTCCAGGTCATGTCGACTTTAATTATGAAGTTTCAAGATCTTTAGCAGCTTGTGAAGGAGCTTTATTGATAGTTGATGCGACTCAAGGTGTTGAAGCTCAAACTCTTGCAAATACTTATTTAGCAATAGATCAAGATTTAGAAATAATTCCGGTAATAAATAAAATAGATCTTCCTTCAGCTAGAATAGACGAAGTAAAGGAAGAGATTGAAGAAATTTTAGCTATGGATACTGATGGAGTACCTGAAGTATCAGCTAAAGAAGGAATTAATATTAGAGATGTATTAGAAGCTATAGTAAATAAAATACCTGCTCCAACAGGAGATGATGATGCTCCTCTACAAGCTTTGATTTTTGACTCATATTATGATTCGTACAGAGGTGTTGTGATGTATGTAAGAGTTAAAGAAGGTAAGATAACTCCTGGAATGGATATCAAAATGATGTCGACAGGAGCAGAGTTTGAAGTAACACAAGTAGGTTATTCTATGAAAGGTGAATATCCTACAAAAGAAATTGTTGCAGGTGATGTAGGTTATGTAGTAGCTTCAATTAAAGACATTAAACAAGCACAAGTAGGGGATACAGTTACATCAGCGGATAATCCTGCTAAAGAACCGCTTCCAGGTTATAAGAAGGCTTTACCAATGGTTTATTCTGGTTTATATCCAGCGGAAGGTGAGTCTTACGCAAATATAAGAGAAGCGCTTGAAAAGCTTAAAGTAAATGATGCTGCTTTAGATTTTGAAGCAGAAACATCAGCGGCTTTAGGTTATGGTTTTAGAACGGGATTCTTAGGTCTGCTTCACATGGAAATTATAGAAGAAAGGCTTGATAGAGAATTTAATTTAGATATCATAGCTACAGCGCCGTCAGTTATTTATAAAGTTCATTTGAATAGTGGAGAAGTTGTAGATATTCAAAATCCAACAGATTTTCCAGATCAAACAGAAATAGATTATGTTGAAGAACCACTTGTAATGGCATCTATCATGACTCCTGAGGAATATATAGGAACAATTATGGAACTATGTCAAGATAGAAGAGGTATATTTACTGATATGAGCTATTTAGATAAGCATAGAGTAACTATAAAGTATATTTTACCGCTTAATGAGGTTATATATGACTTCTTTGATGCGTTAAAATCTAGAACTAGAGGTTATGCTTCATTTGACTATGATTTTTATGAATACTCCAGATCAGAGTTAGTAAAGCTTGATATATTGTTAAATGGAGAGTCTGTAGACGCTTTAGCTATTATAGTTCATAAAGATAAAGCGTATGAAAGAGGAAGAAAAATAGCTTCTAAATTAAAAGAAGAAATACCAAAACATCAATTTACTATTCCTATACAAGCAGCTATTGGAGCTAAAATTATTGCTCGAGAAACTGTAAGTGCATATAGAAAAGACGTAATTGCTAAATGTTATGGTGGTGATATTTCACGTAAGAGAAAATTATTAGAAAAACAAAAAGAAGGTAAAAAACGTATGCGTTCAGTAGGAAAGGTACAAGTTCCACAAGAAGCATTCTTATCAGTGTTAAAATATGATGAAAGTGAGACAAAATAAATTTATGATAGATAGTTTTGGTTTATATATTCATGTTCCATTCAGGATATATAAACATAATTATAGCGGGACACTTTCTCACTTTAATATGGATTTTAAAATAAGGCCATATTTTAGAGCTCTAATAAATGAATTAAAACTATATAAACACAAAAACTATATTATAGACTCTATCTATATTGGGGGAGGAGACCCTTCATATGCGGATGAAACATATATTGTGGATGTTTTGAATTATATTTATGATAATTTTAACGTCCTTGATAATTGTGAAAAGACTATTGAAATAATTCCGACTACACCTGAATATATGATAAAAGCATATATTCGCGCTGGTATAAATAGATTTTCAATAAAAGCAATTACTTTTGATAAAGTAGGACTTGAAAATTTAGATATAGAACATGATAAATTCGATATAATACAAATTGTAAAAATTTTAAGAAGAAACAATATTAACAATATCAATTTTGATATGTATTTCCCTTATACTGGACAAACTGTAGATTTGGTAAAGTCGGATTTGAAATATATTGAAAAGTTAAACATCCCTCATGTTTCGTTATATACATTAAGAACAGATGAAGAATTAATTCCTAAAATTGAACAACAAGATAAAGAAGATAAGCTAGAGTTTGAAATTTTAGAAACAGTTTCAGAGGAATTAACTAATATAGGATATCTTCATTATGAAATAAATCATTTTGCAAAAACGGGTTATAGATCTTATCATAATATAAAATATTGGAATTTAAATAATTTTATAGGAGTTGGTTTAGGCTCTGGTAGTTTTATAGATGGTGTATTTTATAAAAATGAAATTGAATTCGATAAATATTTTTATTCAATAAAAGAGGGGGAATTGCCTTATCGAATAATTGAAAAATGGACAAAAGAAGATTATGAAAAAAACTATATAATATCAAAAATGGGAATGATAGAAGGGGTAAGTATTCAAGAATTCAATAAAAAGTTTGGAATAGATTTTTTAACAAAATATAAATCTGAACTTGATAAATTTATAAAAGAAAATGTTATTGAAATAAAAGGTGATAGAGTAAAATTTACTAGAAAAGGAGTATATTACTCGAATAGATTTTATATGGAGATAATATAATAAGTAAAAGATGGTATAAAATATATCATCTTTTTTTTAATTTAAACTGTAATAGAAACTACTAAATTAGAATTATTTATTTTTTTATTTAAACTTGTTGACATTTATCAAAATAATGATATACTATTATTAGCACTCGAAGAGATTGAGTGACAACAATAAAAAGATAAGAGAAAGGATGATTATGGATCAACGTAAGGTTAAAATATTAAATTCAATAATTAAATCATATATAGAATCTAAAGAGCCTGTTGGTTCAAGGTCTCTTTCGAAAGATAGTGATATAGGCGTAAGTGCCGCAACTATAAGAAATGAAATGAGTGACTTAGAAGAATTAGGTTATTTAGAAAAATTACATAGTTCATCAGGTCGAATACCTTCTAATAGAGGGTACAGATTATATGTTGATGCTCTATTATCAAATGAAATACCGTTTGAAATTGGCCCTAAGAGATTATTCAATATGGATAATTTCAAGGATACCAGTGAATTGGATAATGTTATAAGAAATGCTACTAAGATGCTTGCTTACAATACAGGTTATACTGGATTAGCAATGATACCTGAAATGAATAAAATTTATCTAAAATATATAAATATAGTAGCTTTGACTCCAAGAGATTTAGTTATTATATATATTTATAATTCTAAAGAAGTTATAAATGATAGTATAAGATTAAGAAATCCAGTTGATAATGGAACTGTTGATTTAATTAATAGCTTACTTAATTCAACATTATTAGATAAAAATTATGGTGGTATTTTAGAAGCTTTAAATTCAAATGTATATGATATATTAAGACAAAAGCATCATGCGTTAAATGAAATAGTATCTGTAATTGCTAATACAACTAAAGAAAATTCTAAAGCGAAAATAGTATTTGAAGGTCTTTCAAATATGTTTTTATACAACGATGATACTATAGAAAACAACCAGAACTTAATAAATTATCTTAAAACTGAAGATTCTTTAATGGATTTATTAGCGGACAATATGGATTCTGATTTACAGGTATACATAGGAGATGAAATCGGAATAGAAGAATTTGATAACTTTAGCATTATTACAATGACTTTTAGAAATCACGAAGGTATAAAAGGTAAGATAGGTGTACTTGGTCCAAACAATATGCGTTATGACAAGGTTATTGCAGACATTGTATTAATAAACGAATATATTAATGGACATATAGAAAGAAGGTAGAAATGGATGAAAAAGAAAAAGATTTAGAAGATACTAAAGATGTTTTAGAAGAAGAAATTCAAGAAGAAACGGAAGAAGTATCAGAAGAAAATAAAGAAATAGAAAAGGTAAAGGACTCGTATTTAAGACTTCAAGCAGATTTTACAAATTATAGAAATAGACAAGAAAAAGAGAAAGAAGATATTTATAAATATGCTTCTGAAAAATTAGTCACTAAACTATTATCGGTGATAGATAATTTAGACAGAGCTCTAAATGAAGTTGAAGAGAAAAATGCTTTTACAGAAGGTATCGAATTAGTTAGAGAAGAGTTTTTAAATATATTAAAACAAGAAGGATTGGAAGAAATAAAATCAGACGGAGAATTGTTTGATGCAAATAAACATCATGCAGTATTTATGGAAGAGTCAGACGAGATAGAATCTGGTCACATAATTGAAACTTTCCAAAAAGGATATATGTTAAACGGTAAAGTTATAAGAGCTGCAATGGTTAAGGTAAGCGCATGACCCATTGAGTCGAGTCGAAAGACGAAGACGAAATGTAGGTCGAGCTTATGCAAAAAAGGTCCAGCGAAATGAGTGCGCAGCAA
>NZ_AUHK01000003.1 GCF_000423145.1 Helcococcus sueciensis DSM 17243 | reverse complement strand
CCAAGGATTTCATTACCAGCATAGTACTTGGACTAAAAAACTAGAAAAAATGAACATTAAACAAAGTATGTCAAGAAAAGGAAATTGTCTAGACAATTCACCTATGGAAAACTTCTTTGGAATATTAAAACAAGAAATGTACTATGGAGAAGATTTTAAAAATTATGATGAGTTAAAAATGAAAATAGAAAAATATATTAAATGGTACAATGAAGATAGGATTAAGACGAAATTAAACGGAATGTCTCCTGTTATGTACAGATTACATTCCGCTTAAAATATTATTAAATTATTCCGTGTTTACGGGTTCAGGTCATTGTTCTCCTCTTTTTTTTTGTATAAAATTGTAAAATATTTTTAATTAATTTAATTATTACAAAATGTTTAAATGTTGTTAAAAAACTTACAAAAGGGTTAAAAATTATTTTGGATTTTAACCTTTTTGTAACTTTTTGTGCTATAATACTTTCAGGACGGTAAAATAATGATAAAATTTAGTTATGTAAACAAGAAATATTCTCATAACATTGTCGCTTTAGATAGTATAAATTTACATATACAAAAAGGCGAATTTGTTTTTATAACAGGACCTAGTGGTGCTGGAAAATCCACCGTGACAAAGTTAATCCTTAAAGAAATAGATCCAGATGGCGGGAAAATAATGCTTGATGGTGAAGACATTACAAAAGTTTCTAGAAGGATGATACCAGAGATAAGAAAAAGTGTTGGGGTGGTATTTCAAGATTTTAGATTATTAGAGAATAGAAATATTTATGAAAATATAGAATTTGTACTAGATGTACAAGGATTCAGCAGAAAAGAAAAGAAAAAAAGAATAGATGAAGTTCTAGACTTGGTTAGATTATCACACAGAGCTAAGTCTTATCCAAATGAGTTATCAGGTGGGGAAAGACAAAGAGTATCAATAGCGAGAGCTATAGCTATAAATCCTAAAGTCATATTAGCTGACGAACCTACAGGAAACTTGGATCCAGATACTGCTTGGGAAATAATTACATATTTTGAAGACATCAATAAAACTGGAACTACAATAATTATAAATACACATTCAAAAGAGATTGTAGACAAAATGAATAAACGTGTAATTACTTTCGATAAAGGACATATAATAAGAGATTCGATTGGAGGTTATGCAGATGAAATTGATTAGGAAACTATATAACACCTTAATCGAAGGAATAAAAGGTATATGGATACATAAGAATTTAGGAGCTACATCAATAACTTCAATTTTCTTCACTCTTTTTATAACTGGATTGATTATAATAATTGTGGTGACTGTTAATAGTATTGCCTTAAAAATTCAAACTAAAGTAAATGATGTAGAAATCTTTATTAAAAACGAAGCTACAGTAGTTCAAACTGCTGAGCTTGAAAACAAAATAAACTCCATTGATATAGACAAAACTGTAGAGTATAGATCTTCAGAGGAAGCTTTGGAAATCATGAAAGAAAGCTGGAAAGATAATGCTGATTTGCTTGATAATGTTGAAGCAGAAGGATTATTACCAGCATCATTTATAGTTAAGGTTACAAATATTGATGAAGCAGATGATTTTGTTAAACAAATAGAAAATGAAGAAATAGTTGAAGATGTAAACTATTATAAAGACCTTGTAAATCAAGTTTCTAAGTTATCATATTATTCTAAACTTTTTGGGATAATACTAGTAGTTTTATTAATGGTTGTTTCTTTATTTATAATAGCAAATACAATTAGATTGACGGTTATATCTAGGATACATGAAATTGCAGTAATGAAATATGTAGGAGCTACAAATAGTTATATATTAATACCATTTTTAATTGAAGGTATATTTTATAGTTTATTAGCTTCAGGATTAAGTTATCTAGCTGTATATAATTTGTATGCATTTGTATATGAACATTTTGGAGTTCAAATAGCAAATAATTATCCAATTGTAAGTTTGATTACACCACATACATTTAGATTAAGTTTGCTACAAATATTATTGTCATTAGGATTAGGTATTGGGGTATTAGGATCAGTATTATCTATAAGGAAATATTTGTTAGACAGAGAGGTTAATTATGTCAGATAAAAGTAAGTTTATAAAGGCGTCAGCGCTTATTGTTGCTTGTGCAATTTCTTTTAATACAGTTAATGTAAGTGCATCAAGCCTTAATACAAAATTAAATAACGCTCAAAATCAAGTCAATAGCATTGATGGTCAGATATATAAACAAAACAATGCTATAAATGAAGTTCAAGAAAAAATTAATAAACAAATTACAGAAAAGCAATCTGTTCAATCTATTCTTGATACTTTATCATCACAAAGACTAGATTATGAAGAAAAAATTGGTATTATAAATGCTGAAATACAAAAATCAGTTGGATTGATATATGAACTAAATGAACAAATAATTGATATTAATAATGATATAAAAACTAAAGAAGTTGAGATTGATAAAGTTAAAGAAAATATTAAATCAACTACAGAATTATTAAGAGACAGATTAAGAGTTATGTATAAGTTAGGTGATGCAGAAAAGGTAGAAATTCTATTAGCGTCAAAAGATATAAATGACTTCTTAAGTAGAAATAAGATGATGACAACTATTACTGAATATGATCAAAATCTTATTCAAACACTAAAAGAACAAAAATCTAAGCTTGACAAATTAGTTACAGAATTAAATGGAAAGAAAAAAGCTCTAGAAATTGCTGAAAAGAATGCTAAAGAAGAAAAGGAACAACTTGAAACTAAAAGACAAGCTCAAAATGCGCTTCTAGAACAAATAAGAAAAGATGAAGCAACTAATTATGAACTTTTAGAGTCTCTAAATACAAAGCTTGAAGAATATGAAAATCATCTTAATGAAAAACTTGATGAAAAATCCAAATTATCTGCTCAAAAATCATCTATAAATTCAGAAATCGCACGTTTAGAAAGTGAAATTGAAGCGAATAGATTAGCAGAACAAAGACAAAGAGAAAAAGAATTACTTGAACAATTAGCAAAGAGAAAAGAAGAAGCTAGAGAGGTTGAAGAGCAAATAGAAAAAGCCCCAAGTTATTCTGGAGCGACCTTTGCTTGGCCAACAGTAAATACATATATATCTGCTTACTTCATGGATCCAACATATCAATTTGGACCAGCGCATAAAGGTATAGATATCCCTGCTAATACAGGATCTCCAATTTTTGCAGCTGAATCTGGAGTTGTAATTGAATCCGAATATAGTTATGCTGGATGGGGAAATCAAGTTTTAATAGATCACGGAAATGGTTTATGGACAAGATATGCTCATATGGATACATTACCACCAGTTCATGTTGGACAACGTGTATCTAGGGGTCAATATATAGGTCCTATAGGAGATACAGGATATTCATTTGGATCACATCTACACTTTGAAGTATGGAAAAATGGAGTTAGAGTGGATCCAATGCCATATTTAAGATAAAATTATAGAAAACTATACTAAAAAGACAGAAAATTTAATTAAAGATTTTCTGTCTTTTTTTATATTAAAGTCTGCAAATATTTATTTTTTAATTAATTAAATATTATATTAGTGTTATAATAAAAGATATATTAAATATTGGAGAAGAAATATGAAGAAAAAATTATTACTAACAATATCAATTTTAACGTTAAGTTTGAGTTTATCTTCTTGTTCAAATTTTTTAAATTATCCTAAGGAAGAAATACAAAGTGGAAAAAATGAAACTCAAACTAATGAAGGTACTGATACTTTAAATAAAAGTAAAGAAATAGATTATTCACAAGTAATGTCAAATGTGCAAAAGTTACAAGAAATGATTAATGAAAAGTTCTTAGATGTAAATGATGCAGATGTTGATCTAGAGCTTGGTATTTATAAAGGTGTTATGGAATCACTTAAAGATCCATATTCTGAATACTACAGTGAAGAAGAATTTAAGGCTTTAAATGAACAAACTGCTGGAGAATTTGGTGGAATAGGTGTTGAAGTTACATTAAATGAAAATGGCTTAATAGAAATTGTATCTCCAATTAAAGGAACACCGGGAGAAAAGGCTGGATTACGTACAGGAGATATAATAACTCATATTGAAGGAGAATCTGTAAATGGATATAGCTTAAATCAAGCAGTTACTTTAATGAGGGGTGAAGCAAATACAGATGTAAATATTACAATACTTCGTGGAACAGGTAAAAATCAAGAAGTAAAAGATTTTAAGATTACAAGAGCGATAATAGAAGTTGAGTCTGTACATTCACAAATGTTAGATAATAATATTGGATATGTTTTACTGACTGGATTCCAAGAAAGAACTGCAAAAGATTTTAAAACTGCTGTTGATAGTTTAATTAGTAAAGGAGCAAAAAGTTTAATACTTGATTTACGTAACAATCCAGGAGGTCTATTAGACCAAACAGTAGAAATAGCTGACTATTTAATGGATGAAGCAACAGTTATATCTGTTAGATATAAAAATGATAAAAATAATGAAGATATTAAAGTAAAAGATGGGAAAATGGATATTCCAATGATAACTTTAATAAATGGTGGTTCAGCTTCAGCTTCTGAAGTACTGTCTGGAGCTTTACAAGACAATAAGAGATCATTGATTGTTGGAGAACTTTCATTTGGAAAAGGAATTATTCAACAAATTTATCCAATTAATAATAATGGAAAAAAAGAAGGTGTAAAAATTACAGTTGCTGAATTTTATACTCCAAATGGAAAGCAAATACACAAAGTAGGTATTTCGCCAGATTATGAAGTGAAAATACCAGATGGTGTAACAAAAATTGGAGTTGAGAATTTAGAAGATGATACACAATTACAAAAAGCAATTGAATTGTTGAAAGAATAAGTTTTCATTAAAAAAAGAAAGTAGTAAAATGAGTAAATTCGATTTAAAATCAAAATTTAAGCCTATGGGTGATCAACCTCATGCTATAAATACATTGGTTGATGGAATAAATAAAGGTGATAAATTTCAAACATTAAAAGGGGTAACAGGCTCTGGAAAGACTTTTACCATGGCGAATATTATACAAAAAGTTAATAGGCCTACATTGGTATTGGCACATAATAAAACTCTTGCATATCAGTTATATCAAGAGTTTAAAGAGTTTTTCCCGAATGATTCTGTTGAATATTTTGTTTCTTATTATGATTATTATCAACCAGAAGCATATGTATTTGCAACAGACACATATATTGCTAAAGACTCATCTGTTAATGATGAAATTGATAAGATGCGACATTCAGCAACAGCAGCGTTATTTGAAAGAAGAAATGTAATCATAGTTTCATCTGTTTCTTGTATATATGGTATTGGTTCTCCAAGTGAATACAAGACTATGTCTGTATCATTGAGACCAGGTATGCAATTAGAAAGAGATGAATTATTAAAAAAATTAATAGGAATTCAATACAACAGAAATGATATAGATTTTGCACGTGCTACTTTTAGGGTAAGAGGAGATATTGTAGATATCTTTCCGGCAGAAGCAACAGAAAATATATATAGAGTAGAATTTTTTGGTGATGAAATTGATAGAATTACTGAATTAAACTATTTGACTGGTGAAGTAATAGCAAAAATGAATCATATTATGGTATTTCCGGCATCTCATTATGTTACTTCAAGAGATAGAATAAATAAAGCTGTTGAAACAATTAGTGAAGAACTTCAAGAGAGAATACAATGGTTTAAAGAAAATAATAAACTTTTAGAAGCGCAGAGAATAGAACAAAGAACACTTTATGATATAGAAATGCTTCAAGAAGTCGGATTCACTTCAGGAATTGAAAATTACTCTAGACATTTAGATCAAAGACCTGCTGGTTCTAGACCATATACATTACTTGATTTTTTTGAAGGGGATTGGTTGCTTATGGTTGATGAATCACATGTTACAATGCCGCAAGTAAGAGGGATGTACGAAGGAGATAGATCTAGAAAACAAAACTTAGTTGACTATGGTTTTAGGCTACCATCAGCACTTGATAATAGGCCACTTAAATTTAATGAGTTTGAAAAATTAATAGATCAAGCAATATTTGTATCCGCAACTCCAGGAAATTATGAAAAAGAACATCAAGAAATAGAGGTTGAACAAATAATTAGACCAACAGGATTAATAGATCCACCTGTTGAAGTAAAACCTACTAAAAATCAAATCGATGATTTAATAAATGAAGTTCAAAAAACAACTGAAATGGGATATAGAACATTAATAACTACATTAACTAAGAGAATGGCTGAAGATTTGACTGATTTTATGAAAGATCATGGAATGAAGGTTACATATCTACATTCAGATATAGATACAATTGAGAGAGTTGAAATATTAAGAGATTTGAGACTTGGTAAATATGATATTTTAGTAGGGATTAACTTGCTTAGAGAAGGGCTTGATTTACCAGAAGTTGCTTTGATTGCAATAATGGATGCGGATAAAGAAGGGTTTTTACGTTCTGAAACATCATTAGTTCAGACTATTGGTAGAGCAGCAAGAAATGTTGATGGTAGAGTTATAATGTATGCGGATAGTATTACAAATTCTATGAAATTAGCTATTGATGAAACGAATAGAAGAAGAAGTATACAAATGGCTTATAACGAAAAACATAATATTGTACCAAAATCAATCATCAAAGATATTACTGAAATTACAACAGTTTCAATGGCAGCTGAAGACGAAGAAGTTTATGACATTAGAACGACAGATATTGATTCTAATCAATTGCATCAAATAATTGTAAATCTTGAAGAAGAAATGATGAAATCAGCAGAATTATTAGATTTTGAAAAAGCTGCAGAATTAAGAGATCAAATTAAGAAACTTAAGAGTGAATATGGAATATAGAGGAGTAGATGAGTTTAGAGAATATAGTAATTAAAGATGCGAGAGTGAATAATCTGAAACATATAGATTTGACGCTTCCTAGAGATAAGATGATAGTGTTCACAGGAATATCAGGATCTGGGAAATCATCTCTTGCTTTTGATACGATTTATGCAGAGGGACAAAGGCGTTATGTAGAGTCATTGTCATCATATGCAAGACAATTTTTAGGACAAATGGATAAACCGGATGTTGAGTCTATTGAAGGTCTTTCACCATCAATTTCTATTGATCAAAAGACAACAAATAGGAATCCAAGATCAACAGTTGGTACTGTAACAGAAATTTATGACTATTTAAGACTTTTATATGCAAATGTTGGAGTTCCACATTGCCCTGTTTGTGGAGAAGAAATCAAAGCCATGTCTATTGACCAAATGGTAGACAAAGTAATGGAACTTGAGGATAGAACAAAAATTCTTCTATTGGCTCCAATTATAAAAGGGAAAAAGGGAGAACATAAAAAATTATTAGAAAATATAAAGAAACAAGGGTTCTCTAGAGTAAATATAGATGGAGAAGTAATTGATATTACTATAGATGATGTTAATTTAGAAAAAAATATAAAACATAATATAGATATAGTAGTAGATAGATTAGTTATAAAAGAAGGACTTGAATCAAGACTTACATCATCAATTGAAACGGCTTTAGGTCTAGCTGATGGGAAAGTCGAAATTGATGTAATTGATGGAGAGTCATTTTTAATGTCTTCAACATTATCTTGCCCTAATGGGCATATGTCATTAAGTGAAATTTCACCACGTATGTTTTCATTTAATGCACCATTTGGAGCGTGTGAAAACTGTGATGGATTAGGATATCATAAGTCAGTAGATCCAGAATTGGTGTTTTCTGATAAGTCATTATCTATTGCAGAAGGGGCTGTAAGGCCATTTGCATCATCAAAAAAGGGAACATATTATTATGAAATATTTAAAGAAATTGCAAAGAGAAATGGTTTTGATATAGATACTCCAATTTCAAAAGCTCCTAAAAAAATGCTTGACGATATTTTATACGGAACAGATTACAGCATGAATATTCGATTTGAATCACATTTTAGTAGCACCGGAAATAGAACCTTAAAATGGGAAGGAGTAGTCGAAAATCTTGCTAGAAGACATGATCAAACTTCATCTGAATCTATGAAGAATAGAATAGATGAATTTATGTCTGAAAATGTATGTGAAGTTTGTCATGGTAAAAAACTTAAACCAGAAATTTTAGCGATAACTATAGATGGAAAAAATATTATTGATATAACAGATTTATCAGTAAATGAAAATTTTGAATGGATAAATTCGTTAAAATTTGGCGAACAAGATAATATAATTGCTGAACCGATTTTAAGAGAAATAAAGGCAAGGGTTGGTTTCTTAAAAGAAGTAGGACTTGAATATTTAACATTATCAAGATTTGCGGGTACATTATCTGGGGGCGAATCTCAAAGAATAAGGCTTGCGACACAAATAGGAGCAGGTCTTGTAGGGGTAGTTTATGTTCTTGATGAACCTAGTATTGGGCTTCATCAAAGAGATAATGATAAATTATTAGCTTCTCTTAGAAATTTAACTGATTTAGGAAATACCTTGATCGTAGTAGAGCATGATGAAGATACTATGAAAGAATCCGATTTAATTGTGGATATAGGTCCTGGAGCAGGTGTTCATGGTGGAAAGGTAATATTTAAAGGGACATATGAAGAAATTTTAAAAGATGACTCAATTACAGGGCAATATTTATCAGGTAGAAAATTTATTCCAGTACCAAATGAAAGAAGAAAACCAACAGGAAAAATAACTATTAAAGGTGCTAGAGAAAATAATCTCAAGAATATTGATGTTGATATACCTCTAGGTGTACTGACACTAGTTACAGGGGTATCTGGTTCAGGAAAGTCTTCATTGATAAATCAAATTTTATATACTGGACTTATGAAAAAACTTCATGGTTCAAGACCTATGCCAGGTGAACACGATGAGATCACTGGTTATGAAGAAATAGATAAGATAATTGAGATTGATCAAAATCCAATTGGTCGTACACCAAGATCGAATCCAGCAACATATACTAAAACATTTGATCATATAAGAGATGTATTTGCTATGACTAATGAAGCTAAAATGCGTGGATATGATAAAGGTAGATTTTCATTTAATGTAAAAGGTGGTCGTTGCGAAAATTGTGGTGGAGATGGTGTAATAAAAGTAGAAATGCATTTCTTACCAGATGTCTATGTACCTTGTGAAGTATGTGGTGGTAAGAGATATAATCGTGAAACATTACAGGTTAAGTATAAAGATAAGAATATCGCAGATGTTTTAGATATGACTATAGAAGAAGCATTAGAATTCTTCAAAAATCATGAACCAATAAGAAAGAAATTACAAACCTTAAATGATGTTGGACTATCATATATTAAACTTGGACAACCAAGTACACAATTATCCGGTGGGGAAGCTCAAAGAATTAAATTAGCTTCTGAGTTATCAAAGAGATCAACTGGAAATACATTATATCTATTAGATGAGCCTACAACGGGATTACATTCTGCCGATATTCATAAATTAGTAAAAGTATTAGATGAATTGGTGGAAGGTGGAAACACAGTAGTAGTTATAGAACATAATCTTGATGTCATAAAAACAGCGGATTATATAATTGACTTAGGTCCAGAAGGCGGAGATGGAGGCGGAACAGTAGTAGCATGTGGAACTCCAGAAGAAATTGTAAAAGTGAAAGAATCTTATACAGGACAATTTTTAAAGCCTATATTAGAGAGGGAAAAATAAAGTTTTAGGAATACCTAAAAAAATACTTTACAAAGACGAAATAACATGCTATACTAAATTAGTAAAGATGTAAAAACTTGTAATTTACATCTTAAAAATAAATAAGGAGAAAGCATGAAGAAGAATAAATTTTTAGTATTAGCACTAGCTTTGGTGCTGTTATTAGTTGGTTGTACAAAAGGCAATAGTGGAACACAAAATGATGACGGTAAGAAGAAAGTTACAGTTACAACAACTTTCTTACAAGACATGGTTAATGTATTAGCAGGAGATAAAGTTAATACTGAACTTATAATCCCAGCGGGAGAAGATCCACATTTATATGTAGCTAAACCAGGAGACCTATCAAAAATAAAAGATGCGGACTTAGTTTTATATCATGGCTTACATTTTGAAGGTAAGATGGTAGATGTGCTAGAAGAATTTGGTGTTAATGTAACATCAGATTTTAGTGAAGAAGAAATCTCAGAATTTGATCAAGATGGTGAAATGGTAGATGATCCACATTTCTGGTTTGATTTAGGATTATACGAAAAGGCAATGCACAATGCTGCACAAGCATTAATTAAATTATTGCCAGAAGAAAAGGAAACTATATTAGAAAACTTAAATAATTATGGTGATGAATTAGTTAAATTAGATAAAGAAATCAAAGAAAAATTAGCAAGCATTGAAGAAGGTGGAAAGTATTTAGTTACTCCACATGATGCATTTAATTATTTCTCAAGAGCATATGGTATGGAAGTTATAGCACCACAAGGTATATCAACAGATTCTGAAGTTGCGAGTTCAGATATTGAAAAAACAGCTCAATTTATAGTTGATCATAAGATAAAAGCTATATTTGCAGAGTCAACAACAAATCCAGAAAGAATGAAGAAATTACAAGAAATTGTTAAATCAAAAGGATTCGATGTTAAGGTTGTAAGTGGAGATGGAAATGAATTATTCTCAGATTCATTAGCTCCAAAAGGGCAAGCTGGAGATAATTTCTTAGATATGTATAGACATAATGTGGATTTAATCGTAAATAATTTAAAATAATCTACTATAATATGTAATTAGAAAATTGGAGGAAATATGGAAAAAAAATCCATTATTACAGTTAAAGAGTTACAGGTATCTTATCAAGATAAAACTGTTTTAACAGATGTGAATTTACACATTCCCGAGAATAGTAGAACAGCAATAGTTGGCCCGAATGGAGCCGGTAAATCAACTTTAATAAAAGCGATACTTAATCTTGTAAAACCTGACAAAGGTGAAATAAAAATTATGGGTAAAAGCCTTAATCAAGTAAGTAAAAAGATTGCATATGTTCCTCAGAGAAGTGGAGTTAATTGGGATTTTCCAGCAACAGTATTTGATGTTGTTATGATGGGAAGATATGCACATCTTTCCATCGGGAAAAGACCGACAGAAAAAGATAAAGAAATTGTTATAGAAGCTCTAGAAGAAATGGGGATGCTAGAGTTCAAGGATAGACAAATTTCTCAATTATCTGGTGGACAAAAGCAAAGAGTCTTTTTGGCGAGAGCATTGGCGCAACAAGTAGATCTGTATATTCTGGATGAGCCTTTGACAGGTGTTGATACAACAACAGAAGAAATTATTATAAAAAAGTTCAAACAACTTCAAGATGAAGGAAAAACAGTTGTTGCAGTTCATCACAATTTAATGACTCTTAATAAATACTTTGATTATTTAATAGTTTTAAATAATGATGTGAAGGTACAGGGAGAGATGTTAGAAGTAAACACTCCTGAGAATTTAGAAAAGGCATATAGGATTTAATATGGAAATTTTAACTAGTTATTCATTTAGAATCATCGCTATGGGTACTGTTTTATTAGCTATAGTATCTACAGTTGTTGGTAGCATCAATGTATATAAGGGTCAATCTCTAATTGGTGATGCTATGGGACATTCAACATTTGCGGGGATAGTATTGGCGTATATGATGTTTCAAACAAGAAATCCTATTGTACTTTTAATAGGTGCGATGTTGTCAGCAGCATTAGCTTATCTCTTAATTGAATATTCAAATAGAAATTCAAAAATTGGATTGGATGCTAATTTAGCAATATATTTATCAGGATTTTTTGGGATTGGTATGGTATTGAAATCATATATACAAGGTAATCCGAATTTCGAAAATGCTTCACAATCAGGATTGCAAAACTATATATTTGGACAAGCGGCTTATTTACTAGAGCTTGATGTGAAATTAATTGCTATAGCGACGGTTATTTGTCTATCTATAGTACTTTTATTATTTAGAGAGTTTAAGATTTATTTATTTGATAGAGAATTTGCTCAAATTGCTCAACTTCCTATAAAATTGATGGATTATTTAGTTTTATTTATGACTATATTAGTTATAGGTGTAGGAATTAAGGCGGTGGGTGCGATATTGATAAGCTCATTTTTAATTGTCCCATGTATTAGTGCAAATCAATGGACAAATAAATTTTCAATGGTTATGATATTAGGTGCTATATTTTCATCAATCTCAGTATTGATTGGGTCTTATATTTCAATGTTATATACTGGATTATCAACAGGTCCTAGCATAATTATAGTGTCAGGAATAATTTGTGGACTTTCATTTTTATTAGGTAAAAATGGTATCTTTAGAAGAAGAGGTGATATTCAATGATTATTTCACTTTATGTTTTAATATTAACTTCAATTTCATGCAGTTTGCTTGGAGTGTTTTTAATATTAAGAAAAATATCTATGTTGACAGATGCGATAAGCCATACTGTTTTATTAGGAATTGTTATAGCGTACTTTTTTGTTAGAGATTTAAGTTCTCCTTTTTTAATAGTAGGAGCAGCAAGTACAGGACTTTTAACAGTTATATTAGTTGAGTTATTAGGTAAGTCAAAACTTGCCAAATATGAGGATGCAATCGGGATTATATTTCCAGTTTTATTTTCAATAGCTGTAATATTAATAAGTAGATATTTCAGTTCAGTACATTTAGATATAGATATTGTATTACTCGGAGAAGTAGTATTTGCTAGTTTAATTAAGACTACTGTATTTGGAATAGAAGTTCATAAAGCGATTTTGCATGGTGCTATAATGTTATTTATAATATTAACATTCATAATAGTGTTTTATAAAGAGTTAAAAACTTCTACATTTGAACCAGATTATGCAGCGTTACTTGGTATACCAACAGGGTTTATATTCTATTCATTAATGACACTTACATCTTTTACATCAGTTGTTTCTTTTAATAATGTTGGGGGTATATTAGTAATATCATTTTTCATTGCTCCAGCAGCGACAGCTTTGATATTAAGTAAAAGGCTGCATCATGCATTAATATTGTCAGCAATAATTTCTGTATTTAACTGTGCTATAGCTTATTTGTTAGCAGTTCATTTTAATGCGTCAATGTCAGGAATGTGTGCATTTATTAATACTATTACATATTTATCAGTATTAATATTTACTAAACTATATAAAGAGAAAAAAGTGGAAAGGGCAAAATATGACAAAAGAAGCTCTAATATATAATCCCCAAAGAGAAGAATATCTAATTAGTATCTTTAAATTAATGCAAACTGAAGATAAGATTACTAATAAAATGTTAAGTGAAAACTTAGATTTAGCTCCATCATCAGTTACGGAGATGCTAAAAAAATTAAAAGAAGAAGGATTTGTAGAAAAAGGGAAGAGTAATAGATTAACTCCAGAAGGGGAGGATATAACTAAAAAAATTCTTTCTAAGCATAGACTATGGGAATATTTTCTTGAAAAAACTTTAGAATTTGATTGGAAAGAAGTTCACGAACACGCACAAAAGTTTCAATCAGTTACCAATGACGATATGTTAGAAAAACTAAACAAATTTTTAGGATATCCAGAATATTGTCCACATGGCTCAACAATATATATTAATAATGAAGAAACAAATGATGATTTGATAAATATGTCAGAAGCAAAAATTAATACCAATTATATTGTAAGACGTATAAGAGACGAAAGGACATTATTAAAGTATCTTGAGAAGATAGGTCTAAAGATTGGAGAAAAGATAAAAATAATTGAATTTGAACAATTCGATGATTCAGCTATAGTAGATATAGAGGGAGAAAAGATAAGCGTTTCTTCTAAAGCTTATAAACTAATTTATTTAAAAGAAGTTCATCATTAATAAATAATGGATATTTATGGTTAAATTTATGAAAATGTTTCATATATTACAAAAAGTTAACTTTTAAAAAATAAAAGTTGACTTTTTTGTTTTTTATTGATATATTTATTGAATACTAAATAAAAAATAATAATGGAAATTTGCGCTATTTTTTATTTTTATTGAGAAGTTTGTTACTGTTTAAACGGTTGTAATCCGCTTGTTATATACGATGAGAGGTGGCATATATGAACAATCATACAGAGTTGTATGGTAGAAGAAAAAGAGAAAGTTTTTCTAGGATTCCAGAAGCATTGGCTTTGCCTAATTTATTAGATATTCAAAAAGGCAGTTATGAATGGTTTTTAGACAAAGGTCTAAAAGAAGTATTTGAAGATATTTCTCCTATAACTGATCATTCAGGAAATATTCATTTAGAATTTTTAAACTATAAATTTGATGATGAACCAAAATATTCTGAACAAGAGTCCAAAGATAGAGATGTTACATATTCTAAGAAAATGAGAGTAGATGTACGTCTTATTATATTTGATGATGGAAAAGTTAAGGAACTTAAAGAACAAGAAGTTCTTATGATGGATGATTTTCCTTTAATGACAAAAAATGGGACTTTTATTATAAATGGTGCTGAGAGAGTAGTGGTTTCTCAGTTAGTTAGATCACCCGGCGTATATTATAGTGAAGATTTTGATAAAAATGGTAAAAAGATTGTTGCGTCAACAGTTATTCCTAACAGGGGTGCTTGGATAGAATATGACACAGATGCAGCAGGTGCTTTAACTATTAGAATAGATAGAACAAGAAAGCTTCCTGCAACTACTCTTATTAGAGCTTTAGTTGTAGAGTCAGATGATGAAATAAAAGAATTATTCGGAGAATCACAAGTATTAGTAGATACTCTTGAAAAAGATACATCTGATACAAAGGATAGAGCTTTAATTGAAATCTATAAAAAATTAAAACCTGGGGATCCAGCTTCTGTTGAAGCTGCAACTTCACTTTTACACAATCTATTCTTTGATCCAAAAAGATATGATTTATCAAAAGCAGGTAGATATAAATTTAATAAAAAATTAGCTATTAGAAATAGAATTAGAGAAAAATATGCTGCAAAAGATATAGTTGATGAATATGGAGAAATATTAGCATCAAAAGGTGATTTTATATCTTTAGAAAAAGCTATTGAAATTGAAAATGCAGGTATTAATTCTGTTGATATATATGCAAATGATGAAAATGATAAAGTAGTTAGAGTAGTGGGTAATCACTATGTTGATATAAATGTATTTGATGAAATTAAAGGATTAGATTTAGAAGAGTTAAGATTATCAGAAAAAGTATTTTATCCTGAAATGAGAAGAGTAATTGAATTATTCACAGATGAAATGACTGATAAAGAAAAAGTTAAGCTAATTGAACAAAATAAAGAAACAATTTCAGCAAATATCATAACTATTGAAGACTTAATTGCGTCATTCTCATATCAATTAAATCTATACGAAGATGTTGGAGAAGTTGATGATATTGACCATTTAGGAAATAGAAGAGTTAGATCAGTTGGCGAATTATTACAAAACCAATTTAGAATTGGTCTTTCAAGAATGGAAAGAGTAATCAGAGAAAGAATGACAACTTCTGATACTGCAATGCTTACACCGCATAGTTTATTAAATAATAGGCCGGTAGCTGCAGCTATAAAAGAATTCTTTGGTTCTTCTCAATTATCACAATTTATGGACCAAACAAACCCAATTTCTGAATTAACTCATAAGAGAAGATTATCAGCTTTAGGACCTGGTGGTTTGTCTAGAGATAGAGCAGGTTATGAAGTAAGAGACGTTCATTCATCTCACTATGGTAGAGTATGTCCAATTGAAACTCCAGAAGGACCAAACATTGGGCTTATTACATCACTTACAACTTATGGAAGAATTAATGAATATGGATTTATTGAAACTCCATATAGAAAAGTAATCAAAGGCGAAGGAAAAGTTACTGATGAAATTCATTATTTAACAGCAGATGAAGAAGATATATTTATAAAAGCACAAGCTAATGAACCGCTTGATGAAAACAATGTGTTTATAAATGACAGAGTTTCTTCAAGAGGACTTAATGCTGTTAACGACTTGTATTTGAGAGAAGATATTGATTATATGGACGTTTCTCCTCAGCAAATTGTATCAGTTGGTGCGGCTCTTATTCCTTTCTTAGAAAATGATGATGCTACTCGTGCGCTAATGGGTGCGAACATGCAAAGACAAGCAGTTCCTTTACTAAAGGCAGAAGCTCCAATTATAGCTACAGGTATTGAGCATAGAACTGCAAAAGATTCAGGTGTTGTAATAGTTGCGAAAAATTCTGGAACAGTTAAATATGTTGGTGATGAAAAAATTCAAATACTAAAAGACACTCCTGATGAAGAAGGAAAATATGATGAATATCAAGTGTTAAAATTCAAAAGAGCTAACCAAGGTACTACAATAAATCAAAGACCTATAGTTAAACCTGGAGATCATGTTGAAGCAGGAGAATTAATTGCAGATGGTCCTTCAACAGATTTAGGAGAATTAGCACTTGGTAAAAATATTCTTATAGCATTTATGACATGGGAAGGATATAACTACGAAGATGCTATGTTATTAAATGAAAAATTAGTTATTGATGATGTTCTTACATCAGTTCATATTGAAGAACATTCAGCAGAAGCTCGTGAAACAAAATTAGGGCCAGAAGATATTACAAGAGATATTCCATCAATCGGCGAAGATATGAGAAAAGATCTTGATGAAAATGGAATTATTAGAATCGGTGCTGAAGTTCAAGCGGGAGATATTCTTGTAGGTAAAGTTACACCAAAAGGTGAGACTGAATTATCACCAGAAGAAAGATTATTAAGAGCTATATTTGGTGAAAAAGCTAGAGAAGTAAGAGATACTTCATTGAGAGTACCTCATGGTGAATCTGGTGTTGTTGTAGACGTTAAGAGTTATTCAAGAGAAAATGGAGATGAATTATCACCAGGCATCAATCAAGTAATAAGAGTTTATATTGCTACAAAGAGAAAAATATCAGTCGGAGATAAAATGTGTGGTCGTCACGGTAATAAAGGGGTTGTATCCAGAATACTACCAGTGGAAGATATGCCGTTCTTACCAAATGGAGATCCAGTTCAAATAGTTTTAAATCCACTTGGTGTTCCTTCACGTATGAATATCGGACAAGTACTTGAAGTTCACTTAGGTATGGCAGCTAAGAAATTAGGTTGGCATGTAGCTACACCGGTATTTGATGGTGCAATGGATTATGATATAGAAGAAGCTTTAGAAAAAGCTGGTTACGATAAATCTGGTAAGATTCAATTAAGAGATGGTAGAACTGGAGAAAAATTTGAAAATCCAGTTACAGTTGGATACATGTACATGTTGAAACTTCACCATTTAGTTGATGAAAAAATTCACGCTAGATCAACAGGACCATATTCATTAGTTACTCAACAACCACTTGGTGGTAAAGCACAATTTGGTGGACAAAGATTTGGGGAAATGGAAGTTTGGGCATTAGAAGCATATGGTGCAGCTCATACATTACAAGAGATGATGACAGTTAAATCTGATGATATAAATGGTAGAGTTAAGACTTATGAAGCTATCGTTAAAGGTGAAAATATACCTGAACCAGGTACACCTGAATCATTTAAGGTATTAACTAAAGAACTACAAGCCTTAGCGTTGAATGTTAAATTATTAGATGAAAACAATAATGAAGTTGTATTAGCAGAAAACACTGATGATTATGACGATTATCGTCAAATCGAAAGAATGGCTGATAACGAAAAAGAAGATTACCCAGAACAATCATATATTAAGTAAGTTAACGAAAGGAGTACTTCTTAATGACAATTTTTAATTCAATTCAAGTTGGCCTAGCTTCACCAGATATGATGAGGGACTGGTCAAGAGGAGAAGTTAAAAAACCTGAAACTATTAACTACAGAACATTAAAGCCAGAAAAAGAAGGTCTATTTTGTCAAAAAATATTTGGACCAGTAAAAGACTATGAATGTGCATGCGGTAAATATAAAAGAATAAGATATAAAGGTGTTATTTGTGAAAAATGTGGAGTTGAAGTAACAAAAGCTAAAGTTCGTCGTGAGAGAATGGGACATATTGAGCTTGCAACACCAGTATCACATATTTGGTATTTCAAAGGAATACCATCAAGAATGGGACTAGTTTTAGACATGAGTCCAAAAGTTTTAGAAAAAATATTATACTTTGCTAATTATGTAGTCACAGATCCAGGTGATATAGAAGAAATTGCTTATAAACAAGTTCTAACAGAAAATGAATATAATAAATTATATTTAGAATACGGTGATGAATTTGAAGCCGGAATGGGTGCTGAAGCAATTGAAAAATTATTAGAAGATATAGATTTAAAAGAAACACATGATGAATTAACTGAAGAATTAGAAACTGCTACAGGACAAAGAAAATTAAGAATTTACAGAAGACTTGAAGTTATAGAATCATTCTTACAATCAGGAAATAGACCTGAATGGATGTGTCTGCATGTAATTCCAGTAATTCCACCAGATTTAAGACCTATGGTTCAACTTGAAGGTGGTAGATTTGCTACATCAGATTTAAATGATTTATATAGAAGAGTTATCAATAGAAATAATAGATTAAAAAGACTATTAGAAATTGGTGCTCCAGATATCATCGTAAGAAATGAAAAGAGAATGCTTCAAGAGTCTGTTGATGCTCTTATAGACAATGGTAGAAGAGGAAAACCAGTAACAGGTGCTTCAAATAGACCATTAAAATCATTATCTGATATGCTTAAAGGTAAAACAGGTAGATTTAGACAAAACTTACTTGGTAAGAGGGTTGACTATTCAGGTCGTTCCGTAATCGTAGTAGGACCAGAGCTTGAAATGTATCAATGTGGTTTACCAAAAGATATGGCATTAGAATTATTTAAACCATTTATAATGCAAAGATTAGTTGCAAATGATGAAGCTAAAAATATTAGATCAGCTAAAAAGATGATAGAAAGAAAAAATCCTGTTGTATGGGGAGCTCTTGAAGAAGAAATAAAGGATCATCCGGTTCTTCTAAACCGTGCTCCTACACTGCATAGACTTGGTATTCAAGCTTTTGAACCAGTTCTTGTAGAAGGAAAAGCTATCAAATTACATCCGTTAGTTTGTACAGCGTATAATGCGGACTTTGACGGTGACCAAATGGCTGTTCACGTACCACTATCAGCAGAAGCTCAAGCAGAAGCAAGACTTCTTATGATGAGTACAAATAATATTTTAGCTCCTAAAGATGGAAAGCCAATTACAACACCTACACAAGATATGGTTTTAGGATCATATTATTTAACTCTTGATTTTACAGCTAAAGAAACAGATTTTGTATTTTCTAACTACGATGAAATGATAAAAGCTCTTGAAAACAAAGTTATAGGATATCATGACATAGTTAGTGTAAGAGTAAAATTAAATGAAGAAGATAATGGAAAGATAGTAAAATCAACAGTTGGTAGATTTATATTTAATCATGAAATACCACAAGATTTAGGATTTGTTGATAGAAAGAAAGATCCATATTCATTAGAAATTGACTTTATTGTTGATTCTAAGATTCTTTCACAAATTATTGAAAAATCATTCCATAAATATGGAAATATAAGAACTGCAAGACTTCTTGACTATATCAAACAAACAGGATTTAAATATTCAACAAAAGCTGCAATCTCAATTGGTATGGCAGATATTATAACTCCAGAAGATAAGAAAGAAATATTAAAAAAAGCTGAAGAAAAAGTTGTAGATATTGAAGACCATACAGATATGGGGATGTACACTGAAGAAGAAAGATATAATCAAGTAATTAGTACATGGGAAAAAGCTACCGATGAAATAACAGATGCTTTATTGAAAAACTTAGAAAAGACCAATACTATTGCAATCATGGCAAATTCTGGTGCCAGAGGTTCTATAAGACAAATTAGACAATTAGGTGGTATGCGTGGTCTTATGGCGTCAACAACTGGTAGAACTATTGAAATTCCAGTTAAAGCGAACTTCCGTGAAGGGCTTTCAGTACAAGAATTCTTTATTTCTACTCACGGTTCTAGAAAGGGACTTTCTGATACAGCGATTAGAACAGCGGACTCAGGTTACTTAACTAGAAGATTAGTAGATGTTTCTCAAGATGTAATAGTAAGAGAAGAAGATTGTGGTACAGATTCATATATTGTTGTAAAAGATATACTTGAAGGTAAAGAAGTTATCGAACAATTAAGAGATAGAATCGTTGGTAGAACTTCGTTTGAAGATATATTAAATCCAGCTACTGGAGAAATTATAGTTCATAAAAATGAAATCATTGATGAAGAAATGGCTGATATCATAACAAAAGAACATGAAGTTGAAAAATTCGGTGGTGAAGCAGAAATAGTTAAGATTAAAGAAGTTAAAATTAGATCTGCTTTAGAATGTAGAGCTGAACATGGTGTATGTAGTAAATGTTATGGTAGAAACCTTGCTACAGGAAAGAAAACTAATATTGGTGAAGCTGTTGGTATTATTGCAGCACAATCAATTGGTGAACCTGGTACACAGTTAACCATGCGTACATTCCACTCAGGTGGGGTAGCAGGAGGTGGAGCTATTACTCAAGGTCTTCCTAGGGTTGAAGAGTTATTTGAAGCTAGAAAACCTAAAGGACAAGCTGTAATAGCAAAACAATCAGGTACAGTTACAATTGATGATTCAGAAGAAAGAATAAAAGTATTTATAAATGATGGAGAAGAAACATCTAAGTATTTATTACCATTTGGTATAGGAACCGCTAGAAATATTTCTGAAGGTTCACATATTGAAAAAGGTGATAAGATTACTGAAGGTTCAATTAATCCACATGATTATTTAGAATTACTTGGAACACAAGCGGTTCAAGACTATATAATTAAAGAAATCCAAAAAGTATATAGATTACAAGGGGTAGATATTGATGACAAACATATTGAAATCATCATCAAACAAATGCTACAAAAAGTAAATATACTTGATCCGGGTGATTCAGATTTATTAATAGGAACATTACAAAATAGAAGACATGTAATTAAACTTAATGAACAATTAAGAAGTGAAGGTAAGAAGGAAGTTGAATACGAAAATATATTATTAGGTATTACAAAAGCATCTATTGCTTCAGATTCATTCTTATCAGCAGCTTCATTCCAAGAAACAACAAAAGTTTTAACTGATGCATCTATTAAAGGTAAGAGAGATGATTTAATAGGACTTAAAGAAAATATAATCATTGGTAAATTAATACCTGCGGGTACTGGTATATCAAAATATTCTGAAGTTAAAATTAACTTACCAGAAGATGAAAATTTAGAAGTTGTAAGTGAATAGTTTAATTAATGGATAAAACTAGGATAGTCGAAAGACTGTCTTAGTTTTTTTTTTGGAAGTTTTATATTAAATAACATATTTAAATTAGATTATTTATTATTACAAAATTGTAATTAAAAAGATTTTTGACTGTGCTAAAATATTAATAATTGAAGATTAATCTATCTGGAGGTAGATATGTCAGAGCTTATAAAAGTGAATAATTTACATAAAATCTACACTATGGGTAGCGAAAAAGTTCACGCTTTGAATGGTATAAATTTGAGTGTTAATGAGGGAGAAATGATTTGTTTGCTTGGACCATCGGGTTCAGGAAAATCAACATTATTAAATGCATTAGCAGGACTTGAAAAACCTGATAAGGGTGAAATAATAGTTAAAAATATACATCTTGAAAAACTTAGCGAATCACAAATTACACTATTTAGAAGTTTAAATGTAGGATTCGTGTTTCAGACTTATAATTTAATACCAACATTAAACTCTTTAGAGAATGTAAGTCTTGGGTTGATGTTTAAGGGTGTAGAAAAGAAAAAAAGAGAAAAAATGGCTAAAGAAATATTGATTAAAGTTGGATTAAAAGAGAGACTTTATCATAAACCTAATCAATTATCAGGTGGTCAACAGCAAAGAGTAGCAATTGCAAGAGCTTTTGTAGGAAATCCAAAAATTGTATTTGCGGATGAACCAACAGGAAATTTAGATACACATACAAGTTACGAGATTATGGATTTAATTAAAAAAATATCTAAAGAAAATAATCAAACTGTAATTATAGTAACACATGATGAAGAGATGACAGAATATGCAGACAGACTTTTTCATATGAGAGATGGACAAATAGAAAGAATTGCTCACAATACTTCAGTCAAGGAGAATGTTAATGGAAGATAATGGAATAGAAATATTAAATAAATTAAAAATAAAAACTTTTCTCTATGACTTAGATAGTAAATCTATTGTTAAAGAAGACGATTTAAGAATAGATAAAGAATATCTTTTAATAACAGATATATCTAATAAATCTACTAGTGAAATAGACTTTAAAAGTATTGATTTAAAATTATATGATGAAAGTAAGTCTTTAGAAAATATTGAATATCCAATTCAAAAAGGATACTTAGAAAATAAATTAAAATCAGGAAATAATTATTTAGTATCAAAAATAAAGATGAAACAAGATATTTCGAAGTTTTTTACTTCAGATAATATTTCTTCAAAAATTTTATTGAATAGAATAGATGGAAATCAAAATTTAATTACCACTAATTTTAAATCAAATATATTGTTAAAACAAAAAGATTCAGATTTATTTTCAACTACAAATTCAAATTTATTGATGAATATTGAAAATAAAAAAGTAAATATCATATTTTCGGATGATATAGATAAAAAACTTATTGAAAGCATATTATCATTAAAAAGAGATTCTGTTGCTGAAAAAGAAACAGAAAAAGAGAAACCAAAGGAAACGGAAAAAGAAAAAATAAAGGAAACAGAAAAAGAAAATATAAATAATCCAGAAAATGAATCTAATACTGGAGAGAATAGCATAGGAGATTATGATATGGGAGAAGAAACAATAAGACCAGATGATGGCGAACAATTGGTATCTGTAAAGAATAAACCAAAATTAATAGTTTCAAATTATACATTAACACCTGAAATGGTAAAGGCTGGAGAAGAATTTAAATTAAATCTTACTTTTTATAACACAAATTATGAAAAATCAGTAAGGAATATTAAAATAACATTAAATGGTTCAAGTTCAACGGTTGGAGCAAATGGTGAACAGTCATCTGGATCAGTTTTTACACCGGTAAACTCCTCAAATACTTTTTACATTGGAAGAATATATTCAGAAAGTTATGATACAAAAGAAATAACACTTAAGACATCTCCAAATGTTCAAGCACAAAATTATTCTATGGAAATCAAATTTGAATATGAAGATGCAGATGGAAATGAATACACTGCTAGTGAGATTATTGGTATTCCTGTGGTTCAAACATCAAAAGTATTATATGGTGATGTATCAGTTTCGGAAGGAGTTGATGGGCAACCAATCAATTTAAGCATGGATTTCTACAATATAGGGAAAGATGCTTTAACAACATTTATGGTTACGGTAGAAGGTAAAGATTTTACAATAAGTGGAAATCAAAGATATTTTGTAGGAAATTTCACTCCAGGTTCATCAGATAGTTTTAATACAGAAATAGTTCCAAGTAAAAGTGGAACTATAGAAGGTAATGTTGTAATAACATATGAAGATTCAACAGGAAAAGAACATAGAGAAGAAGTTCCTTTTAAATCAGAAGTTCAAGGAGAAAGCGATATAGTAGATCCTGGATTTACTCCAGAAGAAGGGCAAATAATTGAAGATGATAATATGAATCAAACACCACTATATCAAAGACCATCACTTTGGATTGGAGTAGCTATATTAATAATAGCAATTACATTTTTTGTGCGTCGTCGATCAAAAAATAAAAAAGAACAAGAATTTTTAGATTTAAATGAGTAATATTGATTTATTTAAATTAGCTTTTAGTAATTTGTTTAGAAGAAAATCGAGAACTTTTTTAACAGTTTTATCTGTTGTGATAGGAGCTGTTTCAATAATTTTAATGCTTTCAATTGGTTTTGGGTTTCAAAAACAACAAGAATCTTTTATAGAGTCTCAAGGAGCTTTTAATACGATTACGCTTTACTCAACAAATTACATAGATCCAGAAAGTTCAGAATCTAAACCGACGACAGGTATAATAACCGATGAGATTCTGAAAAAAATAGAAAAAATGAAACATGTAAAATCAGTTCTTCCAGTAGAAACGTTAAATGACAGATTTCAATTTAAAACTAAAAATATTGAATTATTTGCAGATATTCAAGTATTTCCAAAAGAATATATAACTAAAGATATTAAAACTGAAAATGGTATATCTTTAAAGGATCTAAAAGCAGGAGAATTTGTAGTAGGTAAACAGGTTGAAGTTGTAAAATTCGATAAAAAAAGTGGTAATATGGAGCCGGTTTCTGATTTTGATTGGCAAAGAGAAAAGGTATTTATAGGAATAGGCGAAAAGAATATAGAAGATAGGGTAACGGGTCAAGTATCAGGAAAAACATACGAAGAATACAAAATGAAATTTGCAGGAACTTTAGAAAATGCAGAAGGATTACGTGAAAACGCCATTTATGTTTCAAGAGATACAGCTAAAAAAATTGAAGAAATTAAAAAGAAAATTGAAAAAAATTTAAATCCTGATGATAAGCCTACAAATAATAATAAAAAGAAAAATACGAAGATTACTTATTCACAAGCTGAAGTAACGGTTGACAATTTAAACAATGTAAAAGAAGTGTTTGATACCATAAAAGAAGAATATAAACTCGAAGGATATTCAAATCAAGAGTTGATAGAAGGTCAAAAGGGACAAATGCTTTTAGTTCAAGCGGTATTTGGGGGTATAGGATCTATAGCTTTATTTGTAGCAGCAATTGGTATAACAAATACAATGCTTATGTCTATTCAAGAAAGAACTAAAGAAATCGGGGTTATGAAAGTAATAGGAGCTCAAATAAAATATATAAGAAGAATGTTTTTATTTGAAGCTATGTCAATAAGTATTATCGGGGGAATAATTGGTGTAATAATATCATTTGGTTCTTCGATATTAATTAATAATTTTTATCAAAATAATTTTCAAGAGTTTACTCCTCCTGGAGCATTTAAAGGAATAAGCTATTTACCAATTTGGCTGCCAGTACTTGCTTTAGTGTTTTCAGCATTTATTGGTTTAGTATCTGGATATTTACCAGCTAAAAAGGCAACTAAATTATCAGCTATTGAAGCGATAAGGACAGGATAATTTAATATAAAAAAAAAGTGATTCATTTAGATGAATCATTTTTTTTATAGTTAGAAAAAAATATCTAAAAATAATAAATCAAGATAATTACAATACTTGACATTAAATATATCTAATGTTAAAATAATTAAGTCAATGGATAATTGCGTCAATTTTCAGCTATTCATTGAAATCAACTACTTGTTGATATATAAATCTAAAGGAAAGGGGGAACGGTATGCCTACAATTAACCAACTAATTAGGAATAGTAGAAAGAGCGAAAGTAAAAAATCTAATACTCCAGCGTTAGGTTACAATTATAATACTCTTAAAAAGAGAAATACTAAAAGTAATTCTCCACAAAAGAGAGGAGTTGCTACATCAGTACGTACAGTAACACCTAAGAAACCTAACTCAGCTTTACGTAAAGTTGCCAGAGTAAGATTAACAAATGGTGCTGAAGTTCTATCATATATTCCAGGTATCGGACATAACTTACAAGAACACTCTGTTGTACTTATAAGAGGTGGTAGAGTAAAAGACTTACCAGGGGTTAGATACCATATCGTTAGAGGAGCATTGGATACAGCTGGTGTTTCAGGAAGAAAACAAGCTAGATCTAAATATGGTGCTAAGAAGGCTTAGTATCTAACAAAGTTAAATAAATAAGAGTGCTTTTGTTTAGATTTATATATCAACAAGCACTTATCGAGTAAAATCGAGTACCAATGAATTATTTTTTATGGTAAGGAGGGAAGAAAAGTGCCAAGAAAGAATAGCGTTCCAAAAAGAGACGTTCTACCAGATCCAATATATGGAGATAAGGTAGTAACAAAGCTTATAAACAATGTAATGCTTGACGGTAAAAAAGGTGTTGCTGAGAAAATTGTTTACGGCGCATTTGAAAAAGTTGCAGAAGCAACAGGTGAAGATGCATTAGAAGTTTTTCAAAAAGCTTTAAACAATGTTATGCCACTTCTAGAAGTTAAAGCTAGAAGAATTGGTGGTGCAACATATCAAGTACCAATGGAAGTTAGACCTGCAAGAAGACAAACTTTAGCTTTAAGATGGTTAGTTGGATTCTCAAGAAATAGAGGAGAAAAAACCATGGTAGAAAGATTAAGTAAAGAAATTATGGATGCAGCTAACAATACTGGTTCAAGTGTTAAGAGAAAAGAAGAAATGCACAGAATGGCTGAAGCTAATAGAGCTTTTGCACATTTCAGATATTAGTTAATTATTAAGGAGTGAAAAGTGCCAGATATTAGTTTAGAAAAAATTAGAAATGTTGGGATAATGGCTCACATTGATGCTGGTAAAACTACAGTAACTGAAAGAATATTATTCTATTCAGGTAAAATCCATAAGATGGGTGATACACACGATGGTACTGCAATAATGGACTCCATGGATCAGGAAAAAGAAAGAGGTATCACAATTGCTTCAGCTGCAACAACAACATACTGGAAAAATCATAAGATTAATATAATCGATACTCCGGGTCACGTTGACTTTACAGTAGAAGTAGAAAGATCTCTTAGAGTTCTTGATGGTTCTGTAGCATTATTTGATGCTAAGAGCGGTGTAGAACCACAATCTGAAACAGTTTGGAGACAAGCAGACAAATATGGTGTACCAAGAATCTGTTTTATCAATAAAATGGA
Organism: Helcococcus sueciensis DSM 17243; assembly: GCF_000423145.1. GTDB lineage: Bacteria > Bacillota > Clostridia > Tissierellales > Peptoniphilaceae > Helcococcus > Helcococcus sueciensis. Next base: position 64,505 of record NZ_AUHK01000003.1, on the reverse strand, counting down.
TGCTACAGGTGCAGATTATATAATGGCAGTAAATACTATCAGAGACAAATTAAAAGCTAATGCAGTTCCTATAGAATTACCAATAGGTAATGCTCATGATTTTAGAGGAATTATCGATTTAGTTAAAATGGACGCTGTAGTATATGATGCAGATGATGAAACAGGAGTATCAATGAAAGAAGTTGAAATTCCTGCAGAACAATTAGAATTAGCTCAAGAATACAGAGAAAAACTTTTAGAAACTATAGCTGAATCAGATGAAGACATTATGATGAAATTCCTAGAAGGGGAAGAAATCAATTCTGATGAATTAAAAGAAGCTATAAGAAAAGCAACTATAAATAGAAATATTTATCCAGTTCTTTGTGGATCAGCGTACAAAAATAGAGGGGTACAATCTTTAATAGATGCAATGGTAGATTATTTACCATCTCCTTTAGATATTCCAGCTATTAAAGGTACATTACCAACTAAGACTGAAGAAGAAGAAAAAGTTGAATCTGAAAGAAAACCTGATATCAATGAACCATTTGCAGCACTTGCTTTTAAAGTTGTTGCAGATCCATATGTTGGTAAATTAACATATTTCAGAGTATATTCAGGACATATTGAATCAGGATCATATGTGTATAACTCAACAAAAGGTAAAAGAGAAAGATTAGGCCGTATAATTGAAATGCACTCAAACCAAAGAAATGAATTAACAGAAATTTCTGCTGGTAATATTGCTGCAGCAATCGGTCTAAAAGATACAACTACAGGGGATACACTATGTGATCAAGATAAACCAATTATATTAGAAAACATGGAATTCCCAGAACCAGTTATATCTGTAGCTATTGAACCTAAAACAAAAGCTTCTCAAGAAAAGATGGGTATTGCTTTAGGAAAATTAGCTGAAGAAGATCCTACATTTAAGACTTATTCAAATGTGGAAACTGGACAAACAATAATTGCTGGTATGGGTGAATTACACTTAGAAATTATCGTAGATAGATTATTAAGAGAATTCAAAGTAGAAGCAAATGTTGGTAATCCACAAGTATCATATAGAGAATCTATAACTAAAGAAGCAGAAGGTGAAGGTAAATTTGTACGTCAATCTGGTGGTCGTGGTCAATACGGTCATGTAAGATTGAAAATTCAACCTAATGAACCAGGCAAAGGTGTTGAATTTATCGATGCTATTGTCGGTGGTGTTGTTCCTAGAGAATACATCGGATCTGTTGAAAAAGGTGTTAGAGAAGCTTGTGATGCAGGAGTATTAGCAGGATATCCACTATTAGATATTATAGTTACTTTATATGATGGTTCATACCACGAAGTTGACTCATCAGAAATGGCATTCCAAATTGCAGGTTCAATGGGACTTAGAGATGCTGTTGAAAAAGCGGGTCCAGCTTTATTAGAACCAATTGAAAAAGTAGAAATTGTAACTCCAGAAGAATATCTTGGAGACGTAATGGGAGATGTTTCTTCCAGAAGAGGTAGAGTTGATGGTATGAGCACTAGAGAAGGTGTTCAAATAGTAGATGCATTTATACCACTATCAGAAATGTTTGGTTATGCAACATCATTAAGATCAGCTACTCAAGGACGTGCAACTTATTCAATGCAATTTGACCATTATGAACAAGTTCCACAAAGTATAAAAGAACAAGTATTGGAAGGTAAAAAGTCATAATAAATTTTTAGGAGGAAAAAATGGCTAAAGAAAAATTTGTTAAAGCGAAACCACACGTAAACGTTGGTACAATTGGTCACGTTGACCACGGTAAGACAACAACTACAGCAGCTATCACAAAAGTACTTAATCAAAAATATGGTACTGGTGAATTTGTTGACTATGCAAATATCGATAAAGCTCCAGAAGAAAGAGCAAGAGGTATAACCATCAACGCATCACACGTTGAATACGAAACAGAAAATAGACACTACGCACACGTAGACACACCAGGTCACGCGGACTACATCAAGAACATGATTACTGGTGCTGCTCAAATGGACGGTGCTATCTTAATCGTATCTGCAGCTGATGGTCCAATGCCACAAACAAGAGAACACATCCTATTAGCAAGACAGGTAGGGGTTCCAAGAATGGTTGTATTCTTAAACAAAGAAGACCAAGTTGACGATCCAGAACTAATTGAATTAGTAGAAATGGAAGTTAGAGATATGTTATCTGAATACGAATATGATGGAGATGAAACACCATTCGTAGTAGGTTCAGCATTAAAAGCATTAGAAGAAACTGATCCAGACGGACCATGGTCATTAAAGATTCAAGAATTAATGAAAAATGTTGACGAATGGATTCCTACACCAGAAAGAGATACTGAAAAACCATTCTTAATGCCAGTAGAAGACGTATTCTCAATCACAGGTAGAGGTACAGTAGCTACAGGTAGAGTAGAAAGAGGAGTTGTTAAAGTTGGTGATAACGTAGAAATCGTTGGATTAACTGATCAACCATCTACAGTAGTTGTAACTGGGGTAGAAATGTTTAGAAAACAATTAGATTTAGCTGAAGCTGGAGATAACATCGGTGCACTATTAAGAGGTGTAACAAGAGATGATATCGAAAGAGGACAAGTATTAGCTAAACCAGGTTCAATCAAACCTCATACAAAATTTGAAGGTGAAGTTTACGTATTAACTAAAGAAGAAGGTGGTAGACATACTCCATTCTTCTCAGGATATAGACCACAATTTTACCTAAGAACAACTGACGTAACAGGTGATATTGCATTACCTGAAGGTGTTGAAATGGTTATGCCAGGAGACAACGCTACATTTACAATCACTTTAATTCAACCAATCGCTATCGAAGAAGGATTAAGATTCGCTATTCGTGAAGGTGGTAGAACAGTTGCATCAGGTGTTGTAACAAAAATTATAGAATAGTAAAATAAATATTCGGAAATTAAAATATCTGCTGATTGATTCAGCAGATATTTTTTTATGTAAAAACAAAATCAAATTTTACTATCCAAGTGTATTTATATATAATATAAGGTAGAGGTGAGAAATGGCGAAATTATATTTTAGATATGGGGCAATGAATTCTGGGAAATCTACAGTACTTATGCAAGTTGCCTATAATTATGAAGAGAGAGGAATGAATGTCAGAATTCTAAAGCCTGCAATTGATTCTAAAGGTGATGACAAATTAGTCTCAAGACTTGGTGTTACTAGAAAAGTTGATTATATGGTTAAAAGAGATGATGATATTTTTGAGAATTTTACTAAAATCCAAAATGGAGAGAAAATATCTTGTGTTTTAGTTGATGAAGTACAATTTTTAACAGCTGATCAGATAGATCAACTTATGAAAATAGCAGTACTTAAAAATATTCCAGTTATCTGCTATGGTCTTAGAACTGACTTTCAGACCGAAGGATTTGAAGGAGCTCAAAGATTATTGTTAGTAGCTCATACAATTGAAGAATTAAAAACTATTTGTAGATGTGGTAGAAAAGCTGTATTTAATGGTAGAAAAATAGATGGCATATTCGTATTTGAAGGTGAACAGGTAGCCATAGATGGTGAGCATAAAGTTGAATATGAGTCAATGTGTGCAAAATGTTACTTTGAAAGAAAAGAAGAAGAAGCTAGAAGAATGGGTAAAGACCAGTTGTCGTTTTAGAGGAATTATAAAATATTTTTTTTTAGATAGTGTAAATAAATAGATTTATTAGAGTAGGAAATCGAAACCTACTCTTTTTTTTATGTTAACATATTGTCTATATCTTACTTAAGAAAGAATATCTAATTTTCAATATTTAAAGACATAATATCTCTATTTATTTTTTTTAAATCTTTTTTAAAATCGAAACAGATTTATCAAATCGAAATAATATCTCAAATTTGTAATAATTCGAAACCTTACGACAATGTTTTCTTGACAATAATCATTCGTATGGATATTATTTGTTTATAAAAGAAACTAATCGAAAGGGCGCTCTATGTTTACTGAAGATAGATATTCACATATTTTAAACAAAATAACAGAAAAAGGCAGAGTTAAAGTTACAGAACTTGCTGAAGAAATGGGTGTTTCTGAAGTGACTGTAAGAAAAGATTTAACTGTATTAGAAGAAAGAGATTTTTTAAAAAGAAATTTTGGTGGTGCAGTTAGTTTAACAAAACATGTTAAGACTTTAAGTTATGCAGAAAAGAAAATTGACAATATTGACTTAAAGCAAATAATAGCAGAAAAAGCTAATAAACTTCTGAAAAACAATTTAGATATATTTTTAGATGCAGGGACTACTAGTTTGGCCCTTGTTGAAGAAATAGTTAAATATGAAGGAATTACAGTCATTACCTATGATTTGAACTTAGCATATGAACTTGCAAAGTATAGTAATGTTAATACTTATTTAGTTGGAGGATTGTTAGAACAAAATACTTTGACATTATTGAGCATTGACGGATATAACTTAATTGAAAATATTCATGCAGATATTTGTTTTGCAGGTACTGATGCATTTGATGATAAAAATGTTTATTCTACGAACAATTTGAAGGCTAGAATAAAATCAAAAATGCTAGATAACTCAAAGATTAGAGTTTTGATTAGCGATAGTTCTAAATATAAGAAGGACGGACTATATAGCTATTATAAGATAAAAGATTTTGATTATATTCTCACTGATAAGCAAAACGGAGAATTGAATAATATGTTAGAAAAGCAGGGGTATTTATGAAAAAAGTATTGATCATAGCAGATGATTTAACAGGTGCAAATGCAAACTGCTCCTTGATGAAAAAAATTGGATTAAGAGCGGCAAGTTTTTTAGGGACGAATGCACAACAAATTCCTGAAAATATAGATGTCATTGCAACAACAACAGATTCTAGAGCGATGACTAAATCACAAGCGTATAGAGAAGTATCTAATAAACTGAAATTATTTAATAATCATGATATTTGTCTTTATTCAAAGAGAATTGACTCTACATTAAGAGGTAATTTGGGAACTGAATTACAAGCATATCAAGATAGTTTTGACAAAAAAACTATAGGTATATGTGTTCCATCATATCCTGATTCTGGAAGAATAGTAGTTGACGGAAGACTATTTGTAAATGGTAATTTACTCTTAAATACGGATGCTGGAAAAGACCCGAAAATGCCTGTTGTGAGTAACTTCGTAGACGAGAATTTCAAGAAAGATTATGACGGAAGGATTAAATCGATTTCCATAAATGAAATTGAAAAAGGAAAAGAAAATCTAGTTGAATTAATAAAAGAGTATAGCAAAGATTATGATTTATTGATATTTGATTCAATTAACAATGAACATATAAAGGAAATAGCAGAAGCTACGCTTGACTCAAAAATAGATTTCATAGCAGTTGACCCAGGTCCATTTACTAAGGAATTGACAAATATTATTTACAAAAGCTCAAGCATTTCTACTAAAGCTTTAGCGGTAATTGGTTCTGTTACTCAAATTACAATTGATCAACTGAAAAAATTAAAGCAACAAACTAATTACTATCAGGTAGATGTCAATCCGTATTCGTTATTGAGTATGAAAACTATTGAAGAAGAGTTGAATCGTTGCACAGAAGAGGTAAAAGAAAACTTAGAAAATGCAGATTTGATAATAATTACTACAACACCCGATCATATCGATGAAAGATTAGATTTGAAATCCATATCTAAAGAGAAAGGGATAACTGTAGATGATATCTCATTGATTCTATCTAGAGGTTTGGCAAATATTGCAAAAAATGTATTGGAAAATAACAAATCATTTTCAGGTGTCTTTTCATCTGGTGGAGATATAACAGTAGCATTGGCGGAGGAGGTTTTAAGCATAGGAATAGAAATAAAAGATGAAGTAATGCCTTTAGCAGCATATGGAAGACTAATTGGTGGACTTTATCCAGGATTGAAAGTTGTAAGTAAAGGTGGAATGGTAGGAAACGAAAACGCAATGGTAGAATGTGTAGAAAGAATATTAAAATTGGAGGATTAAATGAAAAAATCAATTATTGCAATAACTTTAGGTGACCCAGCTGGAATAGGTCCAGAAATCGTTTTAAAAACTTATGATAAAAAAGAATTATATGAAACAGCAGAAATGGTATTGGTTGGAGATAGATTTGTAGTTGAAAAAGCTATGGAAGTTACGGGTTTAAACTTTGAAATTAATGAAATTGAAGATGTTTCAGAAGCAAAATTTGAATATGGAACAATAGATTTAATAAATCTAGGAATTATCACTGAAGATTATGAATATGGTGTAGTAGATGCTAAATGTGGTGAAGCTTCATACAAATACATTATGAAAGCGGGAGAACTAGCAATGGAAGGAAAAGTTGACTCTGTTGCTACATCACCAATTAATAAAGAATCATTAAGAGCTGCAGATGTTCCATATATCGGACATACTGAAATGTTTGAAGATATTTCTAAAGTTAAAGATCCACTTACTATGTTTGAAGTTGACGATTTAAGAGTATTCTTCTTATCAAGACATGTATCATTAAGAGAAGCTATCGACTTAGTAAAATACGATAGAGTTTTAGATTATATTAAGAGATGTACAGAAGCATTAAAAGTATTGGGTGTAGAAGGTCCAATTGCGGTTGCTGGATTAAATCCTCACTCTGGAGAACATGGATTATTTGGATGGGAAGAAGTTGATGAAATCATGCCAGCTATAGAAGAAGCGCAAAGACAAGGATATGATGTAATAGGGCCAATAGGAGCTGATTCAATCTTTGCTTTAGGTTTAGATGGAAGATACGGCGCGGTTTTATCTTTATATCACGACCAAGGTCATATAGCTACAAAAACATATGATTTCATGAAGACTATTTCATTGACAAATTCAATGCCATTCTTAAGAACCTCTGTTGACCATGGTACTGCTTACAATCACGCTGGTAAGAACACAGCATCAGAAGTTAGTATGGTAGAAGCTGTAAGATTGGCGGCAAAATATGGTTATAAGTTTAGAAAAGAATAGGAGATAATATGGAAGGTTTAGTTTTAAACAGTGATAGAATGATTATTGCTTTAATAATAGGTTTGGTACTATTAATTGCAATGATAGTAAAAACAAAAATCCATACATTCTTAGCGTTAATTATAGCTGCTATTTTTATTGGGCTTGCAGGTGGTATGCCTTATGATTTAATACTGACTAGTATAACCGATGGATTCGGAGGTACGTTAGGAAGTATTGGTATAATTATTGGCTTTGGTGTGATGATGGGACAAATTTTTGAGGAATCAAATGCAGCAAAAAGGATGGCATATACATTCTTAAAAATTTTAGGACAAGGAAAAGAAGAAATTGCAATGTCAATTACAGGATTTTTAGTTTCAATACCAATATTCTGTGATTCAGGATTTATTATTCTTGCACCAATTGCGAAAGCACTTTCATCAAGTACTGGAAAATCAATAGTTTCTATAGGTTTAGCTTTGGCATCTGGTTTAGTAATTACTCACTCAGTAGTACCACCAACACCAGGTCCAGTAGGAGCGGCAGGTATTTTTGAAGCAAATGTTGGTTTAGTAATTTTATGGGGAATTGTTATTGCAATACCTATGATGCTTGCAACACTAACATATGCTAAATATTATGGTAAAAAAGTCTACCAATTACCAAGTGAAGATGGTGGTTGGGTAAGACCAGAAAAACAAGAATATGTAAGCAGTAATGTTATAAAAAGTTTTGATAAGGAAGAAATGCCTTCAACTCTAGTATCATTTATACCAATTATTGTTCCTATTATATTAATTCTTATAAATACAATAATTGCTGCAATTGTAAAAACATCTGGTGTTGAGGCAAACAGTATTCAACAATTCTTTATATTCCTTGGAACTCCAATTGTTGCAGTAGGTATCGGTTTATTAATTGCTATATTTACCTTAACAGGAAATCTTACAAGAAAAGAAACTATGCATGTATTTGAGAAAGGTATTCAATCAGCTGGTATCATCATTCTTGTAACAGGTGGTGGTGGAGCTTTAGGTAGAGTGTTGACAAATTCAGGTGTTGGTACACAAATAGCAGAAACAATAGCTAAAACGAATATTCCAGCTATTATACTTCCATTTATAATTGCTACAATAATTAGATTTATTCAAGGTTCTGGAACAGTAGCTATGCTAACAGCGGCATCAATCGCAGCACCTATAACTACATCACTAGGTGTAGACCCAACATTTGCAACATTATCAGCATGTATTGGTTCAATGTTCTTCTCATACTTTAACGATTCGTTCTTTTGGGTTGTAAATAGAACAATAGGTATTGATGACGCTAAAGAACAAATCAGAGGTTATTCAATTACATCCACAATAGCATGGGCAGTAGGCTTTATCACACTATTAATCGTTAATGCTTTATTTGGATAGGGAGAATTTTAATATTAATATAGATAAAATCTGCTGAGTTAATTCTTGGCAGATTTTTTTTGTAAAAAAAAGTTAGTTTTATTTTATGTAGATGTAATTATTAGAATCTATTAATCTAATATAGAGAAGAAAGAATATGAAAGTTAAAACTGTTTCTAATAGATTTATAAATACTGTAATATAGATATGGTATATAATGTTTTACTACAATTTGAATTATCACTTACAATCCTGTATTATTAAATTAGAAATTAAAAAAGGAGGATAAAGAAATGAAATTATACAATACATTAAATGATAAAGAACAAATTCAAGACTTAAATGTTATAAATAATTTTGTTAAACTATATTCTTCTGTGACTAGTAAATTTACAAAGTAATTAGATTATTAACAAATAACATGAAAGAGTTCTTTTTAGGAAGAACTTTTTTTATTTTTAATTTTTCATAACTCTTTTATTCATTCAAATGTATTGTCAATTTATGAAAGAAAGAGGTATTAATGAAAATAGATTACGGTATAAACAAATATTTTGAAAAAAGAAAACTTGACACATCTGTGAAGAATATTTACAGAATTATAAATAGAACAATAAATTATTTTGATCTAGCAAATGAATTTACAGATTATCTAAAAATAAATATTGATTCTAAAAATGAAGATTATATTATTGGAGACTTTGTAGAAATAACAAAATTTAACGATGAACACTTTATTCTAAGGAATTTTGAAAGAATATCGCTTATTACGAAGGCTTCTAATACAACAAAGAAGAACTATTTATTTAATGAAAATGAGCAAAATCTAGCTGCAAATGTTAATCAATTATTTATACTAGTTGCAGCAGATCAAAGATTTACACTTTCAAAATTTGAAAGATATTTGCTGACATTTAGTAGTATGGTAGATGAAACTAAAGTAATTATTTCAAAATCTGATATTAAAGAAAAAGCAGATAAAATAGTAAGCGAGATAAAAAATGTTTATCCTAATATTAAGATTTATAGCTCATCAATCTATGATGAAAATAGTATGAATGATATTATAAAATTATTTAATCAAGAAGAAACTGCAATATTTGTGGGTTCATCTGGTGCTGGTAAATCTACATTGATTAATTATTTGTTAGATAATAAAACGATAGAAACTCAAGATGTTAGAAGTGATGGGAAAGGAAAACACACAACTACATCTTCAAATATCTATTATTCTACCAAGACTAATTCATACATTATTGATACACCAGGATTTAAAGGCATATCTACAAATAGAGAAATTAATGACGATGTCTTATTTAATCATATAAATGAACTATCATCAAATTGCAAATTTAATGATTGCAAACATGAAACAGAGCCAGGATGCGCAATTCATCAGGCTATTAAAAATGGTGAATTGTCACAAGAACTGTATGAAAGATATTTGAGAAATAAAGAAAGAGAATTTAAAATTAATAAATTTTTAGATAAGAAAAATAAAAAAAATGAAATCAAGAAAAATTCTAAAAGAAGGTAGTTTTAGATAAAAAGAGTAGAGTTAATTCTACTCTTTTTTTGTATAATAAAATCTAAACTTATTGGGATGTTAATAAAATGTAACAATGTTGGCGGTTTTTATTTTTTAAAACATGATAATATAATTTAGAGGTGGTAAATGTAATGGATATAGAGATATTAATTGAAGATAAAATGTATGCAAAACAATTAGCAAAAAATTTAAAAAAATATTATAAAATTAATTCAACAATTATAAAATCTTATGATCAATATGATAATAAAAATTTATTAATTACTGATAAATCCTTAGATATTATATGTGTAAGTCTATATAATGATGATCTTAAATATAAAAGTATAGATAAGATAAAAGAGCTTATAGATAAGATTGTTCAAAAGAAAAAGGAAAGCGAAAAAGTTCCTTTAATAATTTCGATACTGAACCTTTCTTATTTATCGAATTACAACGATATGGTCAGACAAATATATGATTCATTTCCTAAAGAAAAGAAAAAATTAGTTATAAATTTTAATTATTTTTATAAATATTATGAATCAAATGAAATAACCATTGATAATCTTATATTTTCTAATTATGAAACAAATATATCTACAAATTCCTTCTTAAATTTTTCTTATTTATCAGCATCTAAACTTCCGATTGAAATAAACAAAGATGAATACTATAAAAAAGTGATGAATACTATAAAAACACTAAACTTTGATTATATTTTTATTGACCTTACATTTACTATCTCGAATAAAAATATGTATATTGTAGAAAATTCAGATTTAGTAATTTATAACGTGAAACAAATTAGTGATGAAGAGTATATAGTTAGTATGCAAGAATTTTTAAATAAAATTTTAGAAAATAAATATATATATTCAATAAATGAGTCTAAAAAATCTTTAAAAATAAAATCTATGAAGGGAGAAGATTTCTTCGATAAATTAGAAGAATTCACAAAATATATATGTTTAATTCAGAAGAAATAAGAGAAAGTATCAATCAAGATGAAATAAGATTTTTAAGTGATAACCAGTTAAAAACATATATTCAAAATAAAATAATTGATTATATTATAGATTATAATGACGAAGTAGATATCGATTATGTTACGGAGTTAACTAAAGATATATTTTATGAAATTCGAGGACTAGGGATAATAGAAAGACTTTTAGAAGATAATCAAATAAATGAAATAATGATAAATGCATATGATGAAATTTATTTGGAAAAAGATGGAGAAATGTATAAATCAATTTATAAATTCAAAGATAACTCCGAATATGAAAGAATAATTCAAAAAATAGTATCAGAAGTTGGTAGAGAAGTGAATACATCAAAACCTATTGTAGATGCCAGAATTTATGATGGATCAAGAGTAAATATAGTACTAAATCCTATTTCTAAGGATAATCCAGCGGTAACCATTAGAAAGTTTTCAAATGAAAATTATACAATTGACGATTTAATGAATATGGGATTATTCGATAAAGAAGTTTATGATTTTTTAGAAGTAATTATTAAATCTAAATACAATATTATGATTGGAGGTGGAACATCATCTGGAAAAACAACATTACTTGGTGCTTTAACTAATTTCATTAATAAATCTGAAAGAATTATCACCATAGAAGATTCTAGGGAATTGAAAATAGACTTACAAAATTTAATTTCTTTACAATCTAGAGAAGCAAATGTATCTCACGGTGGAAATATTACTATGAAGGATTTGATTAAAAACTCTCTAAGAATGAGACCGGATAGAATCATAGTTGGTGAGGTAAGAGCGGATGAAACATTAGATATGCTTCAGAGCATGAATACGGGGCATCAAGGTTCTCTTTCAACTGTTCATGCTAATTCGTCAAGGGATATGATTTCACGCCTAGAAACTATGGTTTTAAGAGCTGGTGATGATATTCCTTTAGAAGCTGTAAAAAGATTGATTAATTCATCTATTGAAATCATTATTTACTTAAAAAAAATAAAAAATACTAGAAAAATTACTGAAATAGTTGAAATTATTCAAGATAAAAATGGTGACACTGTGCTAAATCCAATATATGAGTATAATGCTTCTTCAAATGCTTTAGTTAAAGTTGGAGAGATTATTAATAAATATAAATTGGAGGAAAATTTTGAATAACAAATTAAAAGCCTTTATTATTTCAACAATTATATTTTTTGTTTATCTACAAGTTTTTTTTAATCAAATTTTAATTTCTATAATAATTTCTCCGATTATTTCTATTAAGTTTTCAACTATTATAATAAATTTATTTAATGATAAAGATATAAAACAAAAAAGAATAATATTTAGAGAATTTCTTGATTTATTTAATACAAATATTTTGGCTGGAAATAATTTATTGATTTCTCTTAGAAATACACATAACGAATTAAAAACTCTGTTTAATGAAGATAATTTCATTGTTATATATTTGGAAGAGTTACTTATAGATATAGATAATGGAAAATCAATAGAGGATAGTCTTAGAATATTTGAAAGAAAAACTGAATTAGAAGAAGTATCAATATTTATTGATAGCTTAATTATAGCTATTAACTCAGGGATTGATATTTTTAAAATTTCAAATATAAGTAAAGATGCTTTAACTCAAAATATTGCGCTTGAATTAGAGATTAGCACTATTGTGAACAATTCAAAAAAAGAATTCTTAATAATGATAATTCTTCCTTTAGTGATAATTTTAATGTTAAATACAAGTATTAATGAAAAAATTACTTTTGCAGATTATATAGTGAGAATTCCGGTATTTATAGTGCTTTTATTTTCGTTTGTATTAGGTGAAAAAATAGTGAATATGGAGATATAGATGGAAATTAAATACATATTTTCAATAATTTCAATCTTTATGCTTTTAGGATTAAATTTTTATAATTTAAAAAATAATAAAAGTATAAAAAAAATTGAAGAAAGACTTTCTGTAAATGTAGGAATAGAATATAAATATATAGCACCATTTTTTGAATACTTATATAAAAATCAAAAAATAGCCAATCGTTTAATTAATACAAAATTAAAAATAATTCTTAGGAATCAATTTGGAGATTTGATTTTAAACTACAATATCACATATTTTGCATCTAAAAAAATAGCATACTCATTTTATCTTACAAGTATTAATTTAATGATTTATCCAATTATAAACAACTTTATTATATTTCTTTTAATTCTTATTTTTACCATTTTTATAAATTTATATTTTGATTTTGAAATAAAATTAAAATATACAAAATATAAAAATTCAATCAAAAATGATTTACCCAATATTATTTCAAGAATTAGTTTATTGATTCAATCAGGTATACCAACAAGAGAATGTATAAATATAGTTTCAAATTATGAAAAAGAAGAAAAAAATTCATATTTAAATAGAATTAATACTATGGTATCAAATGGATTAAGTGAGAATGAAGCTTACAATTTAATGATTTCTAGAACTGATGATATATTAATACGAAAATTTTTATCTATTTTGTTACAAAATTTAGAAAAAGGTAGTGGTAATATCACTGATTCTCTCGATTTATTAAGAAAGGAGAGTGATGAATTTAGAAAAAATCATATAATTATTAGAACTCAAGAAGCAAATAGAAAACTTTTAATTCCTAATATTATGGTATTTTTGGGAATAATGTTGATGATAATGGTACCAATTATTTTAAATATTTTATAGGAGAATATATGTTAGAAAAATTTATAAAATTTAAACATGGAAAATTAATATTAAAAAGATTCATTAAAGACGAGAGTGGAGAAATAAATATGATAGCGATAGTTTTGATATTAATTGTAGTGATAATACTCGCTGTAATATTTAAGGATAGTATGGAAGCTTTACTTAAAAGTATTTTTACAAGACTTGAAAATGATATTAACAATTTTTAATCGATTTATAAAGGATAATTCTGGATCTATTGAAATCATAGAATCCACATTGATTTATCCATTTATTATGCTTTCTATATCTTTTCTCTTTATAATTTCAGTTATTACTTTTTCTAAAACTATCGTAATCGAAAATATTTATTCTTCTAATAGAAATTTAATAGTAAATTTTAGTACAGATGAATTTATAACTAAAATTGATAAAGAAGATATAAAGAATGAAGAGGGAGGACTAAATAATAAGATATTAAAATTTACTGATAATAAGGCTTATATTTATGATGAATCTAATATTTTTAATATAAAAATTGCAACAAATATTGATGAAAAAGAATATATTTCGTCAAAATACAAACTAAGCGATACAGCAAGAAATGTAGATTTTGTAAGGGATATATTCAAGAATAACAATATTGATGTTGAGAAATTTTCAGTTAAGGAAGCTGTATATAGTCTACAAGACACATTAAAACAATTTTTAAGCAGGATAAGATGAAAAGAAAAATAAAAGGCTTTATTTCAATATTTTTAGCACTAATAATTTTACCGGTTAATTCTTTTGCTATATTAACTATTGATGTGTCAAAGATATTATTTGCAAAAAATGATACTAAGTTGGTAAATGAAATTGCTCTAGAGTCAGCACTATCAAATTATAATAGGGATTTGTATGACAGATATCGAATATTTGGGATTGATAAGAGTAAAGAATATCTGGAAGAATACGTGAACGATATAATCAAAAACAATTTAGAAAATAATAGTAGTAGATTTTATAAAGTAAATTTAAAAGAGTCTTCGATAAGTGTAAACAATGAATTAAGTCATATTCAATTAGACGATATTCAAAAGCAGATAATTGATTATATGAGTTTGCATGGTCCTTATCAAATAAGTAAGGGAGTATTGAATTTATTAGATTTAGTAAAATCTAGCAAAGATTATACAAATGTAATTGATAAAAAAATTGATTATGAAAATGAGTATTCTAAAATAAATGTAAATTTTGATAAAATTTCTGAGCTTTTTGTTAAATATGATACTGAATTTGAAGAAATAAATAATGGATATAAAGATTTAAATAAAAGATTAGAAATATTAATTAAAGATTCAAAAGAATATCTCAAATTGAAATCGATTTTGAAAGATGCTTCTGATAAGGACTTAAAAGAAAAATTAAATGAAGAAAATAAAAAAATAAAAGATATAAGTAAAGAGATTGAAGAAAAAATCAAAAAATATAATGAGGAAAATAAAAAGTTTGAAACTAAATTAGTATCTCAGCAAGTAAATATCCATGAAATAATAACTTTACTGAAATCTTTTTATAATCAGACTATATCACTTGAAGACGCTTTAGAAAACTGGGGAAAAGAGATAAATAAACTTGATGATTCAGATGTAAAGAATAACTTCAAAAGTGATTATAAATCTATGAAATTACAATTTACAAAAGAAAATATTGAATCTATTCTTAATAAAATGATTTCTCATGAAAATACATTAACTAATAATATAAAAATTTTAAAAGAAAATGATGCTTTTAATATTGATATAAATAAATTTAATCAAGATTTACATTTTGATTTATCAAATATAGTAAATTTACCTTCTTTAAATAACTATAAATTATATAAGTATATAAATGATAAGACGAATAAACAAAAAATAGATAAAAAAGCCTCAAAAGAAGCTAAGAAAAGTAAATCAGAATTAGAAAATCTTTCAGATACATATACAGATGTAAAAGATGATAAAGAAATGGGATATATATCAGATTTTATAAATCTTGAAGATTTTTCTGATTTAAAAAATAATTCTACAAATATTGCAACAATTTCATCATCGAAAAAATATAAAGATTTAATAAATAAGTCAAATAATATAATAAATTATAATGATACGAATTTGCTTGAAAATTTATATATTTCTATGTATTTGGTAGATAATTTTAATAATAAACTAGAAGGTAATGATGAATTTTATTCTCAAATGGAATATATACTTTTTGGTAATCAAAAACTAAAATCAAATGTATCAAGTGTGGAAAATTCGATATTTGCTATAAGGTTACTTCTAAACTCAATATATGCATACACGAATTCTGATCTTAATAGGGAAGCGACATTGGTTGCTTCGGCTATAGCTGGCTGGACTGGTTTTGGTGTTCCGATATTAAGGACGGTAATTTTAGGAATGATGAGCATTTCAGAATCTGCAATAGATGTTAATACTATCAATAAAAATGAATATGTAGAAGCTTATAAAAATAAGTCTACATGGCAAGTTTCCATTGGTGGACTTTCAAATTTAGCAAATAAGGGTTTGAAAGAAATTACTAGTAACACAATAGATAATATTTATGATGATATAGAAAAATATTCAAATCAAGGTGTGGAATATTTAAATAATAAATTAAATGAATTTACTAAACAAACAATTGATGGAGTAGCACAAACTATTATTTCTGAAATGATAAATCCAATACAGAGTATAATTGCAAATAATATTAATAGTCCTATAGAAGATTTAAAATCACAAATAAATGAAAGTTTTAATTCTATTGAAAATAATATTTTATTGAGTTCGGACACTATGAAGAATATTAAACTAGATGTATTTAACTATATTAAGGGGAATATTATATCCAAATTGAATGATATAAATGAAGTTAATTTTGAGTCGTTTTTCAAGGATTTGGTAGGAAAAGTTGAGGTAATGGTTACTAAAAAAACTGATAGTATTACAAATTCTTTCAATTCAAAAATTCATAATTATATTTCAGAAAAGAAAACGGATAGCAAAATTAAAATTAATAGTATTATAGATCAATATACTGCTGATATTGGAGGCAGAGAAATTAATTCTAAAGGAAGTAATAGTGGACTTTCATTTAATTATAAAGATTATTTAACTTTGGTAAGTTTTTTTAGAATAAACACAGATAAAGAAAGTGTTTTAAATAGAATGATTTTTGTAATGGACTATGAAATGAAGAAAAAAAATCCTGATTTTAATATTACAAAAATTATTTCAAATATTAAGATTAAGATTGATACAGAAATAGATGTTTCAATTTTAAGTAAGTACATTAAATTAGATAAAATAAGCGAAAAAATATCTGGAGGTTATTAATGAGGAATAGATTAATAATTCTTTATTTTATATTGTTAATTTCCTGTATATTATTGATTTCTTGCTCAAAGAAAGAAGAAAATATAAGATTTGATGGGGATTATGAAATTCTAAATAAATATATAGATATAGATAAAAATTGGACTGAAAAATATGGACAATATGGTTATTACTATACTAACTATGATGATTTTATATTAATAAATAAATTTGATGATACTGATAATTTAAAAAATAAAATAATTAATGATATTAATTTTTATAATCCAAAACATTTTAGATTAACAAACGATTATAGATTTGAGATATATAATGATGAATTTACACTTTCAAATAAAGAAGATAAATATAATATTTCTAAAGGTAAAATTATCAAAAATAATGAAGAATTAATTTATATTATTATTGGAACAAAAGATAGCGATATAGGACTTTTATATGAAAAGACATTTAAATAGTGCGTTTATTACAATCGAAGCAAGTCTAGTACTTTTTATATTTGTTATTTCATATTATATAGTGAATACAGTAGCATTAAACCTTATGACAGAGTCTATAACTAAAAAAGCTCTTTATGAAACGGTTTTAGATTTATCTTCATATTCATTAATTGTTGATAGATTAAATTCAACCGATGATTTAGCTACTCAAGAAGTTAAATTTGACAATTACAAAGATATAATTTTAAAAGAAATATCTGAAGATTTTAATATAAATGACTTATTTGATTCGCTAAAAAAGCAACTTTCGACAGATTCGATGAATATTATGAGTAAGGAAGCATATAAGAAATTAGTAAAAAATATCTTCGCAAGTAAAATATACAATATTAATGGCTCAAATAACGAAAAAATAGGAATATTGAACTCTATTGATGATATAAAAATAAGTGAACTAAATTTATTTGAAGATGGAAATAAAATTTCAATAAAAATTGAATATCCTATAAATTTAGATAAATATAATATTTTTAATTTTAAAAATAATATTATTCAATATGTAGAAATAGATACATGGATAAATAGATATAAACAAAAAATAGATTCTATTTGGCAAAAATCAAATTTTGAAAGAGGAAGATATTTCGCTGAAAAATTAAGAAATAATGGTGAAATGATTATTGAAAGAGGTATAGGACTAGATTTATATAATCCTGAAACAAATACAATTAGTCATATTTTTTCATTAAATATTTTTGATAAGTCTTATTCAGATAATAAAGTTATTAAAGACTATTTTTACAAACAATTAGAGATTTATCATAAAGAGATGACTGCAAATTTAAATAAAGTTAAAAATCGTATAAGTCTAAATAATGGAAAAACTATAAATCTTACAAAGCCTATATTAAAACTTGTTATTGTGATGCCTAATGAATCTAGAGATTTAGAATTTGATTATTCTAGATTGAAAGAAATTGGAAATATAGAATTTAAATTTATGGAGGATGCGTTTATTGATTAATACAATTTTATTTTATAAATATATGAAAAATGAAAAATATATTTATGCAGAATCCATATTATTATTTTTATTATTTATTAATGTAATAAGTTTAAACTTCTTTTATCTAGATTGTCACTTGGTCTTATCTATACTCATGATAGCGTCAATTATTGATATTAAAACCTATACTATACCAAATTTTATAAGCTTTTCAATATTAATTGTAGCTGTGATTACATCTAAATATAATATAGGTATTGATTTAATTATTTCTTTTACTATTATATTATTTTTATTCTTTTTTTCTTATTTTAAAAATTCAATAGGAATGGGAGATATCAAGCTATTAATATCAATTTTACTTTATCTAGGTGGTGAAGTTTTTATTCTATTTTTATTTATTTTATCTGTAATTTTATTTATATCTTCAATATTTATAATATTAAAAAAAATTGATATAAAAAGAATTCCAATGGTTCCATTTATAACAATTTCATATATTTTAATAGGAGTTTTAATATGAAAAACTTTTTTAATTATACATTAATAATAATTGCGAGTTTAATACTAGTTTTATCTATCTACAAAGAGCATGACATAAATGAAAGAGCTAAAAAATATGAAGAGACAGGGGATAAATTCTTTGAATCAGAAGTATATGATGAAGCGATATTAAATTATAGAAAGTCAATAGAAATGGTAGAGAACAATCAAGTGAATAAAAAGATAATAAATGCTTATTTGAAAAATTTTAATATAAATGAAGCTGTAAAAGAATTAGAAAATATAAGTTTTGAATCTGATTATATAAATAAAATTCAATCAGATATTTTGAAAATATATTTAGAACAAAATGATTATAGAAATTTTAATAATTATTTAGACAAAGTAAATGAAGAAGTAAATAAAGAATATTCAAAAAATACTTTTAATAAGTTTATATCTATTGGAAAATCATATGAAGATATAAAATACTCTCCTATTTTTAATGATTTTATAGTGAAAAAAGATAATAAATGGATGATTGTTAACAAAAATGGAAGAAATTTGAATCTTGAAAAACATGATATTATTTCTGGAATTTGGGAAGATTATTATACTGCTATAGATAATGATTGTACAAAAATTTACAAAACTTCAGGAATTATAAAATCTAATCTTAAGGGGAATTTTAAACCCTTTTATGAGAATCATCTTATTAAAGAAGATTCTAAAGGTATGTATTTTGTAAATAGAGCTGGTGAAAGACAAAGCGATATCTATTCTAAAGCGACAAATTTTTCAAATGGCAAAGCTTTAATTTTTAATGATAAATGGAAGTTAATAGATAATAAATTTAATATAATTAAAGAAATTGAATTTAAAGATGTAAAAATAGATGAATTTAATAATGCAATCTATGATGACAAAATAATTTTTAAGGATAAGAAATATATAATTTACGATATAAAAAATAATAAATTTTCTGAAAAATATGATGATATAGATTTTTCTTATGGTGAGTATATTGCAGTAAAGAAAAATAAATGGGGATATATTGATCAAGAATTTAATAATATAATTGATTTTAAATATAATGAAGCAAAATCATTTTCGTTAAATAGAGGCATCGTTAAATTAAATGGGAAAAATTATATTATTGATGAAGAAGGTATTGAATATAAAATTATTGATGAAATATTTCCTTTCAATAAAAATGGAATAAGTTTTATGAAAACATCAAATGGATATGAAATGATAAAACTACTGAGGTATATTAATGATTAAAATAAAAATTGATAAAAACGAAGAAAATAAATTTATTACAAAAATGATTAGTAACAATAATATTGATGTAATAGTTCCATTTATTATAAAAGAAAATAATTTGATTATAGATGATAGTAATTTATTGACTCTAAAAGATAAATTGAAAGGTTTAATAAATTCGAAAGATTTATTGAAATTATTTAATCAAATATTTAATTGTGTGGAAGCAATAAACAAATATATGATTGATGAAGGCTATATTTATTATGATTTAGATAAAATATTTGTACAAGAAAATAAAATTTTATTATTAATTAATCCGTATATGAAAGATGATAGAAACATAAGAGATTTAATTTATGATATTTTTAGAAATTATAAAATAGATGAAGAAGATTTTGATATGCGATTAATAAGATTAAAAAATGAATTAGTAAATGAAGATTATGAATTAATTGTTTTAAAAAAAATAATTAATGAAAATATAGACTATAAAAATGATGATAAAAAAAATAATACTATTAAAAACAATAAAAGAAGTAAAAATATTTTAAATTTAATAAAAGAAAAACTTAATAAAAAGGATGAGAAAATAGTAGAAGAGAATGATTTAGACGCGTTTTTCAGGTTTCCTAAAAATAATAGAAAAAAAATTTGACAAAAGGAAAAAAATTATGTATTATAAATTGGTATCGAAAATGAATGCGACTTAGGTACAAAAAAAATTTGACAAAGATAAAATTTTTTTATATAATAAAATAGTCACGTTAGTGGCCCTATGGTCAAGTGGTTAAGACATCGCCCTTTCACGGCGGTAACCCGGGTTCGAATCCCGGTAGGGTCACCATATATATGGGCGTTTAGCTCAGTTGGGAGAGCATCTGCCTTACAAGCAGGGGGTCATAGGTTCAAGTCCTATAACGCCCACCATATATATTTATTTGAGTGGCCCGGTAGTTCAGTTGGTTAGAATGCCAGCCTGTCACGCTGGAGGTCGAGGGTTCGAGTCCCTTCCGGGTCGCCATATTTCAATATACTATACTTGCTGGTGTAGCTCAATAGGCAGAGCAATTGATTTGTAATCAATAGGTTGGGGGTTCAATTCCTCTCACCAGCTCCAAAATGGAGGAGTTCCCGAGTTGGCCAAAGGGGACGGACTGTAAATCCGTTAGATTTTCTTTCAGTGGTTCAAATCCACTCTCCTCCACCAAACTATTGCGGGTGTAGCTCAGTGGTAGAGCCCCAGCCTTCCAAGCTGGTTGCGAGGGTTCGACTCCCTTCACCCGCTCCACACGTGGACCTATAGCTCAGCTGGATAGAGCAACGGCCTTCTAAGCCGTGTGCCAGAGGTTCGAATCCTCTTAGGTTCACCATTTTTTTGATAATGTGTACCTATAGTTCAGCTGGATAGGGAATAATCTCTAAACCTTGTGCCATAGGTTAGCATAATCTTAGGTTCACTATCTTTGGGGTATAGCCAAGTCGGTAAGGCACAAGACTTTGACTCTTGCATTCATAGGTTCGAGTCCTATTACCCCAGCCAAATATGATCCATTAGCTCAGTCGGCAGAGCACTTGGCTTTTAACCAAGGTGTCCGGAGTTCGAACCTCCGATGGATCACCATATTACGGAGGGGTACCGAAGTGGCCATAACGGGGCGGTCTTGAAAACCGTTAGCGTGAAAGCGCACGTGGGTTCGAATCCCACCTCCTCCGCCACAATGGAGAAGTACTCAAGTGGCTGAAGAGGCTCCCCTGCTAAGGGAGTAGGTCCTTAACGGGACGCGAGGGTTCAAATCCCTCTTTCTCCGCCATTAAGGACTTCTATTTTTTTTACATGATGTGGGTGTAAAAAGTTTAAGCCTGGATAGCTCAGCAGGTAGAGCAACGGACTGAAGCTCCGTGTGTCGCTGGTTCAATTCCGGCTCCAGGCACCAAAACTTAGGTTTTAGGGGTGTAGTTCAGTTGGTAGAACGTTGGTCTCCAAAACCAAATGTCGAGGGTTCGAGTCCTTTCACCCCTGCCAATTTGGACCTGTAGCTCAGGTGGTTAGAGCGCACGCCTGATAAGCGTGAGGTCGGTGGTTCGAGTCCACCCAGGTCCACCAATATTTTTCGGGCCATTAGCTCAGTTGGTCAGAGCACCCGGCTCATAACCGGTAGGTCCTGGGTTCAAGTCCCCGATGGCCCACCAACTGCATTCAAAACGGCTAGAAATAGCCGTTTTGTTTTTAAATTCATCTCAAATTCATCTCAAAATATTTTTTTTAATATTTTTACAAATGTTTTTGGATATAATTATTAAATTTATTTATTGATTCTTCTTTTCTTTTTTTAGTTAAATGAGTATAAAGATTTAATGTTATTTGATAATCTGAGTGTCCTAAAATTCCTTGCACTTCTTTAACTTGCATTCCTGCTTCAAAACAAATGGAAGCAAATGTATGTCTTAATCCATGAATTGTTATCTTTTTTATATCAAGATTTTCATAAACTTTATTTAGTTTTTTAACTTAATAAATAGATGCAAATATTAAAGTTTATATGAATTATATGAAATATTCATTCATATAATACCGATAAACAAAAACAATTTAATACAATTATGATATAAATTTCATAAAAAAGGCGACTATTAATAGTCACCTTATTGTTTATATAATAATTATTATATATAATAATAGAAAAATAAATAATAGATACAATATCTTGATGGTTTTGAGTAAAGAGGTAATATGAAAAAATATTTTTGGTTATTTTTGTTTGGATTAGTATTTCTTATTGTAATAATTTTTTGGTGTTTTAATTATAATATGATAAATATATCAAACTCATGGGATATGACTATTAGTTCGTCTTATACTACTGAAGTTTTATATGAATCAGATAGAGGGTTTCAAGGAGATGGTGAAAAAATAATAAAATTAGATTCAGATAATTTAGAATATAAAATTGAATGTTCTGAATGCTATAAGGTTATAGAATTGGATAAGGATACGAAATTAATATCTGAAATTTTAAGTCGAGCTAAATTAAAACAAATAATAAATATACATAATTTAAGAATTATAGATTCTATTAAACAAAATAAAAATAAGGATGATTATTTCAAGTATCTTATTATCACATCTGACATTAATAAAAAAACATATTATATATTTGAAATGATTATTTAATACACATGGAATAGATTGATTTAAAAAAACATGAAATAGTATATATTTTGGATATGCTATTTTTTTATTTTAATTGATATGGTTATTATTTTTGTATAGAATATAATATACTATGAAAAAAGAAAGAGATGCATATGAAAATTAAAATATTTATTATAGCTTTAATTGCAGCGTTATTAGTTGCTTGTAATAGCGAAGAAAGTATTGATGTTGAAAGTTCAGCTACTGGTGAATATAACCAAGAAGGGGTGACTGAAGCTGATAAGCAATTTGGAAAATTAAAAAATAATAATAATAAATCTAGCGAACAAACAGAAGATATCAAAACGGTTAGGCCAGATGTAACTAAATTCATTTTAGAACAATTTGATGTTGAAAATAGTTCTACAAAGGAATTAAATGGTTTAGAATATACAATTAATGATAAGTCTATAACATCTATATTTAAAGGTGAAGCAACACATAAATTCCAAAATACAGCATATCCTTACAGTATAGAGATTAAATGTTTTGATAAAAAAATAAGTAATGCGGATTTTGTAAATACTATAAAAAAGGATTATCCAAATTTGAAAGTTCTAAATATGAAACCATATGGAGATGTTCTTTTAGAGAATATAAATAATAATCCATATTCTGCAGAACTCCATGTACTTTGGAATAATGAAAACTCATACTATATTGTATTTAAGAGTGAGACGATGTCAGTGCCAGAAATTTTGGTGTTAAGTGAAAAATTTGCAGAATATTTGAAATAGTTTACAATAAAAAAATTAATTTTTGTTAAATTAGATTTTATAAAATGAATAAAAAAATTCCCCTATGAAGATAAAGTGAACCCAAAAAGTTGTTTTTTAGTCAACTTTTTAGGTCAGTTCAAAGATAAATTAATTAGGGGCATTTTTTTGTTGATTTATAATTTAATTATTTATAATATTTTTAAAAATATTCAATACTAAATTTTTAATATTTTCTAAATAATATCTATTATCAAATATAGGAATTAAATCTTTTCTTAAATTGTAAGGTGATGTATCTACAAAATTAGATTCATAATTAATTATATGAACAAATCCCATAATATTGTCTGCTAAAAATCCTTCAATTATGTGAAGTCTTAATTTAAATGAGGAATTATTAATATAAAGACTATAATTATGTCCTTCTATAAAATAATCCATTATCTCTGGGATAATATTTCCTTTTATTTCTAAAATATTTTTTTCATGGAATATTGAATCGATTTTAATAGTTCTTTCATTTAGATAAATATTTTTACTTTCTTCTATTTTATTTACTAGATCGAGTAGTGCATTAGTGTTTATTACATCATATTTGTTATGAAGTAATATTTTTTCAAATTTATCATTTTTGAATTCTTCAAAAGTATAAAAATCTATATCAGAATCCAATTCAAAATCTTCAAATCTCTTAATTTCATGATAATTTTCAACTTCCTTGAGAGAAAAGCTATTTATATCAGTAATATATTTATTTTTGATTAAATACTTTCTAATATCAAAACTTGATTGCTCAATGAAAGGATCGAGTCCATGAAATTCCATTCTAGATTTTATAAATGGGATATCAAATATATCTCCATTAAAAGTAATTATATATTGATCATTGAGTATTTGAGAAATCTCTTCTAGAAGTTCTTTTTCTTCATTTTCATCAGTTATGGCATATTGTATGAATTTACCATCTGAAAATAAAATACCAGCAACAAGAACTTTTGAATGAATTCTAGATACACCAGATGTTTCAATATCTAGAACAATATATTTTTTACTAAAAATATTTGAATTTTTAATATAATCATTTAATTTTATCATGGTAGAACCTTTCTTAATTTGATATAATTACATGTATTATATTATCATAAAGGAGGATTAAAATGATATATTTTGATAATGCCTCAACAACTAAAATCGATAAAGTTGTAAAAGAAGAAATGATTAGAGGATATGACGAAGTATTTGGAAATCCATCATCACTTCACAGACTGGGTTTAGTTGCTGAAAAAGAAATTGATAAGGCTAGAAAAACTATATCTAAAAAAATGAATATTAGCTCTAAAAATTTGTATTTTGTACCGAGTGGAACGATAGCGAATAATTCAATAATCCATTCCTTTGATATATCAGGTAAAAATATTTTAATTACAGAAGCGGAACATAGTAGTATGCATCAAGCAAGTTTAAACACTGTGGCCGAAGTAAGATATATAAAGATTGATAAATATGGATTTGTTGATAAAGAAGATTTACTAAATAAAATCGATGAAAATACTGTTTTAGTATCTATAATTCATGTTAATAATGAACTAGGAAGTATAAATGATATCAATCATTTAGCAAAAATATCTAAAGAAAAAAATCCAAATGTATTATTTCATAGTGATGGAGTTCAAGCCTTAAATAAAATTGAAATTAGTTTGAATAATATTGACTTTTACACAGTTTCTTCACATAAAATACATGGTCCAAAAGGTATAGCAGCTTTGTATATTAAAGATATAAACAAATTTAATAAACTTTATTTTGGTGGAGGACAGGAAAAAGGACTTTTTTCTGGTACTGAAAATGTTCAGGCAATCTTAGGATTTGCAAAAGCTTCAACTCTTGATAATAATTTTAATAAAGTATCAGAAATAAATAATTATTTAAGAGAAGAAATTTCAAAATTAAATGGAATAATTATAAATTCTCCAAAAGAAAATTCTAGTCCATATATATTGAATTTCTGTGTAGAAAAGATTGGAGCAGAAATTTTACTTCATTATTTAGAAATGGATGAAATATATATTTCTACTGGATCTGCTTGTAATAAAGGTGAAAAAAGTAGAGTTATAGAATCTATAAATGTAGAAGAGAAATATAAAAATGGCTGTATAAGAGTGTCACTATCTAAAGATAATACATTAGAAGAAGCGAAAGAGTTTTTAGAAAAATTACAAGAACGAATAGAAACAATAAGAAGGATAATAAAATGAGATGGATGCTAGGAGTGAGCTTTGGTGAGCTCATGTTAAAAGGAAAAAATAGAAAAAAATTCATAAATGATTCTATAAAACAAATATTGAAAGCGATTGAAAACTTTGAAATAGGAGAATATTTCCTAGATCATGGAAAGTTATTTATAGAAGTTAATAAAGAAGATTTTGATGCGATTATAGAAAAGACAAGAATGGTATTCGGATTATCTTATGTATATCCATCTATTCAGGTTGAAAAGAATTTTGAAGATATTCAAAATGGGATTATTGAATTAATAAACAATGAAAATATAGAAGAAAATGTAAGTTTTAAGGCGATTGCGAATAGAGCGGATAAGTCTTTTGAATTAAATTCTATGCAAATTGCTGCAAAGGTAGGAGGAATAGTTCTACGTAATTTCGATAATTTTAGTGTAGATGTAAAGAATCCACAAAAAGAAATACATGTAGATATCCGTCAAAAAGCATATGTGTATATGGATAAAATTAAGACGATTGGTGGATTGCCTATAGGAACTGGTGGAAAAGCATTGCTATTATTATCAGGAGGTATAGATTCTCCAGTAGCTGGATTTGAAATAGCATCACGTGGTGTTGAAATAGGAGCTATACATTTCCATTCATATCCATTTACATCTGAGAGAGCTCAAGAAAAAGCAAAAGATTTAGCGAGACAACTTTCTATTTATATTGGAGAAATTGAATATTATCAAATAAATTTATTAAACATTTATACAGAGATTAATAAAAAATGTAGGGCAAGATATACTACAGTTATAGCTAGAAGATTTATGATGAGAATAGGTGAAGAAATTGCTAAAAAACATAGATATGATGGTTTTGTAACTGGAGAAGCATTGGGACAGGTTGCAAGTCAAACAATTCAATCTATATCGGTTGTAAATGCGGCAACAAATCTTCCTATTTTAAGGCCATTAATAAATATGGATAAGGTTGATATAATTGATAAAGCAAAATGGATAGACACATATGATATTTCAATACAACCATATGATGACTGTTGTTCATTTTTTGCACCTGATAGACCAGCAACAAAACCTAGAATTTACGATATTCTAAAAGAAGAAGAAAAATTAGATATAGATGCTTTAGTAGAGGATGCATTGACTACATTAGAAGTTATAAAGATAAATGTAGATGATGAATAGAAGTATATTATAAAAAAGAGGATATATGAAAAATATAAAACATATAATTTGGTTTTTTAAAAAATATAAATATAAATATATGATAGGGATATTTGCATTACTTTTTACGAATATAGTGGTAACTGTACCAAATCAAATAATTGGGAAATTCGTAGATTCTGTAACAAATAATGCTTTAACCGCTGATTTGCTTAGAAATATTGTTTTAATATTTATAGCTGTAATAGTGCTTAAATATATATCAGCATTTATATGGCATTATTATTTATTTGGGCATTCCTATCAATCCGGAAAAGATTTCAGAGATAAATTTATTATAAAAATATTAAAACAAAGTCCTATATTCTTTTTTAAGAATTCAACAGGATCATTGATGAGTAAAGCAACTCAAGATATTGGTGCTATTGAAACACTAACAGGATATGGAATTTTAGCTGCTATGGATGCTACGGTATTTCCTCTTATAATTATAATTATCATGGGAACTACGATATCATGGCCAATGACTCTATTATCTGTAATGTTTTTACCATTACTAGTGCTTTTTACAAAAATACTAGGGAAAAAACTATATGAAGGATTTATGAGAATACAGCAATCTTATGATTATATATCAGAAAGTGTAATGGAAAATATTACAAGTATAAGAGTAATCAAAGGATATTCAACACAAGAAGTTGCTCAAAAAAGATTTGATAAAAGTGTGGATAAACTATACGAAAATACATATAAACAATATAAAGTAGATGCATTTTTTATTCCATCAAGTAGACTTATACCTGCTTTTACATTTGTAGCAGCACTTTTATTTGGTCAATTTCTTATGGGAGAAAATAGATTAAGTTTAGGTCAAATGACAACATTTTTCCTATACTTGAATATGTTAGTATGGCCTATGTTTGCGTTTGGTGATTTATTTAATGTTATACAAGAAGCTTCAGCATCAATAGAGAGATTGTATCACGTATATACATATAAAGAAGAAGTTGTAGATAGAGAAAATGCAATAGAATACGAAGCTAATGGCGATATTGAATTCAAAGATTTTAGTTTTAAATATCCTAGAGAAAATCAATATGCATTAGAAGATATTAATTTGAAAATTAAAAAGGGTGAAACACTAGGAGTAGTAGGTAAAATTGGTTCTGGAAAGACTACATTAGTTCGTCAATTACTTCGATATTACACAGTAGAAGAAGGTATTATATTGATGGATGATAGGCCAATTGAACAATATAGTATTGAAAGTATAAGAGATAGTTTTGGATATGTTCCACAACAACATCTGCTATTTTCAAAATCAGTCTATGATAATATAGCTTTTGGAAAGACTAATGCTACTGAAAAAGAAGTAATGGATGCAATAGAATTTTCTGATTTCACAAAGGATTTGCATACTCTTCCAAATGGATTAGAAACGATGATTGGGGAAAAGGGTATTTCAATTTCTGGTGGACAAAAACAAAGAGTTTCTATTTCTAGAGCTGTAATAAAGAATCCTGAAACGCTAATACTTGATGATTCACTTTCAGCAGTTGATGCAATAACTGAAAAGAATATTATTAAGAATATTCGTGAACAAAGAAAAGGTAAGACAACAATAATTATTGCACACAGACTTTCAGGAGTTAAACATGCAGACAATATAATAGTCCTTGATAAAGGGAAAATTGTTGAAAGTGGAACTCACAAGGAATTACTTGCAAATAAGAAATGGTATTATGAACAATATGAAATGCAAAAACTAGGAGGTTCAGATGAATAAAGAAAACTTACAAGGGAGCTTTATTTTAGAAGAACCTAAAGTTAAAGCGAGATTTAGAAATAAGAAGATTTTAGAATATTTATTAAAATTTAAATGGTTATTAATAATATCAATAATATTAACATTAACAGCGACTCTAATTGAACTTATAGGACCAATTATACTTGGAAAGATATTAGATGGGGAATTAGTCGAAGGTATAGGAGCTCCTGATAAGAGAAGATTTTATCTTATGGTATTAGGATATTTTGCTTCGATAGCTGGTGGAGCATTGATTTCATATTTTGGATATATTTCATTTTCAAAATTATCAAATGCACTTACAACAGATATAAGAAAAGATACATTTAGACATGTAGTTAGTTTACCAGTTCAATTTTTTGATAAATATGCTATAGGTAAAATAGTAAATAGAATTACAAATGATACAAAAGATATTAGAATGTTATTTCAACTACTATTTTCACAATTATTAGTAATTGTTATTAGAACAATTGGACTTTTAATCACTTTATTTATAATTGACTGGAGACTGGGTTTAATTTCAATAATAGCAACACCTATACTATATTTTGTATTTATGGATTTTTTCAATAAATCATTGACATATCAAGGAAATCTAAAAAAATACAGATCTGAAATGAATGCTAATTTAGCTGAAAATATTCAAAATATGGAAGTTATTCAAGCTTTCAATAAAGAAAAAGAAATCTATAATGAATATTCGGATATAAATGAAAAATGGAATAAAGAAGGTTGGAAGATGGCTACCTTATGGGGATATTCATCAAACAATCTTACTAATACTTTAGCAAATGTAGTTATTGCAGCTGTGATTATTGTATTTGGTTCATATTTATTAAATGGTATAGAATTATTTTCAATAGGAACATTGTACGTATTTATTGATTATAATTCAAAACTATATAGTAATATCAATGCTTTGATGGATCAAGCTGGACAACTTCAATCAGCAAAATCAGCAGCTGACCAAATATTTGAACTTCAAAGAGTTGAACCATTTAAAGAAGGTGAAAGAAAACTTGAAAATATGCAAGGTGAAATTAAATTTAACAATGTAAACTTTGCTTACAATGAAGACGAATATGTTATTCATGATCTATCTTTAGATATTCCAAAAGGAACATCGGCTGCATTTGTTGGACATACAGGTTCAGGAAAATCTACAATTATGAATTTAATTTATAAATTCTATAATATAAATAATGGAAAGATAACAATAGATGGAGTTGACATCAACGAGCTTGATATGGTATCTGTCCGTTCAAATATGGCTATTGTATTCCAAAATCCATATATTTTTCAAGGAACTGTATTTGAAAATATAGCATTATTTGATCCTAAAATCAGTAAAAATGAAGCTGAACTTGCTTTAATCTCGGTTGGTGGAGAAAATATACTTCAAAGAAATGGTGGAATCGATAGTATGGTAGGAGAATCTGGTTCAGGATTTTCAGCAGGTGAAAAACAAATTATTTCATTTGCTAGAGCCATGGTAAGAGATCCAAAAATTCTAGTTCTTGATGAAGCTACAGCAAATGTAGATACAGAAACTGAAAATATGATTCAATTTGGTCTAAATAGATTGAAAAAAGGTAGAACGACATTATTAATAGCTCATAGACTTTCAACTATTAAAGATTCAGATAAAATTTATTTACTTGAAAAAGGACATTTAATAGAAGAAGGTACCCATGATGAACTTATGGAATTAAATGGAAAATATGCTTCTATGTATAGAAATTAGGTTTTACAAATAGTTAGGAGTTTTAATGAATGAAATATATGAATTTCTAAAACAAAATATAGAAGTACCAATTGCGGTGTTGGCAGTTTTTTTAATAATTGTTGTAACTGCTAAGGCCAGAAAAAAGTATATAATGCAAAAAATAAGAAATGAATTTGGTAAGTTTAAGAATTATGAATTTAAAAAAGAATATGATGAAGAAAATTTAATAAACACTTATTCTATTTTGAAAAATCAATTCAAAGGTAAATATATTGATAATATTACTTGGAATGATTTAGAAATGAAAAAATTCTATGACAAAATTAATTATACATTTTCCGATATTGGTTCTGAAATTCTATATTTCAAACTTAGAGCTCTTGATAGTTCAAAAAATGAAGATGAGGAAATTATATCATATTTTGAAAATAACGAAAAAGAAAGAGAAAAAGTTTCTTATGAATTTTCTAAATTAGGTGGAAGAGGTTCTAGTAGTTTTATTCCATTTTTAAATTGAGATATTAGTGTAAAAAGTTTTGAATATATTAGATATTTGATTCAAGGAATGATTCCTTTAATTTTATTAATTACAAGTGTATTTAACAGTATTTTTCTTTTTCCGCTAATATTTATAGTTGTATTTAATTTTATTTATACAAAAACTAATATGGATAAAAAAAGTGGTGATATTAGAAGTATAAACTACTTTGCATCTGCTATAAATACTTGCAATAAAGTCTTAAAATTTAATTTTAATGGCAACGGAAGACTGCAAGAGTCTTATAATAAAGTGAAAACTCTTGCAAAGGGTGGAATTTATTTTGATAATGACATCACAAGTGAATTTGGAGCGTTAACATATACGATAAATTCAGTATTCATGCTTCCATTTATTAGATACGCAAAAATAATGAAAAATATTGAAAATCACAAATCAGATATTTATAATTTCTGGTATGAGTTTGGAAATATTGAAGCATCGATAGCAATTTTAAGTTTGAGAAAGATTTATCCATACTATTCAATTCCTGAATTTGATGATAATTATAGAATCAATGCACAAGAAATATTTCATCCACTTATTGAAAATTTCGTCTCAAATGATGTAGATTTTAATCAAAATATATTGCTTACTGGTTCAAACGCTTCAGGAAAATCAACTTATGTTAAATCCATTGCGATTAGTGCGATACTAGCGCAATCAATAAATACAGCATTTGCAAAATCATTTGTAATGAAAAAAGGCAATGTCCTAACATCAATGGCGATAAAGGATAGCATAATCGATGGCGACAGTTATTTCATAGCAGAGATAAAGTCGCTCAAGAGAATAATTGAAGATATTAAATCGGGAAATAAATCTTATTATTTTATTGATGAAATACTTCGTGGAACAAATACTCTTGAAAGAATTTCAGCTTCATCAAGTATAATTGATTATCTTGATAAGCACAAATCACTTTCATTCATTGCAACTCATGATTTAGAACTCACAAAAATGATGGAAGATAAAGTTAGAAATATCCATTTCAAAGAAGACATTATTGACAATAAAGTGGTTTTTACATACAAACTTCAAGAGGGTCCATCAAACACAAGAAATGCAATAAAACTTTTAGAAGTAATGGGGTTCCCAGAAGATATAGTAGAAATGGCAAATAAGAATGCGAAAGAATTTGTAAACATTTAGAAGGAGTACTCATGAAAAGAGTACCACTCAGATACCATTTCTGAGAATTGAAAAATAATTTGCAAAAAACCGAAGGAAAATGCCTCTTTTTCGGATATTTGAGAAATAAATTCGAAAACTCAGAAAACTTTAGTTAGAATGTTAAGTTTATGTAACAAAAAATGCTGAATTTGGTAGAATAGCTGCATAAGCGGTATATTTTTCTGAGAAATTAAAAATAATTGTCCAAAAACAGAAAAATGGTCAAAATCTTTCTGAGAAATTAAAAATAAATTTGAAAAATTAGAAATGGTATTTTAAATGCATACCACTCGTTCCAGAATCCACTTGATCCATAATCAACAACTCAAATTATAAAGCAGACAACCGAGAATACAAAAAGAGCGGCGCAAAGCCGCTCTATATTTTTTTATAAAAGGACCACTCTATGGCAAATCATTTCCTGCACTTCTATAAATTTCGTACCATTCTTCTTTAGTTAGTTCAATATCTACACCTGCAACAATATTTTCCAAGCGGTTTGGATTCATTGAACCAACTACCATTTGCATTTTTGCTGGATGTCTTAATATCCAAGCAGTTACAATGGATTCAAGTGTAACATTTTTTTCTTCTGCAAATTCGTTTAATTTCTTTGTTAAGTCTATATAGTCCGTATGTTTAACAAATAGACCTTGGTCAAGGTCTACTTGGAAAGGTGACCAAGCCTGAATGGTTATATCTTCCAATCTACAATATTCTAGAATTCCATCTTCGTGATTAATTGAGTTTATATTTTTCATATTTACATTTATTCCAGAATCAATCATTGGAGTATGTGCTGGTCCAAACTGTAATTGGTCGATTAAAATTGGGAATTTTGAGTATTTTTGTAATAATTTTATTTGACCAAGATTACAATTACTTACCCCAAAATTTCTAACTTTTCCAGTTTCGTATAAATAAGAAAAGGCCTTGGAAACTTCTTCTGGTTCCATTAAAGTATCAGGTCTATGTAAAAGCAGGATGTCTAGATAGTCAGTATCGAGTCTTTTCAAAATATTTTCTACAGAATTTATTATATAATCATAGGAAAAATCATAGAGTCCTTTTCTAATACCGCATTTTGACTGGATTATAATATCTTCTCTTTTAATATTCGTTAGTTTTAACGCCTCAGCAAATATTTCTTCTGATTTTCCTCCTCCATAAATGTCGGCATGATCGAAATGGTTAATTCCTAAATCATAAGCTTTTTGTATAATATCTCTTGCTTCTTCAATTGATTTATCTTCCATTCTCATACAACCTAAAATTAATCTACTAGCTTTAATATTAGATTTACCAATAATTTGTGTCTTCATATCTCCTCCTAATTTTATTATATAACAATTAAACATGTTAAACACAAAATAATAGATTTTTGGCAAAGATGAGATTTACATTTTCATAATAAAAAATTTACAAATATTTCAGATAAAACGCTGAAAAAAAATAATATAAAAACATAAAATTTTAAACAAAAAAGTATTGTATTTTGAGTTTTATCTGTTATACTTGTATAAGTGTTTAATATATTAAGTTTTTTACTTAATAAAAGATAGCAAGGAGAAGACATGGAAATAGGTGATAAAATAAAAAGTATCAGAAAAAAAATGGGACTAACCCAGGAAGAATTAGCTGATAGATCTGAACTTACAAAGGGATTTATTTCTCAATTAGAAAGAAATTTAAATTCTCCTTCTGTTGATACTTTAGCAGATGTTCTTGAGGCTCTTGGAACTAATCTTGGAGATTTCTTTTCAGAAACTGAAGATGAACAAATAATATTTGAACAAGAAGATTTTTTTGTTGGTACAAATGAAAAACTTGGACATAAAATGGAATGGATAGTTCCAAATTCTGTTAAAAATGAAATGGAGCCAATAATAGTTACTTTTGAAAAAGATGGAGAGAGTAGAAGATACAATCCAAATGAAGGAGAAGAATTTGGATATGTATTAAAGGGAGAAATTAAATTATTTTATGGAAATCAAGAGTTTATAGTAAAAAAAGGTGAAACTTTTTATTATAAAACTGAGGAAGAAAGATTTATAAAAAATAATTATAATGGAGTATCAAAATTATTGTGGATATCAAATCCACCTAATTTTTAATCTGGAGGAAATATGAATATAATTGAAATTAAAAATCTAAGAAAAACATTTGATGATACTGTTGTATTGGATGATATTAATTTATCCGTAAAAGAAAATGAATTTTTAACATTATTAGGACCTTCAGGTTGCGGGAAGACGACTACGCTTAGAATAATAGGAGGATTTGAGACTGCTACATCAGGTCATGTATATTTTGATGGTTCAGATATAAAAGATGTACCACCATATAAGAGAAATATAAACACAGTATTTCAAAAATATTCTTTGTTTAGACATTTAAATGTATTTGACAATATTGCATTTGGTCTTAAATTAAAAAAAGTTGATAAACAGACAATAGAAACTGAAGTAAAAGAAATGTTAAGACTTGTTAATCTATCAGGATTTGAAAATCGTTCAATCGATTCACTTTCAGGTGGACAACAACAAAGGGTTGCTATTGCGAGAGCTTTAGTAAACAAACCTAAAGTTTTGTTACTTGATGAACCTCTTGGAGCATTAGACTTGAAATTAAGAAAGTCCATGCAAAATGAACTTAAAAGAATACAAAGAAGAGTAGGAATTACATTTATATATGTAACTCACGATCAAGAAGAAGCTCTTACTATGAGTGATACAATTGTAGTAATGAACAATGGTAGAATACAGCAGATAGGTAGTCCAATCGATATTTATAACGAACCAACAAATGAATTTGTAGCAAGATTTATTGGAGAGTCAAATATATTAGATGCAGTTGCGGTTTCAGATAATAAAGTTAAGTTTTCTGACCATATATTTGATTCATTAGATAAAGGATTTGAAAAAAATGAAAGAATCGATGTAGTTATTAGACCTGAGGATATAGAATTAGTAGACCCTTCAAAAGGAATGATTACTGGTGTAGTAAAGATAGTTACATTCAAAGGTGTACACTGGGAAATGATTGTAGATGTAAATGGTTATGAATACAAAGTTCATTCAATATATGATAAAAAAGTCGGCCAAGAAGTTGGTTTATTAATAGTTCCTGATGCAATTCATGAAATGAAAAAGGAGGAACAAATTGAAGAGAATTAAAGACTTTGCATACCCATATATTTTATGGCTAGTAATTTTCATAGTAGTTCCTTTATTTATGGTCTTATATTATGCATTTACTAAAAATGGAAGTTTTACATTTGCTAATTTTGCACAAATATTTCAAGGAACTACATTAAAATCAATCGTGGTTTCTTTTAAGATTGCATTTATAACTACTATTATCACATTATTGATAGCTTATCCATTTGCATATTTTATGACCAAGTTAAATATGAATTATAGAACACTAGCAATGATGTTAATAATGGTTCCGATGTGGATGAATTTCTTGCTTAGATCATATGCTTGGGTGACTATATTATCTCAAAATGGTGTTTTAGATAACCTATTATCTTGGTTTGGAATTGAATACAAGTCCTTTCTATATACAGAATCGGCAGTAGTTTTAGGGATGACGTATAATTATCTACCATTTATGATATTACCTATATATACAGCTCTTGAAAAGATAGATTATAGTTTAATAGAAGCTGCATATGATTTGGGAGCAGACAGAAAGAAGACATTTACAAAAGTTATATTCCCATTATCTATGCCAGGGGTAATTTCAGGTATAACCATGGTATTTGTACCAGTAATTTCAACATTTGAAGTATCTGAACTTCTTGGTGGTGGAATGGTAAATATGGTAGGAAATGTAATAGAAAGATCATTTTCAAAGACAGGTAACTGGGGATATGGATCTGCGTTAGCTACATTTTTAATGATTGTAATATTTATTTCAATACTATTTGATAAAGAATCTGTAGAAACTGGAGGTAAGCATGAATAATACAAAAACAAATATTTTTGAAAAATTGTATTTAATATTAATCTTCCTTTTTCTATATGCTCCAATTGCTGTATTGATTGTATTTTCTTTCAATCAATCTAGAATATTTGGAGTATGGACAGGGTTTTCTCTTAAATGGTATGGAGAACTATTTAAGGATAGATTCATTATGAATGCAGTCGAAACAACAATAGTAGTTGCGATTGCAACAACAATAATATCAACTATTATAGGCACTTTAGCAGCAGTAGGATTATCTGAATTTAGAAAAAAGAGAAGAAGAATAATACTCGGCTTAAATGATTTGCCAGTATTAAATCCGGATATAGTAATTGCAATTTCTCTAATGGTATTGTTTGGAATATTAAATATTCCAAAAGGACTGATAAGATTAATACTTTCACACGTTGCATTTACAATACCTTATGTAGTTTTATCAGTTTTACCAAAAGTAAGAATGATGGACAGAAACCTTATAGATGCTGCACTTGATTTAGGAGCAACTCCTATGACAGCATTTTTCAAAGTAGTTATTCCTGAAATAAAATCAGGTATAATTGCCGGTGCAATGATGGCATTTACACTTTCAATTGATGATTTTGTAATTTCATTTTTCAATGTTGCGCCAGGAACAAATACAATTTCGACTATGATATTTTCAATGACCAAAAAAGGTATAGAGCCTACAATAAATGCTCTTTCAGCAATAATGTTTGTAGTTGTATTGGTATTACTTATAGCATCTAATATTTCACAAATTAGACAATTTAATAAGAAAAAGGAGAAAAATATTTGATGAAAAGAAAATTATTAGCACTATTATTAGTATTAACATTTGTACTAGCTTCTTGTTCTACAAAAGATCAAGAAACAGTTTCTTTCTATAATTGGGGAGGAACAATTAAAGATGAAGTACTTGTTAAATTCTACGAAGAAACTGGAATAAAAGTTGTATATTCAGAATTTGACGAAAATGAAAATATGTACACAGTTGTTAAAAGCTCTCCATCAGACTATGATTTAATAGTTCCATCAGAATATATGGTAGAAAAAATGATAAAAGAAGATATGTTAAGGGAAATTGACCATTCAAAACTTGAAAATTTTGATGAAATTGGAGAAACTTTCTTAGATAAAGAATTTGATCCAAAAAATAAATATTCAATTCCTATGTTTTATGGTACAGTAGGTATTTTATATAATAAAACAAAAGTAGATCCAGCTGATATGAATGAATGGGATATTTTATTTAATAAAAAATATGAGCGTCAAATATGGATGCTAGATTCTTCAAGAGATTCTATGGCTCCAGGATATTGGCATTTAGGATATAGTGCAAATTCAACTAGTGAAGAACAATTAAAAGAAGTACAAGAATTAATGATGAATCAAAAATCATTAGTAACAGCTTATTTACAAGATGAAATAAAACAACATATGGTAAATAACAATGGTGCAATTGCAGTTGTGTACTCTGGAGAAGCTAGAGAAGCAATGGCTGAAAATCCAGATTTAGATTACTATTTACCAACAGTTACAAATCTTTGGATAGATAATTTCGCAATTCCAAAAAATGCTAAAAATTATGAAAATGCATTAAAATTGATTGATTTCTTCTGTAGACCTGATATTGCAGCGATGTCTGGTGATGAACAAGGAACACCTATCATGAAAGCAAGAGACTTAGAACCAGTTAAATCTATTAAGAATTTCGACGTGATTTATCCTGATATGGATAAAATGGATGAAAAAGAAGTTTATAGTGATTTAGGTGACTTTACAGAAACTTTTGAAGATGCTTGGGAAGCGGTAAAAAACAAATAATAAACTAAAGACAGCATATTAAATATTTGCTGTCTTTTTATTTACAAAATCTATGTTTTTATAAAATTTTAGAAAAAAATTTGACAAATTAAATAAATAGGTTTAATATAATTTCATTAGCAAAAACATTGATAAGAAAAGTAGATTAATGAAAGCTGCACAGAGAGACTACATAATGCTGAGAGTAGGAGAGCGGAAGTTGATTGAAAATGGTCTTTGAGTTGGGTATTCGATATGTAGGATATTCCGGGCACGCCCGTTATAGCGTTAGAGTATGATAGTACTTGAAGAGTAATTAATTGTGAAATTAATTAGAATTAAGGTGGTAACACGGGAATTTTAAATCTCGTCCTTTTTATAGGACGGGATTTTTTTATTTTATATAAACATTTTATTATTTATTTGATAAATGAAATAAATATATTAAAAATATTCCTAAAATGACTCTAATGATTTGCTAAAAAAGAAAATATATGGAGGAAGATATGACAGATTATAGAGAAAGAATAGAACAAACAGTTGATGAAAGACTAAAAGGATATAAAGATTTAGCATTACAAATTCATGAAAAACCTGAAGTAAGTAATTATGAATTTTTTGCTTCGGAAACTTTATCAAATCAATTAAAGAAAGAAGGATTTGAGGTAAAGCTAGATGTAGCTGGTCATAGAACAGGATTTGATGCAAGATATAAATCTCAAAAAGATGGTCCAGTAATTGTATTTTATGCTGAATATGATGCATTACAAGGTCTTGGACATGGATGTGGGCATAATTTATTTGGTGTTACATCTTCACTTGCAGCAGTAGGATTAAAATCGGTCATAGATGAAGTTGGTGGAGAAATTAGAGTTTATGGAACACCTGGTGAGGAAGGTGGAGAGAATGGATCTGCAAAAGGTTCATTTGTAAATAAAGGATTTTTTGATGATGTAGATTTTTCTTTAGGAGCGCATCCTGGATATAAACATGAAGCGACAAGAACAAGTCTTGCTGTAGCACCAGTGAGTGTAGAGTTTTTTGGTAAATCATCACATGCAGCTGCAGCTCCAGAAAAAGGGATTAATGCTTTAGACGCAGTGATTTCAGTATTTAATAATACAAATGCATTAAGAGAACATTTAACAGATGATGTTAGAATTCATGGGATTATAACTGATGGTGGACTTGCACCAAATGTTGTTCCAGATTATGCAAAAGCATTATTTTATTTAAGAGCAAATTACAAGCCAACACTTGAAGAGTTATATACCAAATTTGAAAACATAGTAAAGGCGGCATCACTTGCAACAGGAGCTGAATATAAATTTGGTCTATTTCAAAATTGGGTGGATAATACAGTTCCAACACCATTATTTGATGAAGTATATGAAGAAGTCTTAAATACTTATGGAGAAGAATTTACACCTATTGATATTTATAAATCTGGTGGATCATCAGATGTAGGGAATATTTCACAAGTAGTACCAGTAATACAACCGCATATTTCAATATCTGACACAGAGATAATTGGTCATACAGAAGGATTTAAATTAGCTGCAAAAAGTGAAAAAGGATTAGATTCAATAGGTCTTGGAGCAAAAGTATTAGCACAAACTGCTTTAGAATTAATCTTAAATCCAGAAAGACTTAAAAAAATAAAAGAACAACATAAACAAAATATAAAAGAGCAATTGTGATGGAGGAAAAATGATAGAGTTAAAAAATATATCTAAAACATTTCACACTACTTCTGGAAAAGTTGAAGCAGTAAAAGATGCGAATATTCTAATAAATGATGGTGAAATATTTGGTTTTATTGGATATAGTGGAGCTGGAAAATCAACCATAGTTAGATGTATTAATCTACTTGAAAGACCTACTACAGGGAATATAATATTTGATGATATTGATTTGACTGAACTTTCAGATTCTGATTTAAGAAAAAAGAGAAAAGAGATAGGAATGATATTCCAACAATTTAATTTATTAAAATCACTTACAGTATTTGAAAATGTTGCATTCAATCTTAAAAATGAATCTTTATCAAAAGCTGAAATTAAAAAAAGAGTAGAAGAATTGCTTGATTTAGTAGGTATACCAGAAAAGGCAGATTCATATCCATCACAATTATCTGGAGGACAAAAGCAAAGGGTGGCAATTGCACGAGCTTTAGCAAATAATCCAAAAGTATTACTTTGTGACGAAGCTACATCAGCCCTTGATCCGCAGACTACATCACAAATTTTACAATTAATAAAAGAATTAAATCAAAAATTAAAAATTACGGTAATAATAATTACGCATGAAATGGCAGTAATAAAAAGTATTTGTGATAGAGTTGCAGTTATGGAAAATGGAAATATAGTTGAAGTAAATAATGTATATAATTTATTTTCAAATCCTCATACAGATATATCAAAAGGATTTGTAAATTCAAATTCAAATAAGAAAAATATAATTAATTTAATTAAAAAAGACAGAGCGTTATTTGGAATAAAGGAATATAATGAAGTCTTAGATTTAGATTTTCTTGGTGCGAATACTAAAGAATCAATTATTTCATCGATTTCAAAGAAATATAATATTGATTGCAATATAATTTTTGGGGATATTGATTTAATAAAAAATCAAATGATAGGTAAATTGATAGTTTCTTTAGATGGAGAAAAAGATTCTATAGAAAATGCGAAAAAATATCTTTTAGAAAATGGAATTAAATGGGAGGTAATATCATGACAAATTTATTAGAAAAATATTTACCTAATTTAATAGACTATAAAACAGAATTCTTTACTTCATTATCGGAAACTTTGATAATGCTTGTTGTTTCTTCTATATTTGTAGTATTTTTAGGATTAATTTTAGGGGTGATAATTACAGTCACTAAACCAGGAAATATTCTTGAAAATAAGATTATAAATAGAATATTAGATACTATAATCAACATTTTTAGATCAATACCATTTGTAATTTTACTAACAGCATTGATACCAGTAACAAGAACAGTTATGGGGACATATATAGGAGTTAAAGGTGCAATATTTCCTTTAATTGTTGGAGCAATACCATTTTTTGTAAGACAAGTAGAACAAGCTCTTGCAGATGTTGACAAAGGTGTAATAGAAGCTGCACAATCTATGGGCTTATCACCATTTGAAATTATTATAAGAGTTTATATACAAGAAAGTATACCTCAAATTATTCGTGCAATAACTATTACAATTATCAGTTTACTTGGTTTAACAGCCATGGGTGGAGCCGTTGGAGGCGGTGGAATTGGTGCATTTGTAATCAGATATGGTCACAATAGAAGATTTTACGATATTACATATGTATCAGTAATAATCATAATTTTATTCGTAAGTTTAATACAAACAGTAGGAAATTACTTAGCAAGAAAAAAAACACATTAAAATAAAAGGAGAAAAACATGAAAAAATTATTAACAATTATTTTAGCGGCAATATTACTAGTAGGATGTAGTTCGAAAACAGAAAAGACTGTTGACAAGGATAAAGATTTACAATCAGAAGCAATAAATCTTAAAGTAGGATTAATGGGGTCAGATTCATCAGTATGGAAACACATTTCTGAAGTTGTTAAGGAAAAAGGAATCAACTTGGAAATAGTATATTTTGATTCATATTCAATTCCAAATGCGGCTTTAAATGATAGAGAAATCGATTTAAATGCATTTCAACATCATAGCTATTTAAATGCTGAAGTAGAAGATTTAAATTATGACTTAGTTTCAGCATTTGATACAGTATTTGCACCTATAGGGATTTATTCAGAAAAAATCAAATCACTTGATGAATTAGAAAATGGTCAAACAGTTGCAATTCCAGATGATGTATCAAATGGAGGTAGGGCTATAAAATTACTTGAGCAAGCTGGTCTTATAGAAGTAAATGAAGAAGCTGGGTTAATTCCTACTATTAAAGATATTAAGTCAAATCCTAAGAATTTAAATATTTTAGAACTTTCAGCAGCGAATATTCCTGGAACTTTAGCAGAAAATCAAATAGCAGTAATAAATTCAGGTATCGCAACTGACGCAGGATTTACACCTTCAAAAGATGCATTAGTTTTAGAATCTATAGAAGATGAAAATCCATATATTAATTTAGTTGCAGTCAGATCAGAAGATAAAGATGCAGAATGGATTAAAATAATTGAAGAAGCATATAGAACTGATGAAGTGAAAAAAATAATAGAAGAAGATTTAAAAGGAAGCTCAATTCCAGTATGGTAAAATATAAAAATATAACCCCAAGAATTTTAGATTTTTGGGGTTTATTTTATAATTAGAAATTTTTTAATATGATATAATATAATAGTTATGAGATTTTTATAGTTTATAGGAGAATATATGAAATTAAGCATACATGAAATCTATGATAAATTTAATAAAAATTTAAAAAAACAAATTAAGAGTAGCGATAAAAAAATTATATTATCTACTATAAGAGTTGGAGACAATGCGGGAGCGAAATCATTTGAAAAATCCATACTTAGAGAAGCGGGAAAATTAGGAGTTGAAGTAAAAAAATCTTTTTTCGAGAAGAATACTTCAAAAGAAGAACTTCTTAAATATTTAATCGAACAGAATAATGATGATAGTATTAATGGAATACTTGTATTTACGCCTTTAGATATAGATTTCGATCCAAAAGAAATCTTAAATAATATAGATATTTCGAAGGATGTTGATGGATTAAATATTAAATCTTCTCAAAATTTATATATGGATAAAGAATATGTAAATGTTCCAACTACAGCTGTGGCAACTCTTTTTTATCTAAAAGAAACTA
The DNA here is from genome assembly GCF_000423145.1 of Helcococcus sueciensis DSM 17243. Classification (GTDB taxonomy): domain Bacteria; phylum Bacillota; class Clostridia; order Tissierellales; family Peptoniphilaceae; genus Helcococcus; species Helcococcus sueciensis. Next base: position 21,207 of record NZ_AUHK01000003.1, on the reverse strand, counting down.
TAGATTTAAAAGGTAAAGATATATTGATTATAAATAGATCAAATATTATAGGAAAACCATTATTCAATATGCTTATAGATAATGACGCAACAGTTACTGTTGCTCACTCGAAGACTAAAAATATTGAAGATAAAATAAAAGATTATGATATAGTTATTTCAGCAATTGGAAGAGCCAATCATTTTAAAGAAATAGAATTTAAAAAGAATGCTATATTAATTGATTTGGGGATTTCTTCTGAAGGCGGAAAATATTACGGTGACTTTGATTATACTTATTTAGAAGACAAAGAAATTTCATATCTTCCATCCTTAGAAGGAATTGGTAGACTGAATGCAAACTTTATTATTAGAAATACATATTTGAATGGAGTTAAAAATGACAGATAAGAAAAAAGTAGTTTTAAGTTTAGTTCAACCATCAGGAGAACTTACAATAGCAAATTATTTGGGAGCAATTAAAAATTTCATTAAATTACAAGATGAATATGATTGTTATATAGGGGTAGCTGATTTACATTCAATCACAGTACCTCAAGTTCCTGCAGATTTAAGACGAAGAAGTAGAGAAGTCGTAGCTATTTATATGGCTCTAGGATTAGATCCAGAAAAAGTTAACTTATTTATTCAATCTCATAATACAGATCATTTGAAACTTTATTGGGTTTTAAATAGTATTTCATATATGGGTCAACTATCAAGAATGACACAATTTAAAGATAAGATTGCAAGAGGAGAAGATAACAACAATGCTGCATTATTTACATATCCAGTGCTAATGGCAGCAGATATTTTAGCATATAATGCAGATTTTGTACCTGTAGGCATAGATCAAAAACAACATATGGAACTTGCTAGAGACTTGGCTATAAGATTTAATAGTAAATATTCAGACACATTTACAGTTCCTGATGCAATAATAAATCAAAGTACTATGAAAATTATGTCACTTAGAAATCCAGAAAAGAAGATGAGTAAATCAGATGAAGACAAGAACGCCTCCATCTTCTTATTTGATGATGCAAATGCAATTAGAAAGAAAGTAATGTCTGCAGTTACTGATTCATTAAATAATTTCGATTACAATGATGAACAAAAAGGTCTAAAAAATTTAATAGACTTATATTCTGCTTTTAGTGATTTATCAGCACAAGAAATCATTGAAAAATACAAGGGACAAGGATATGGTACATTTAAGGCTGATTTAGCAGAATTAATCATTGCTGATTTATCAAAATTCCAAGAAAAATATAATGAGCTTATAAAAGATAAAGATAAAATAGATGAAATTTTATTAAAAGGTGCAGAAAATTCTAGAAGAAAAACATCACGTATGCTAGATAAAGTATATAGAAAAGTAGGATTTTTACAAATAAAGTAAGAGGATATATGCTAACATATAAACTTATAGATAAAAAAAATAATATATTACAATATAAATATTTTCCATATGGAAAAGATATAAAGGTAAGCGGTGGAGTAGTTGAATTTGATATTAAAAATAAAACCTACACAATAAAATCCGTAGCGCAACTTGATGTTTTAAAATTAATAAAAGAAGAAGAATATTCCGAGATTTTAAATCATATAAATGAATTGCGACGTGAAAAAAATGCACCATTACTACCAAACAATGATGGAGATTTTGAGTATTATGAATTTGCAGATAAACTTATAAACGAAATTTATCTACAAATATATGAAGATAATATTAAAGAAAAAGGAATTGTTTTTTGATTATATAATTAAATATTGGGTAACAATAGAATGTAGTAAATTTTAGAAATATTAAGGGAGAGTATTATGAAATTTGAATTACCAAAATTAAACTATGAATATAATGCATTAGAACCACATATAGATGCTAAAACAATGGAAATACATTACAATAAGCATCATGGAGCTTATGTAAATAACTTAAATAATGCATTAGAAGGACATGATGATTTAGCTGATTTAACTTTAGTTGAATTATTATCTGATTTAGATAGAATTCCTGAAGATATAAGAACAGCTGTAAGAAATAATGGTGGTGGTCATTTTAACCATACATTATTCTGGGAATTATTATCTCCCGAAAAAACAGAACTTACAGGAGAATTAAAAGAATCTATTGAAAAGACTTTTGGTTCATTAGAAGAATTTGTAGAAGTATTTTCAAAAGCTGCTGCAACTAGATTTGGTTCAGGATGGGCTTGGTTAGTAGTTAATAAAGAAGGAAACTTAGAAGTTCTATCTACTCCAAATCAAGACACACCACTTGCAGATGGAAAGAAACCAGTTTTAGGTCTTGATGTTTGGGAACATGCATACTATCTAAACTATCAAAATAGAAGACCAGATTATATTAAAGCTTTCTTTGAAGTTTTAGATTGGAATCAAGCAAACAAAAACTATTTAGAAGCACTTTAAAATAAAACTATATAAATAGCTGTTTCAGGATTTTCTGAAGCAGCTATTTTATATTAAAATTTAATAGCTCATATTAAAAGCGATACATCAGAATTTCTAATGTATCGCCTTATGTTATCCAAATATAAAATATTAATCTACAGAATAATTGTCAAAATATCCTCTTATATAAATAACAGGAGTACCTTTATCACCAGAACCTGACATTAAGTCACACAATGACCCTACAAGATCTGTTAATTGTCTAGGTGTAGTTCCAAGTTTTTGATTATCGGTACTATCATCATCATTTTTTGTTTTTATCATTTCTTTTACAGCTTTAATAGCATCTTCTCCGGTTAAATCAGCAAAATTATTATCAGCAAGATATTTCATTTTTACTTCATTTGGTCGTCCTATAAGACCATCTGTGAAACCAGGAGAAACTATAGGATCTGCAAATTCCCATATTCTACCAACGGGATCCTTAAACGCTCCATCCCCATAGATTAGAACTTCAACATTTTTACCGGTTCTATTTATAATTTCTTCTTGAACATCATTTACAAATTTCTTAGCATCTCTAGGGAAAAGTTTTAATGCATCATCGCTAGAGAAGTTTGAGCCATAAAGACCGTAATCTTCATTGAAACCTGATCCGTCAATAGGGGCATTCATTATATCAGCAAGAGTATAAACTTCTTTAACATCTTGAGATATAAATAAATCCTTTAAGAAATCTCTATCGTGGATATTTGCAATTAAAATTGATTCTGAATTTTTTGCAATATCATCTAAATTATTTGAGTATAAAATATCCACTTGATTCTTTTCAAATACTGACTTATAGATTTCTGTATAATCTAGTCCTGTAAAAGGATGAAGATATTTTTCGCCAAGTATTCTTATATAATCTTCTTCAGTCAAGGTATCAGTATAAATATTAAGCCCTTTTTTCATAATTTCATATCTATCCATAAGTTGATTACCAACTTCGTCATCAGGATATGAAAGATAGATTTTAACATTTTTTCCAGTCATTGCAATTGCTTTTAAGATATTTAGAAATCTATTTCTACTTAGAATAGGGTGAACAATGCTTATTTCATCACTTGTATATTTAGCATTAATATCTTTTGCAATTTCTTCTAAAGTAACATAATTTCCTTGAGCTCTTGCAAGTAAAGATTCAGTAATTCCGATTATATCAGTATTTTTAACTTCTATATTCTCATAGTTAATAACTTCCATAAAGCAGTCACTTACAATTTTTACTAAATCGTCACCTTCTTTAATAATAGGTAATCTAATACCAATAGCCGTCGTACCAATAAGTCTTGTCATAAAAAGCTCCTTAATTATCTCCTAAAATTAAATCAGTTAGTTCTAAAGGAGAAATATATTCACCATTCTTATAGGCTCTCATATTTCCGCCAGAAATTTCATCTATTAATACTAATTCATTTTTTTTATCAAATCCAAATTCTAATTTAATATCATATAAATCTATATCTTTTTCTTTAAGAATTTTTCTAATTATTTTTGAAATTTTAATAGTTTCTTCTATTAAGTAATCATATTGTTCACTTGTTAATATTCCGAATATTTTGAGAGCTTCTTTATTAATAGTTGGATCTTTAGCGTTATCATCTTTAATTGTGATTTCAGTAAAAGCGTCTAAATCAGAACCTTCTTCTATGTATTTATTATATCGTCTATAAAAAGAACCAACAGCCTTAAATCTGCATATGAATTCTAATCCTTTACCTAAAGAGGAAGCTTTAACGACTTCCATAGTATTATTTTCTATATCTGATGAGATATAATGAGTTTTAATACCCTCACTGATTAACTCTTCAAAGAAATATTTAGTTAATGAAAGACCGGCTTTTCCTGAACCTTCTATTGAAAGTCCGACTTGATTTTCGCCTGGATCAAATACACCATCTTTACCGGTAACATCATCTTTGAATTTCAAGAGTATATTTCCATTTTCTAATTCATACACATCTTTTGTTTTTCCCTTGTATACAAGTTTCATAAAGAATCTCCTTAAAATAAATACAATTATATAAATGCAATTTAGATATACATAATATTCAAATATTATAAAATATCACAATAAAATATTATATCAATGAGGAATTATTTACAATAGTAAGAGAAAATTTTTGATTTAAATATAACGATTTTCCTTCTAGAAACTATAAAATACACATAAATAGTGGTATAATTTTATCAAAGGACGTATAAATAGGAGGACTTTATGATAATTGTGGCGGTACTATTATATTTATCAAGTATATTTTTATTATTGTATGAATCACAATATAATTCGTCATTCTTTTTAAGTAGATCAGATATTTGTATTTTTTTTATGATTGTTAATTTTATTTTAGCTTCAATAATTGTATATCATGTAATAGCTAAGAAATATAATATAAAATTTTTCACTAAATTAAAGAAATTTATATTAAATGAAGAGTGATTAAGTATCTAAAAAGGTCATATATAACAGCGATAATTTGTTTATATGACTTATTTTATTTTTAAAATAAATATTAAATTGAAATAAAATTATTGTTTAGCTATACTTAATCTATGGAATTAAATACTAATTTATTATTTAATTAAGGAGTTATGATGAAAAAAGTTGCAGTTATTATGGGGTCATCTTCAGATTATGAAACAATGAAAGAGACCTGTAAATTACTTGATGAATTTTCTATACCTTATGATAAAAAAGTAGTGAGCGCACATAGGACGCCTCAACTTCTTTTTGATTTCTCTAAAAATGCTAAGAAAAATGGATACTCAATAATTATTGCAGCAGCTGGTGGAGCTGCTCATTTGCCAGGAATGGTAGCATCAAATACTACATTACCTGTTATTGGAGTACCTATAAAATCAAGCACATTAAATGGTGTAGATTCCTTACTGTCAATCGTTCAAATGCCATATGGTGTACCAGTTATGACAATGGCTATTGGTGTAGCTGGAGCTAAAAATGCAGCAGTTACGGCACTATCTATTCTGGCAATTGATGATAGTGAATATGAAAAAAAATATACTGATTTTAAGAATGAACTAGAACGTATAGTAAAGGAAGATATGCAGATATGATAAATACTATTTTACCTAAAAGCACTATTGGAATTATCGGTGGTGGTCAACTTGGAAGAATGCTTGCAATGTCCGCAAAAGAAATGGGATATAAAATTGCAATGCTTGATCCGAGCGAAGACTGCTGTGGAAGACACTTTGCCGATATTTTTATAAATAGTGCTTTTAATGATTTAAAAAACTTAGAAGAACTTTGTAAATTAAGTGATGTAATTACATTTGAATTTGAAAATATAGATGTAAAAGCATTAAAAATTTTAGAAAAAAAATACAATTTTGTACAATCAGCAAAATCATTAGAAATTACACAAAATAGACTTTCAGAAAAAGAATTTGCAAGATCATTAGACATTCCAACGGTTAATTATTATAAATGGAATGATGAAAATATAGTTCTTAAAGATAAATATTTAATGAAAACTCTAACTCTTGGTTACGATGGAAAAGGTCAAAAGATTATTGAATCTAATGATGAAATAGAAGAAAACACAATTATTGAAGAATTACTTGATTTAGATAAGGAAATTTCAGTAGTTGCAGTAAAAGATAGAGAGAGCATAGAAATAGTTGCAGTCGTTGAAAATGAGCATAGAAATAATATACTTTTTAGATCTAATATACCTGCAAATATAACTGAAGAAATTGAAGAAGAAGCTATTAAATATACAAAGAGAATACTTGATAATTTTGATTATTATGGAGTAATGACTGTTGAATACTTTTTAAGTAACAATAAATTAATTTTTAATGAGATTGCACCAAGAGTTCACAACTCAGGTCATATTACGCAACAGTCAGCAAACAAATCACAATTTAGAGCCCATATTGAAGCTATATGTGGTCTTACGGTCGGTAAAATATATAACAAAGAGACAACTATGTATAATATCCTAGGACAAAATGAAGATTATTTCATCGATTTAATTCAAAGAAAAAAAGGATATTTACATTTGTATGAAAAGGAAGCAAGACACAACAGAAAAATAGGTCACATGAATTTTGAAGGCACTGTATATTTGGAGGACATAATTGACTAAAAGAATCTTTGTAAAAAAACGTCATGAATATAGTAAAGAAGCACAGAATTTAAAAACAACTCTTAATAAAGAATTTAATGTTGAATTATTAAGTCTTGACGAATATGTTATCTATGACATATTCAATATAGAAGAAGAACTCTTTGAAATATCCAAAGAAAGAATATTCTCAGAGACAATGATTGATGAAGTGTTTGAAAGTGTTGAATTAAAAGAAAATCAATACATTGCTTATGAAACTCTTCCTGCACAATATGATCAAAGAGCGGATTCTGCTATGCAAGCATTAAGATTAATTGATAATAAAACAGAAGCTTTTGTAAGATCAGGTAAATTAGTAGTATTTGATAAAAAGCTTAGTGATGAAAAATTACAAGAATTAAAAGAATTCTTTATAAATCCAATAGAATCTCATGAAAAAGATTTAGATATTTTAGATTTTAATATAAATTCTGAAGTAAAACCAATGAAAAATTTAGAAGGATTTATAGAATATACAGAAAATCAGCTACTTGAATTAAAGGATGAGCTTTCATTAGCTTTAGAAATAGATGATTTATTATTTATTCAAGAATATTTTAAAAAAGAAAATAGAAATCCTTCAGAAACAGAAATTTATGTATTAGATGTATTTTGGTCAGATCATTGTAGACATACGACGTTTGAAACGAGCCTTAAAGAAATTAAAATCGAGTCCAAGTTATTCAATAAAGAAATGCAAGAAGCTTTTGATTTTTATTTAGGACTTCGTGATGAATTACATATAGAAAAACCAATTAGATTGATGGATATGGCATCTATTATTGGAAAATATCACACTAAGATATTGGGCGATGAAAATATTGAAACAAGTGAAGAAATAAATGCATGTTCATTTTTCACTGAAATAGAAAACAATGGCGAAAAAGAAAAATGGTTAATTCAATTTAAAAATGAAACTCATAATCATCCATCAGAAATTGAACCTTTTGGTGGTGCTTCAACATGTATTGGTGGAGCAATAAGAGATCCACTTTCAGGTAGATCATATGTATATCAAGCCATGAGAGTTTCTGGATCTGGAAATATTTTACAAAAAAGAGAAGATACATTACAAAATAGATTACCGCAAGTAGATATATCTAAAGGAAAAGCTCACGGAAATAGTTCTTATGGTAATCAAATAGGCCTTGCAACTACATATGTAAAAGAAATATATGACGATTCATATATTGCTAAAACTATGGAAGTGGGAGCTGTAGTAGGAGCTGTTAAAGCAGATAATTATAAGAGAGAAAGTTTGAAACCAGGCGATATCGTAGTGATGATTGGTGGAAAAACTGGTCGAGATGGTATTCAGGGGGCATCTGGATCATCAGTGGAACATAATGATGATTCATTAGTAACTGCATCAAGTCAGGTTCAAAAAGGTAATCCTGTAGAAGAAAGAAAAATTCAAAGACTATTTAGAAAACCGGAAGTTACTAAATTAATTAAAAAATGTAATGACTTTGGAGCTGGTGGAGTATCTGTTGCAATTGGAGAGCTTTCAGAAGGAATTGAAATTTATTTAGATAGAGTTAAAACTAAATATAAAGGATTAAATCCTACAGAAATAGCAATCAGTGAATCACAAGAAAGAATGGCTGTTGGAATAGCAAAAGAAGATTATGATGCATTTGTAAAAGAATGTGAAAAAGAGAATTTGGAATATGTACATGCAGCGACTATTACGGACAAGAATAGACTTCAAATGTATTATAATGGCGAAAAAGTTGTAGATTTCAAAGCTGAGTTTTTAGAAACTGCAGGTATCAGAAAAGAAGCAAATGCAACACTTATAGATAATAATGAAATAAATCCATTTGAAGATAAAGAAGTTTCAAAAGAAGCTATTTTAGAAGAACTTGCCGATTTGAATATTGCAAATCAAAAAGGAATGGTTTCTATGTTCGATTCAACTGTTGGAGCAATGACAGTTATGATGCCATATGCTGGAAAGACAAGACTTACACCAGTTCAAGCATCTGTTGCAGCGATTCCTACGCTTTATTCAACTCCGGATACAGCAACAGCATTGACATATGGATTTATTCCAAAAATTTCAAAATATTCACCATTTTTATCAAGTATATATTCTGTGCTTATATCAGTGGCTAAAATATATGCAATAGGTGGAGATAAAGAAAATCTATATTTCTCATTCCAAGAATATTTTGAAAAATTAGGAAATGATGAAAAGAAATGGGGTAAAGTAACTCAATCATTATTAGGTTCAATACTTGCTCAAAAAGTTTTTGGAAGACCTTCAATTGGTGGTAAAGATTCTATGTCAGGTACATTTAATGAATTAAATGTTGTTGAAACATTAATATCATTTGCTTGTGCACCAGTTAAAATAAAAAATGTAATTACACCAGAATTAAAAGAAATTGATAATAAACTATATATTTTAGATTTAGAAAAGTCAGAAAATTCATATCCTAATTTAGATAAATATATTAAAGATTTAGAATTGCTAAACGATTATATTTTAAATAAAAAAGTAGTTTCTGCATATGTATTGGAGCATGAATCGATAGCTTCAGGATTATTGAAAATGGGACTTGGTAATGAATTAGGTATGGATATTGAATTTGAAAATATTCTTAATTTTAGACCTGGTTCAATATTGATAGAAGCAAATGAAGATCTAGATTTTGAATATTTAGGTAAGGTTAGTGAAAATATTAGTATAAATGGAATTGAACTAACAAAAGAAGAAGTTCTTTCTTCATATATGAATACATTAGAGGACATTTATCCAACATACTATAATTTGGATAAAGGAAATGTAGAAAATATAACTGTACAAAAAACTGATAATAAATATTATAAAGAAATTGTAGAAGATGTAAATGTGGTAATTCCAGTATTTCCAGGTACTAATTCAGAGTATGATACACAAAAAGCATTTGAAGAAGCTGGAGCTTGTGTAAGTCAAGTTGTATTTACAAATACAAAAGATGATGATATTGAAAATTCAATTGACGAATTTGTAAAACAAATTGAAAAATCACATATTATCGCATTCCCAGGAGGGTTCTCAGCAGGAGATGAACCAGATGGATCAGCGAAATTTATTGTAAATATAATTAAAAATGAAAAAGTAAAAAATGCAATTCATAAACATTTAGAAGATAAGAAATTAATACTAGGTATTTGTAATGGATTCCAAGCACTTATAAAATCTGGATTAATCCCATATGGAGAAATTAGAGATTTAGATAAGGATGATTTAACATTATTTAGAAATGAAGGATTTAGACATATTTCCGATACTGCAATTACAAGAGTTGCAAACACCACATCTCCTTGGACACAAAATTTTGAAGTAAATAAATTGCATGAAGTAGTTCTAAGTCATGGAGAAGGTAGACTTGTAGGAAATAATATTGAAAAATTCAAACATTTAGCTGCATTCCAATATGTAGATAATGATGGAAATGCTACCTTAAATGGTAAATATAATCCAAATGGTTCATTATATGCTATAGAGGGCATGATAAGTGAAGATGGATTAATTTTAGGCAAGATGGGACATAGTGAAAGATCTGGCGAAAACCTATATATTACACAAAGTATTAAGGAAAGACAAGATATATTCGCAAATGGTGTGAACTACTTTACAAGGGGAAATTAATAGATGTTTGGTATTTGGAATAATAAAGATGCAGCAAATTTAACTTATTTTGCACTTCATAGTATGCAACACAGAGGTCAAGAAGGTGCAGGAATTGTGTCAGGTGATGATAAGAAACTAAAGGGATACAGAAATATTGGGCTATTAACTCAAGTTTTTAATGACAAAAATATACTTGCCAATTTGACAGGAGACAATGCTTTTGGATCGGTCTGGTATTCTAGTGGACAAACTAAGACTACTCAAAATATTGAGCCTCTATTGTTTAAATTTTATGATGAACATATTGGTATTACAATGTCAGGAAATTTGATAAATAACCTAAGTCTTAGAAAATCATTAGAAGAAGATGGAGCTGTTTTTCATTCTGCATCAGACGCAGAGTTAATTATTCATCTTTTAAGAAGAAGTAAAAAGAAAACTTTTGAAGAGAAACTAATAGATTCAGTATCAAAATTAAAAGGAGCGTTTTCTATAGTGGTTTTAACCCAAAATGCAATGTATGGTCTTGTTGACAAAAATTCTTTTAGACCTTTGGTTTTAGGAAAATTAGAAAATTCTATTGTAATAGCATCTGAAACATGTGCATTCAATGTGTTAGGAGCTGAGTTTATAGATAATATCGAGGCTGGAGAACTTGTTAAGATTGATAATAATGGATATGAAGTAAAATCATATACTAAGCCAGGTAAGATAACTGTTGAATCCATGGAGTTTATCTATTTTGCAAGACCAGACTCTACAATTTTAGGAAGAAATGTTCATATGGTAAGAAAAAAAACTGGGAATATTTTAGCAAAAGAAAGTCCTGTAGATGCAGATATAGTTGTCGGAGTCCCGAATTCATCACTTTCATTAGCGTCAGGATATGCTGAAGAAATAGGTCTTCCATATGAAATGGGTCTAATTAAAAATCAATATATTGGTCGTACATTTATTAACCCTGTTCAAAATATGAGAGAATTAGCAGTCAAGATGAAACTTTCTGCTTTATCAGATGTAGTAAAAGATAAGAGAGTTGTTTTACTTGATGACTCGATTGTTAGAGGAACTACTTGTTTTAGAATTGTTAAGATGTTAAAAAATGCTGGAGCAAAAGAAGTTCATGTGAGAATAGGATCACCATTGATTATGTTTCCGAGTTTTTCAGGAATTGATATGAAAACATCTAAGGAAATTAGAGGAGCAAATAAAACCAAGGATGAAATTTGCGAGGAAATTGGTGCTGATTCTTTAGATTTCTTATCAATAGAAGGACTTAAAGAATCAATCGGACTCAATATTGACAATGACCAGTCTGGAATATCACTGGATATATTCAATGCATCATATGTCGATGGTTTAGGAGATAATGAAGAGAAATTTAATCAGGAATTAACTAATATACAGAAAGAATTTTTAAAAAAACAAAGGGGTTAATTATGAGCAGTAAATATCAAGAATCGGGTGTAAGTCTTGAAAAAGGCTATGAATCTGTTGAAAAAATAAAAAAACATGTTGAAAAAACTAGAAATAAAGGCATGATGTCTATGATTGGAAGTTTTGGTGGAGCATTTGATTTATCTGCTTATGACTTTAAAAATCCAGTTTTAGTAAGTGGTACAGACGGGGTAGGAACTAAATTAAAATTAGCATTTGAGTTAAATAAACATGACACCATCGGCATAGATGTTGTTGCAATGTGTGTAAATGATGTACTTGCTCAAGGAGCAATACCTCTATTTTTCCTTGATTATCTTGCAGTCGGTAAAAATAACCCAGATCAAATAGAACAAATTGTAAAAGGCGTTGCAGATGGATGTATACAATCCGATATGGCATTGATAGGTGGAGAAACAGCAGAGATGCCAGGATTTTATAAAGAAGGAGAATATGATATCGCTGGTTTTTGTGTAGGTGCTCAAGAAAAAGATTTATTGGTATCCTCTGAAAATACTGAATCTGGACAAATTGTAATAGGTGTAAAATCTTCAGGATTCCACTCAAATGGATTTTCCCTTATAAGAAAAATTATTGCAGATAATAATATTAATTTAAATGAAAAATTTGAAGATTCAACAGTTGGAGAAGCTTTATTAACTCCTACAAAAATTTATGTAAAAGATATTTTACCATTAATGGAAAAAGTTAATCTTAAAGGTATTTCTCATATTACTGGTGGTGGTTTTTATGAAAATTTACCAAGATGTCTAAAATCCGGTCTTGGAATGAAAATAGATAAATCAGCATATGAAGTTCCTAAAATATTTAGATATATCCAAGAAAAAGGAAATATCAATGAAGATGAAATGTATCAAGTGTTCAATATGGGAGTTGGACTTGTAATAGTAGTAGATAAAAAAGATGTAAACACAGTGCTTGAAATGGTAAATGATAGTTTTATATTAGGTGAAGTTACAGATAAAGAAGGAATAGAAATCGTATGATAAATATAGCTATTTTCGCTTCAGGAACAGGATCAAATTTTGTAAATCTTGTTCAAAATGAAGAACTTAAAAACTATTGTAATATAAAATTATTAGTATGTGATAATCCAAAAGCAAAAGTAATAGAAAGTGCTAAAAATTTAAATATTGATACATTCGTATTTAATCCAAAAAATTTTAATTCAAAGATAGAATACGAAGATATAATACTTGATAAAGTAAAAGAAATGGATTATTTAGTCTTAGCGGGATATATGAGAATAATTTCTCCACATTTTCTAGAAAAATATACTGGTAAAATTATCAATATTCACCCTTCTTTATTACCTCTATATAAAGGAATAAACTCAATCGAAAGAGCTTATAACAATAGAGATGATGAAATAGGAGTTAGTATTCATTATGTAAATGAAAAAGTAGATGATGGGGAAATAATTGTACAAGATAAATTTATCGTTGATTACAGTGAAAATCTAAATGAAATAACAAATAGGGTTCATCAATTAGAACATAAATTGTATCCTAATACATTGATAAACGTTTTTAAGGAGCAAAAATGAAAAAGGCATTAATTAGTGTAAGTGACAAAACGAATATTGTAGAATTTGCTAAGGGACTTGTTGAAAATAATTATAAAATTATTTCTACTGGAGGAACCTTAAAATATCTAAGTGAGAATAATATTGATTGTATTAGCATAGATAGTTTTACAGGATTTCCTGAAATTTTAGATGGAAGAGTAAAAACATTAAATCCGAAAGTACATGGGGGACTTTTATCAAAAAGAGATGATGAAAATCATAAGAAACAAATTAAAGAAAATGATATAGAATACATAGATTTAGTTTGTGTAAATTTATATCCATTTGAAGAAACATTAAAAAAATCGAATGTTACTGATGAAGAAATTATAGAAAATATAGATATCGGTGGTCCTAGTATGTTAAGATCTGCTGCTAAAAACTTTAAGTTTGTAACAGTAGTTACCGATATAACTGATTATAATAAAGTCCTTGATGAAATCACAAAAAATGGAGATACAAGTTTAGAAACAAGAGCGTATTTAGCGGCTAAGGTATACAATAAAACTGCTTATTATGATTCAGTAATCGCTAAATATTTTAATCAAAAATATAATTTAAACCCTGAAAAATTAATATTAACATTTACAAAAGAAGATGAGCTTAGATATGGGGAAAACCCACATCAATCAGCAACTCACTATATCGATGATAATAACACGTCTTATGCTCTTCAAAATGCGGAACAATTGCATGGCAAGAAGATGTCATACAACAATATACAAGATGCAAGTGCAGCACTTGATATACTACAAGAATTTGATGAAACAGTATGTGTTGCATTGAAACATATGAATCCTTGTGGGGTATCACTTGGGAATACTGTGTATGATGCGTTTATGGGAGCATACAATGCTGATCCCGTATCTATATTTGGTGGAATTGTAGCGATAAATGGAAAAGTTGATATAGAAACAGCTAAAGAAATGCATAATATATTCTTAGAAATTATATTAGCTGAAGATTATGATGATGAAGCTTTAGAATTATTAAAATCTAAAAAGAATTTAAGAATATATAAAATTAATAAAAAAACTAACAACAATCCACAATTAATAAAATCAGTTAGAGGTGGAATTCTAGTTCAAGACTATGATGATGAAATTTTTGCTGAATTAGTTACAGTAACTAAAAAGCAAGTTAGTGAAGAAGAAATGAAAGATTTACTATTTGGATATAAAATAGTTAAACATGTGAAATCAAATGCTATAGTATTAGTTAAAAATGGACAAACTATAGGCGTAGGCGCTGGTCAGATGAATAGAGTTGGATCATGTCAAATAGCTTTAGAACAAGCTGGTGAAAAAGCAAAAGGTGCAGTTCTTGCATCAGATGCATTTTTCCCAATGAGAGATAGTGTTGATTTAGCTGCAAAACATGGTATTTGCTCAATTATTCAACCAGGTGGTTCAATTAAAGATCAAGAATCAATAGATGCATGTGATGAAAATAATATCTCAATGGTATTTACAAAAATGCGTCACTTTAAACATTAGTAAATTAAGGGAAAAATATGGCAAAGATATTAGTTGTAGGAAATGGTGGTAGAGAACACGCTATTGCAGAAAAATTTAATAATGAGAATCATGAAGTATTTATGCTAGGTCAAAATCCTGGTGTAAATAAATTTGGAAAATGTATAGATATTAAAGAGGAAGAAATATCTAAATTTTGTAAAGATAATAAAATTGATTTAGTATTTATAGGACCAGAAGCTTTTCTTGTAGATGGACTAGTAGATAAGCTTGAAGATAAAGGTATTAGAGTATTTGGACCAAGAAAAAATGCTGCAATTCTTGAGGGAAGTAAAGCTTTTTCAAAGGATTTTATGCAAAAATATAATATTCCTACAGCTGAATATGAAATATTTAATGATATAGAAAAAGCTTTAGAGTATTTAAAGAATTGTAAATTTCCAATAGTTATTAAAGCTGATGGAATAGCTGCTGGAAAAGGAGTAGTAATTCCAAAAAATTATAAAGAAGCAAAAAACAGCTTAGAAGAAATAATGCTTCATAAAAAATTTGATAATGCGGGTAATACTATAGTTATCGAAGAATTTTTAAAAGGAGAAGAATTTTCATTGATGGCTTTTGTATCAGGTGAAAAAGTTTATCCTATGAAAATTGCTCAAGACCACAAAAGAGCATTTGATGGAGATAAAGGTCTAAATACTGGCGGTATGGGAGTATATATGCCTATCAAAAATATATCAGATACTGATATAGAAGAAGCTATGGAAAAGATACTTATTCCTACTGCAAAAGCAATGCTGAATGAAGGTCGAGAATTCAAAGGTATATTATTTGCTGGACTAATGAAAACAAAATCAGGTATAAAAACTATTGAATACAATGTAAGATTTGGTGATCCTGAATCAGAGATTGTATTACAAAGTTTAAATACAAGTTTATACGATATTTCAAATGCAATTATAGATGGAAAAGATATTGAAATAGAGTGGAATAATAAAGCTAGAGTAGGAGTCGTAATAGCTTCAAAAGGCTATCCAGAAGATTATAAAAAAGGATACGAAATTAAAGGTTTAGAAAATCTTACTTCAAAAATCTATCATATGGGAACTATAGAAAAAGATGGCAAAATTTATACAAATGGTGGAAGATTATTGTTGATTTGTGAAGAAGATGATAACTTAGAAAATGCTATTTCTAAGGTTTACGAAAGCATACAAAAAATAGAATGCGATAATATTTTTTATAGAAAAGATATTGGACATTTTTCGCTAAAATAATAGGAGTACAAATGAAGACCGATTACGAAGTTTCTTTAGAAGCAAATAAACTTAAAATATCTGAAATTGCTTCAAAAATAGGTATAGATGAAGATAGTTTAATAAAATATGGTGATTATAAAGCAAAAATAAAAATTGACAAGTTTAATGATTTATCAAAGAATTTAATATTAGTTACTTCCATCAATCCTACATCAACAGGAGAAGGAAAATCAACAGTTACAGTTGGACTTTCAGATGGATTAAATTTAATTGGAAAAAAATCTGTAGTTGCACTTAGAGAACCTTCATTTGGACCAGTTTTAGGTAGAAAAGGTGGAGCTACTGGTGGTGGCTATGCACAAGTAATACCTATGGATGAAATCAACTTACATTTTAATGGGGATTTACATGCTATAACTTCAGCTCATAATGCAATTATGGCATTAATTAATAATCATATTTTTCAAGGTAATGAATTAGAATTTGAAAAAGTTCAATTTAATTATGTATTAGATATGAATGAAAGAGCTTTGAGAAATATCAAAATCAATTATGGTAAAAAAGATGAAAGAGAATCAGGCTTTGAAATAACAGTTGCAAGTGAAATTATGGCTATTCTATGTTTAGCAGAAAATCTTGATGATTTAAAAGAAAAAATATCAAATATTTTAATAGGATTTAATAAATCAAATCAACCGATTTATATTAAAGACTTAAAGATAGAAGGTGTGATTACAGCAATATTAAAAGATGCGATAAATCCAAATCTTGTACAAACGTTGGAAAATAATCCTGCAATTATACATGGTGGACCTTTTGCCAATATTGCTCATGGATGTAATTCAGTAATTGCAACAAAAACAGCTCTTAAATATGGTGATTATGTAGTTACAGAGGCAGGTTTTGGTGCAGATCTTGGAGCAGAAAAATTCTTAGATATAAAATGTAGAAAATCAGGATTGAGACCAAAAGCGACTGTAATAGTTGCAACTATCAAAGCTTTAAAACTTCATGGTGGAGTTTTGGGAGAAAATTTAAAATCTGAAAATTTAGAAGCTTTAAAAATGGGAATTAAAAATCTCGAAAAACATATTGAAAATATGAAAAAATATAATTTACCAGTTATAGTTGCATTAAATAAATTTACTTCCGATACAGATAATGAAATTTTATTAATGGAAGAATGGGCAAAAGAAATAGGAGTAGAGTTTTCACTTACTGAAGTTTGGGAAAAAGGTGGAAATGGAGCTATAGATTTAGCAAATAAATTAGTTAAAATAGTTGAAAATAATAATCAAGAACTAAAATTTATTTACGAAGATGAAGATACCATAGAAGATAAAATTAATATAGTTGCAAAAGAAATTTATGGAGCCAAGGGAGTTAAATTTTCAGTGAAAGCTAAAGAAAAATTATCTTTAATAGAGTCACTAGGATTTAATAATTTACCTATATGTATAGCTAAGACTCCAAATTCACTTTCAGATAATCCTAAATTAATAGGAAGACCTATTGATTTTGAAATCACAGTTACAGATTTAAATATTAGATCCGGAGCTGGATTTATAGTAGTTTATTTAAATAAAGTTTTAACCATGCCAGGATTACCTAAAATACCGAATGCATTGGCAATAGATGTAGATGAAAAAGGGAATATAGTGAATTTGTATTAGCACATAAAATGTATAATTTATCAAAAATAAGGATTGATATGAAAATAAAAATATATTATAATAAAAAAAAGAAAACGTATTCATAATATTAGATAGGTGATAATTATATAAATATAGGAGATAGATAAACTAAATATAAATTAGTTTATTAAAAATTATGAAGTTTAATAAAAGAGTTTATTCATTGATTTTCATAGCTAATTTAGCTTTTTTAATGGGATTTAATTATTTAATTGGTAATTCGTTTTATAATAACAAATATAATATGCCTAAAGATTATTTAGAATTTGAAAAAGTGAATGATTCAGACTTTAATCTAGATGAGCTTAAAAATTATAAGGATATTAATATAATTGCAGAAACAAATGATGAAACTATTATTGGTTTATATAATCCAGATAATAACTATTATATTAATTCTTCTAAAATTCTTAATGCAGATATATTTAGATATTTTTCAAATGATGACTATATACAAAATAAAAATGTAAGTATATATATTGGTTCTATAAGGGATCTTATGCAAAAATCTGAAATAGATTTTACTCCCTTGGAAAATAGATTTAATACAGAAATTATAAATTACTTTGATTATGATGCCTCTATTTATGAGAATGATATAATTTTAGTTAAAAATCTATTTTCAATTGATTCTAATGAAATCACTAAATTATATGTATTTAGTGAAAATGGAGATATTGATTCTTCTACAATTAATTTATTAAAATCAAATTTTAAATTGATAAAAAAAAGCAATTTGAAAATGTTAAAAGACGCGTTTAATATATTTTTATTTGGTAGATTGTATGAAAAAATCATTTCAACTAGTTTGATATCGATATTATTAATTCTATTTTTCAGCATAATAATATTTTCTAATTCAAAGAAAAAAGATGTATACATCAATAAAATTTATGGTGCTGATAGTTTAAGTTTCTTGATTAATTTTATAAGGATTAATGTATTTTATTTGTTTATAATATTTATAGCTTCAGATTTAGTGGTCTTACTATATTTAACATTTATTGCAACTAATTACTTAGTTTTATCTAATATGATATTTTTAAATATTATATTATTGATTTTAATATTTTTAATAACTGCTATAAAAACAATAATAATGTTTAAAGCAGTGGATGAAGAAGGAGCTAAATATGTTTTATAGACTTTTTCATTATGGTATTAGAGATATTTTTAGGAATTTTAAAAGAATAGTATTATTTAATATTATTATTTTATTTATATCTATTCCTATATTAAGTTCAATTGATTCAGTTATATTTGGCATTAATAATGAAATACAAAATAAATCTGATAAAGATATTGTGTTAGAACTTGTACCTATTTCATTTGATGATATAAACAAGGAATTAAAAAGTAATTTATTTGATTATTTTGGAAAATATAATTACACATTTTTCATTAGTAGGTATTTTTCAGAAAAGTATCAACAAAAAATAAGCATATTTGATAATAGATCGGATAGTAAATATAACAAAGCCTATTTGTTTGCAGGATATCCTATTGATGATATTTCTCTTAAGAGTATAAATAATAAATTTATCAATGAAAAGATTTCAAAGATTACAACAATACCTGAGAAAGATATATCTTCAGCTTACTATATTTATGAAATTATAAATAAGGATGAATTAATAAAATCTTATGATAGTCTTGATAAATCGGAGATATTAAATATTTTAGATACCGTTGGTACATCAGATAAAGATAGTCTTTTAATATTACAAAATATATTTGATAATTCCTTTGCGAATCTAAAAATTATTGAAAGTAAAGAAGTCGATGAAATAGGCTTTATATTTAAGTATATATTTGTATTTAATGGATTAAATATCATACTTCTAAATTATGCTCTATACTATTTCTATCATGAATTATTTACAAAATTAAGAAAAGAATACTTAATTCATTATATACATGGCGCAACTATTAAAGATATTTTTTATAGAACAGCATTACTAAATACGATTATTATATTGAATAATTTTATTATATTAAATGTATTAAATGGTTTTAATATTAATCCAAGGTTTTATATTATATTAGCAATGTCATTTGGATATATAATAATATTTTTTGTAAATAATTTGCTGTTTTTAAGAAAAATAAAAAGTTCAATTTTGTATTGAGGTAAAAATGATTAAAATAGATATATTAAAAAAATCATACAAAAATGTTAATGAAACTATAATTCTTGAAAATACGTATATTGAAATAAATAAAGGTGATAAGGTTCTTATTCAAGGGGAAAATGGTTCAGGTAAAACTACCACTCTTAAAATCATAGGTATGTTAGATAATGAATATAATGGCAATTACTATTATAATGATGAAAATATTAAAAGTTTTAGTTCAAAAAAATTAGGACTTTTAAGAAATGAAACATTTGGTTTTGTATTTCAAGATTATCTTCTATTAGATGATGAAACTGTAAAATATAATATAACAATCCCTTTAATGTATTCTAAGAAATATAATAGTAAAGAAAAGAAAAATAGATTTAATGAAATTTGTAATGAATTTGATTTACATGAATTATTGGGCAAAAAGGTAAAATATTTATCTGGTGGAGAAAAGCAAAAAGTTGCAATAAGCAGAGCCTTAATAAACAATCCAGAGGTGCTAATACTTGATGAACCAACAGCTGCTCTTCATACACATCTTAAGAGTAATTTTTACAATTATATATTTAATAAAATTCCAAAGGATACGACTATAATATTAGTAAGCCATGATACAAATTTCTTTAACTTAGAAGAATTTAAGATATTTAGAATAGAAAATAGAGAATTGATATAACAAAAATATATAATTTATCAATAATAAAAATTTATATAAAAAATAAGAATATGTTATAACGAAGAAAACGTATTCATGATATTTAGATAAGTTATAATTATATAAACATAGGAGATAGATATGAAAAATATTTTAATTAATATTTAGTTCGATATTTATTCTCCTATTTTTTGTTTCAATGATAGTTACTAATACTGATAAAGAAATTTTTATAAATTTTTTAGATTTGCAAAGTATTTTAAACAATATATATGATTAATAAATAAAAAAAATATTGAAAACGTAATCAAATAAATATATAATAAATAATATAAGGAATATATTGAATTGATATATATTTTAAAAATAAAATTTATAAGTTTAGCATAGATAATAAATTATATTTGTATTTAAATTAGTTATTACTGAACCTAAAACAATAATAGTATTAAGACCAGCTATCAAATGTCAAGAGAAAATAAAAAATAATTTATCTTGAAATTTATGGCACGTCAAACAAGCCTAAAAATTTAGGCTTAGAAAAATTTAATAACAATTAAATATTAGGTATGTAAGCTTTGTTATCTCTTAAAACAGCAAAAATTATGTTAGTAAGTTTTCTAGCAACTGCACCAATAGCTGTACCATGAGCCTTACCTCTTTGTCTAAGCTTTTGATAATACACAGACAAAGCAGGATCTTTAAAGGCGGCAACACTAGCAGCGAGCCAAATAGCACGTCTAAGATAAGGAGAACCACGTTTAGAAATCTTAGTATCAGTAG
>NZ_AUHK01000002.1 GCF_000423145.1 Helcococcus sueciensis DSM 17243 | reverse complement strand
ATGGTTAAACGTGGCTCTCCATATCTTAGATGGGCTTTCCTCAATGCTGCTAGGTTAGTAGCTATGAGAGATCCTTGCTTTAAAGAATATTATCAGAGAAAGAGAAAGGAAGGTAAACACCACTTCGTTGCTCTTACACACGTTGCTAAAAAGCTAATTAGAGTTATTTTTAAATTACTTAAAACAAACACTCAATTTGTTCCTCAGACTTAACTTCATCTTTTAAACTAGCCTTTTATTAAGGCTTATTTGTCATGCAAATTTTTATTAAATTGTCTTTTGGTATATCTTTCATAAAGTTATTTATTTTATACTTGACTTCATATAGTTAGTCTTATTTTGATGCATTTCCCGCTACATTTAATGGATCCCATGTAGGTGAGAATGGTGGTGAATATGGGAAATCCATAAATCCTAATTCATCAACAGTAACTTCTTTATGGATTGCTACAACCAATGCTGTAATTCTTTCAATTCCTTTTTTCCCAAATATTTGTCCACCTAATATTACTCTAGTTTCTTTATCATATATTAATTTTATAAATATATCTTCTTGGCCTTTTAAATATGAAGTTTGATTTTTTGCTTTTATAAATGTTGCTTTGTAATTTAATCCAAGCTCTTTAGCTTTTTCTTCTGTAAGCCCAGTAGATGTAGCTCCATATTCTCCAACTTTTATAGATGATGAACCAAGAGCCCCAATATATGATTTTTGATTTTCGGATACTATGTTTTCTCCTACCAATCTTCCCATTTTATTTGCATAAGTTGCAAGTGCTGCATAAAAATTATTTGTAAATTTATTATGAACTGTTGCACAGTCTCCAGCAGAATATACATCTTCAATACTTGTGCGACCGCAATCATCGACAATGATTGCACCATTTTTAATCTTTTCAAGTCTACTATCATCAATAAATGAAGTATTTGGTCTAAAACCTAAAGCCATTACCGCTGCATCACAAGGAATTTCTTCTTTATCGGTAATCACAGCAATTGCTTTATTTCCATCAGTTTTAAAACTTTCATATGTGTTTCCAAACTTGAATTTTATACCATGCTCAATAGCTTTTTCTTTTATCATTTCAGAGATTTCATCATCAAAAATATTTTTCAATAAATCATTTTCTCTATGAACTACTGTAACATTTTTTCCGATTGAAACTAATTGTTCAGCAACTTCTAGACCGATAAATCCAGCACCAATAACTACAATATTTTCTATTTCATCTAGCTTTGCTTTCAATCTATTAGCATCATCTTCTTTTACCATTGTAAATACATTTTCGCTGTCTGAACCTTCTCCAAATACTACAGGTGTAGCTCCTGTACATATAGCTAATTTATCATAAACTCTTTCAAACTCTTCACTATTTTCTAAATTTTTAATATTTACTTTTTTATTGTCAAAATCAATACTCAAAGCTTCATGTCGACTTAAAACTTCAATTCCTTGTTCTTTAGTTTTCTCGATTGATCTAGCATACATTCTATCTGCATTATCAAATTCTCCACCTAAATAGTAAGGAAGTCCACAAGCTCCAAATGAAAGATAGTCATTTTTTTCGATAATTGTAACATTTGCTTCAGGATTTGTTCTTTTAGCTTTCGCTGCTACAGAAGCTCCTGCTGCAATTCCTCCAATAATTAAAATATTCATAGATATTCCTTTCTTTTATCTCTTACATTTAATTATACATTATTGACGATTAAATTGATAATGTAATTTTAAAACTATAAATATAAAAAAAAATGTTAATCTATAATAAAAAAATGATGTTTTAAGATTATTTAATCCTAAAACATCATCTTAAAATTATTTATTCTTAAATCCAAGTAATCTTAAACCATTTAGAATTACCATTATTGTAGAACCTTCATGGAATACTACTCCTAATGGTAGATCTAAAATTCCAAATAGGTTTAACCCTATTAGAGCTATAATTACTGCTATTGAAAATATAATATTTTGATAAATAATTGTATTTAATTTTTTACTTAATTTGTAACTATGATATAGTTTATTCAAATCGTTTTTAACTATTACTATATCTGATGATTCCATTGCTATAGATGTACCTGAACCCATTGAAATTCCGATATCTGCATTGGCAAGTGCTGGAGCATCATTGATGCCATCTCCAATCATAGCTATAGTTTTTCCTTCTTGCATTTTTTCTTCTATAAATTTCATTTTATCTTCTGGATTCAATTCTGATCTATAATGTCTTATATTTAGATACTGCGCAACTTTATTTGCAACCTTTTGATTATCTCCTGTAAGCATTTCTATAATAATATTATCTTTATGAAAATCATTGATTGCTTCTTTTGCTGTTTCTCTAACTTTATCTAATAAAGCTATATATCCTACAACTTCATTATCTTTTGATACAAATGAAATTGTATTTCCTTCATTCTCCATTTCTAAATATTTATTCGGATCTTTATATCCTTCAAACATTGTCTTTTTACCTACTTTGATATCCCCCATTTGGACACCTTTTCCGGCTATTTCTTCAATATTTGATTCTTTAATTTCAGATATATCTAAATCAGAGAATTTGTTTACAATTCCTTGAGCTATTGGATGATTTGAATTATGTTCAATAAATACAACAGTTTTTAAAATCTCTTCATCTAATTTGTAGTCAACAACCTCAAATTCACCATAAGTAAGTGTTCCAGTCTTATCTGTAGCAATAATATCTACATCACTCAATACTTCCATCGCTCTACCATCTTTGAACAATATACCATTCTTAGCACCATTTGAAATTGATGATAATGTAGCTGGTGTAGCCGATGCAACTAATGCACAAGGGCTTGCAACTGTTAAAAGTACTATTCCTCTATAAAATGCTTCTTCAAAACTAAAACCATTTAAATAATATAGAGCCAATATAAATAATGGAACCACTACAAGTACCGATATTACATAAGTTGATTCTATTTTATCGATAATCTTAGCTTTTTTAGACGGTCTATTTTGAGCTTGTTCAACCATTCTTATAATATTGGAAAATACTGTATCTTTATTTTCTTTACTAACTTCAATTACAAATGAATTCCCTTCATTGATAGTTCCAGCAAATACTTCATCTCCTTCTGATTTAGTAACTGGAACTGACTCTCCAGTAAGTGATGCTTCATTTATTAATGATTCTCTATCTATAAAACCGTCAATTGGTAATTGATTCCCTTTTGACACTAAAACCTTATCTCCAATTTTTAGTTCATCTGTGCTTACTATTTCATAGTTTCCATCACTTGTAACTCTCTTAGCCTTATCTGGTAATTGTTGCATAAGCTCTTTGATCGCATTGCTAGATTTACCTGTTACATAGTCTTCTAATACCTCTGCACCAGCAAAAATAATCAAAAGCAATGCTCCTTCTGAAGCATAGTCAATTACTATTGCACCTAAAGCTGCCAGTATCATTAATAAATCGACATTTGGTGATTTATTTTTAATTGTATCTACGACAGCATTTTTAGTTGCATAATACCCTAAAAATAGGATTGCTATATAAAATATATATGTACTTAAGTTTTTATTGCTTGGTGATATAGCAAATCCCAATACGGTTAGTAGTATTCCTATGGAAAGAAATCTACCTTGCCTTTCTGAAATTAAATATTTTAACATTTTTATACCCCCTTGTTATTTTATGTAAAATATATTTCTAAAAAAAAAATCGCACTATAAGACAGTATGCTGTCTCACAGTGCGTTTAATAAACTTTCTGCTGCTACGCTTTTTGTAGCCCGGCTAGTAAACTTATACGTTTACCGCTTGTTTTAAATGAATCCTATCGGATTGTTTGTAACTATATTATAACATACACAAAAATAAATGCAAATTTTATTTAAATGCAAATAATATTGTTTTTATTTTATTAATGGTATAATGTATAAGAAATTATATTTGAGAATGGAGAAAATTATGAATTGTTTAATTGGACAGTCTGGTGGCCCATCTAGTGTAATAAATGCATCTCTTGCAGGTGTTATACAGGCAAGTATAGATAATGATTTGGATACAATTTATGTACTTAGACATGGAATCGAAGGATTATTATCCGATAATATTGCTGAAATAGATAAAGAGAAATATAAATCAAGTTTAGCAAATGACAGACTTAAAAGTCGCCCTTCGTCAATATTAGGATCTTGTCGATATAAATTACCAAATGATTTAGATTCTCCAATTTATGAAGACATATTTAATAAATTAAAAGAATTAAATATTTCATCTTTTATATATATTGGTGGTAATGATTCAATGGATACTGTAAAAAAATTAAATCAATATATTGAATATAAAAATATCGATTTTATAAATATAAATGGTTGTCCTAAAACAATAGATAATGATTTAATGCTTATGGACCACTCTCCAGGATTTGGGTCTGCAGCAAAATATATTGCAAATACAATACTTGATATACGTACTGATGTAGATATTTACGATGTAAATACAGTAACATTTGTTGAAATTATGGGAAGAAATGCCGGATGGTTGGCTGCCTCTGCACTTATAACAAATCTCCATCAAGATAGAGATGTAGTAAATTTACTCTATCTTTCCGAAAAATCTGTACACAAAGATCAGATAATAGAAGATATTAAATTAGCTTTTAAAAACGAAAAAAATCTTATAGTTGTTGTTTCTGAAGGATTTATGGATACCGAAAACTTTTTCAAAGAAGAAGTTTTTAGATCATATGATTTAGGATTCAATCATCCTATAATATCTGGTATATCTAGAAAATTAGCAGACTTTGTATATAAAGAACTTGATATTAAAACTAAAGCAGTAGAATTGTCTATAACTCAAAGAACAAATTACATGATTAGTAAAACAGATAGTGACGAAGCATTTAAATTAGGATATAAAGCTCTTGAACTGTCTATAGACAATACGAATTTAGTTCCTACACTGATAAGAAAAAATGACAGTCCTTATACAGTGGAATATTCACATGCTTATAGCTTTGATATAGCAAACAAGGAAAATTTAATTCCTGAAGAATGGCTATCAAATGAAAATACATTTAAAGAAAATATATATAAATATATACTTCCATTAATACAGGGAGAAATAAATCCTATTATAAAAAATGGACTACATAGTTATATTAAGTTAAACGAATTTACAAAATAATAGAAAAGGTAATCAGATTTCTTTCTGATTACCTTTTTTAATTCCATATATTAATAAGCATATTCATTTCCAGTTATATTGTTTAACCATTCTTTCTTTCTATATAGATTTATCATAAAGAAGAATTTAATAAACTCTTCTAAGCTTACAATTGTAAACACCCATTCTATAGGTAAATTCAATACTAAAACACCTATAAATGACATTGGAATTGCAAATAACCACATTGTGCATAATTCAAATATCAATGGTTTTTTTGTCAATCCACCAGCTCTAAAGAATCCAACAATCAATATACCATTAATAAATCTAAATGGTATGAATATTCCTCTAATAATTAATAATTTTATAGAAATATCATAAACATTTTTTTCTATACCTGTATACACTTTCATCAATAAATTTGGTAAACCAGATAAGGTTGCTAAAGATAAAAGTCCAATAATAACGGTTAATTGTATAAAATATCTAGCATGTCTTTCTACTCTATCTCGCTTAGATCTACCCAAATTATGTCCTATAATAACCGCAGCTGATGAATCAAGTGAGTTAACAATAATAAAGAAAACATTTTGTATGGTTCCTGTAAGTTGTATAGCAGCTGTTGCATCTTTTCCAATTCGTGAATATGCTATTGAAAACAATAATTGTCCCAATGACCAGAACATTTCAGCTACGATTATAGGTGTTGCAATAGGAAAGAATTTCTTTATTCTTTCTGTATCTATCTTTAATAAATCTATTGGTTTTACATTAAATAATTTATAATTATGTCTATTAATAAAAATTGTCAATAATATCACTTCAAAATATCTTGAAATTATTGTCCCTAAAGCTGCACCCGCTACTCCAAGAGCTGGAACTCCCAATTTCCCAAATATAAAAATATAATTAAAAAATACATTTAGAAAAAATGAAAGAACTGAAGCTAATAAAGGTTCTTTAACTCTATTTACTGATCTTAAAACTGCATTTAAACACATGGAAATAGCATTTGGTATAAAAGTTAATGCTACCAATGTAAGATATGAAACTCCATGAATTTTAACTTCATCATCAGGTATCAATATATGCATTATCTGATTAGGAAATATTAAAGAAACTACTGTAAAAATAACGGATACAATTAAAGAAATCTGAATTATTAAACTTAAATATTTCCTTACATTTTCTTCATCTTTTTTTCCATAATATTGTGAAAAGAACACTCCTCCTGCACTCGATACACCAAATATAATTACTGCAAAAAAGAATACATATTGATTGACTAAACCTACCGCTGCTATTTCAGAGCCACCCAATGAAGAAATCATCACTGTATCAGCCATATTAATAGACGTAGATATCAAAAATTGCAATGTTAATGGCAATGCAACGGCAATAAGTTGTCTTAAAAATCTTTTATCTTGAAAAAAATACTTTCTATTATCCATAATACACTCATCTCCTTAAAATATTAAAAAAATAGGCATAATGGATATTATATATTAAATTTATAGATTTATATAGTTTTGTTATTTATTTGTTTTATATTGTAAACGTACGCTTTCATGATACTGTATACTTAAATTTTAACTTTAGTAGTCTTAGGAATAGGAATTATAGAACCAAATAATGAGCTTTCTGTAAGGACGTGATTCTTGATTTTCTAAAGCTTAAAAATCTTATAATACTAATTCCTAAGATCACTAGCAAATTTCATTATGAGAACAAAAAATACATTGTTCAATAATTACTATAAAATAATCTTAAATTTTTGAGATGCCTTTTTTTATTATAAATTTTATTTTGTTTTTTATAATTATTATTCATATATAAAAAAATTCAATAAAACAAAACATATTATTGAAATGATAAAACCATCAAAAATAGGGCTTGCTAATATATATTCTATATTTTGAGATATCGTAATAACATTTGGAATAATCAAAACGCATGCTAAAATTAATAAGTAAATTGGGCTATTTTTTTTAAATTTAGAATCTTTATTAAAATAAATGGTGCTTATAAGTAATATAAAAAGTGGAATTGTATTTTTAAATGGAAAATTTGATTTGTTTAATAAAAAATATGAAAAAATCATCAAAGAAAAAATGATAGAATATATTTTTTTATTCATTATTTTACCCTCGTTATAATATTAAAGGCTTTAGGATAATCACCCTTTAAATTTTGATATATACACTGCCTAATAGCCTTTATTTTTTTAGTTTCTAACAAATAAAGATTTTGCAACCAATATTGATTTTGAGAATTTATAAACGATACACTGATATCTAAAAATAATAAAGGAAGTCCAGCTATAATTGCTTTAGCTCCTAATATACCTTTATAAGCCAGTAATGCTGCTAAACAAGTGATATAATACAACGGACTATTTTTTTAATTTGTGCATATGTCCTTAGTTTTTTTTGAAAATAATAAATTTATTATTTTCAACTTAATCATATAACAATGTTATGAAAATAACAATACTTTTTAATAAGTTTTAATCATCTGTAGAATTTAAGAATAATAGTTTTGAGAATTGACAGCTTGGACAATGAAATTAAAACAAAGTTTACATGTTGTTTACAGTTGGAGTTAATACCTATATGAGATTACATCATTCTCAAACCTGATATCATTATCTTCTCTAACATTCATCGTTTAATACCTATATGAAATTACATCATTCTCAAACATCATCATTGCACCTCTTCAAAATCTGCGTGTTTAATACCTATATGAAATTACATCATTCTCAAACTATCAGATGAGATATTATATGAAATATTTAAGTTTAATACCTATATGAAATTACATCATTCTCAAACTATTGTCTATTAGGTTCCTCCCTAACTCTTGTTTAATACCTATATGAAATTACATCATTCTCAAACAAACGGTCAAGCTTGATAGTGAAGATATAGGTTTAATACCTATATGAAATTACATCATTCTCAAACAATATGACATAATGTTTGGTAAAAAACGTAGTTTAATACCTATATGAAATTACATCATTCTCAAACTATCGTACTCGTTTAATTCATATGGTTTTAGTTTAATACCTATATGAAATTACATCATTCTCAAACTGACAGTAAAGCGTGGAAATCTTGTAGAGAGTTTAATACCTATATGAAATTACATCATTCTCAAACTAATAAAGTATTTGAATATACACATGCAAAGTTTAATACCTATATGAAATTACATCATTCTCAAACGTTGGTGAAGCACCTTTAGCACTTGCAATAGTTTAATACCTATATGAAATTACATCATTCTCAAACCTCAAATCCATGAGTAGAATCACTACATCATAAGTGGTAATTTCATATAAATATATTATTAAACTTCTAAATTATACGACATAAGTCGTTATCAAAAAGTATTCTATTAGAAATACTTTTATTCTCTATATAAATTGTATCATAGTTAATTATCAATATGTCATTTATTTCTATATAGTGTTTCAAATCCATTAATTCTTCTGATGTCAAATAATTAGATAAATTTATTGTATAGAAAATATATGTATTGAATATTTTTTGATACATATCTAAATATGAAATTAATTTATCTAAATACGAATCATAATCTACTTCTAGCTTTAATCCTACTGACTTAAATATATATGAAAAATCGACTTCATCATCTATATCTAAAGAATATGGGTAATCAAAAATAATCTCATTAATATAACTTACAATGTCACTATTTAATTCAATAGTATGTTTATAATGTTCTTCATTTTTAATAGTAGCAAGTAAATCTTTTATTACTTTATTTATTATTTTTTTATCTGAAAAATCTAAAAACAAAGCATTCGGTATAACATTATAATTCTTTACAACACTTTCACCCTCATACAAGCAAATAACTTCTTGATTATCTATATTTTCTACAATTCTTCTAAATTCTAATATGTTTTCCATTGTAAAATTACAATAATCACCATAATTTAATTCAAAACTTTCTGTTAACAATTCATAATACAAATTCATAATATTACCAAGCTCCTATCAGAATCTATAATATTAGTTTGTTTCTCCCCTACTATATATTCCATTGACTGAAACTGTTTTTCAGTTATAGTTAATATCTGGACTATTCCACTTTTAGGCTTTCTTTTTTCTATTCTCTCTTTCACAGTTCTAACATTAGTTTGATTCAAAGATAGCTTACAATATACGGATTCTTGCATCATAATAAAGCCTTCACTTAATAAAAACTTTCTAAAATCTCTATATTGCTTTTTGTCTTCTAATGTTATTGTAGGTAAATCAAAAAATACTATTGTTCTCATAAATCTATAACTCATAATCAATAAACTTTATTAATTCAGCATCTCCTTCTTCTAAAGCTTTAAATACTGACTTACAATACTCACTTATGGCATTTAATAATGTGTATTTTGTAGAACCAATTAATACTTCTTTTTCAAATATTGTAAGAATTTCCATTTTTTCTTCTCTACCAAAATATTCAGGATAACTTAAATATACAATTTTATCTATCATTGGTCTCAATGGCTCCATTAAATCACTTGCTAAATTATAATAATTAAATTGATTATCATGAAATATTCCAATTTGAGTCAAATATCCTGAAGCAATAATTTCTCTTGTAAAACTTGAAAGTAATAAAGTATAGCCATAATTCAACATTGCATTAATAGCATCGTCATCATTTCTTATAAAATCTTTTCCAAATAATGTATTAAAGTGAACTTTTGCTGCATGTCCTTCTCTATTACTTATATCACCTTCTTTGATTTCTAATACATAATTTAATAGTAAATTTGATTTTTCCTTACTTTCACAAGAAACCAAAACTGCCTGATTTTTTATCTTTTCTTTTATTATTTCTGTCCACACTTTTTTCTTAATAGACTCAGTCCAAGATATTTGCTTTCTAATAATCGCAACAGAATTATGCTTATTATAATAATTAACAATTTCTCCGATAGGATTATGATCTTTACCAGAAAAAATAATCTTTATTTTTTCTTCAACTAATCTTTCAATTAAAGCGGTAGTTATTGAAACTGTAGTAGACTCGATGATTAATATTGCAATATCTGGAATATGTACCTTTATTGTTTCATCTTTTCTTATTACCATATTATTTAATTTCAAGTCGAGTTTAGCTCGACCTGAAATTAATACTGTTCTCCAGCCCATTATATTATCCTTATTTTCTTTTCATATATACCTGAAATCGATTTTTGTATTATCATAAAAGAATTATATTTTTCTATATTTTTTGACAGTAAAGTTCTTCCAGATGCCTTAGCTAAACCAATTAAAGATAAATCTGAAGCCATTACAGTCTTATTTAATAAAATTAATAAATTATTTATTATAATAAATAATTCAGAAACTTTAACGTCATCAATTTTACTTTTATCTATCACCGGCATATTAATTCTATTAATATATGGTAATGATGATAATTTTTGTATAAGTTTATTCAATATTAATTTCATATTGAATATATCATTCTCTTCAATTTTATCCGTATTACTAAACATCCCCTTTTCATATTTATTTTGTAAAGTTTTTAATATGTTTAATTCTTCAATATTCCAGAAACTTTGCATATTAGGTTCTAATATAATTTGATTACCAGTCCTACCAGATATAAGATATCTAAAACCATTTACTTCTATTTCAGTTTTATACTTTATTTTTTTTATAATTATTTCAGGATTAATTAACCCTAATTCATCTGTCGAATATTTTAATAGTTTATCTTTATCTTCTTTTATCTCATTTGATAAATGTAATGGCACAAATTCAATAGTTTTTATTCTCTTTCCTTTTACAGTATGTTCTACCAAATAGAAATACGCACCGGTTAAGCTACTGTAACCACCATACTTGCTTATGTCGGATAATCTTTCATCTTTCTTAAGTGGTAGATATTTTGTATTTTTCTTAAAGTCTTTTTTACCTATAATTGTTGCATTATATAACGCACCCTTTTGTTCAAAAGCTTCACTACTAGTTAGAACAGAAGGTTTGTTTAACGTTTTTATAATTAATTCCTTACCCTTATCTGGCTCCCAAATAATTTTATCTCTAACTTTTTGTTGCTTCTCAAATATATGAT
The DNA here is from genome assembly GCF_000423145.1 of Helcococcus sueciensis DSM 17243. Taxonomy (GTDB): domain Bacteria; phylum Bacillota; class Clostridia; order Tissierellales; family Peptoniphilaceae; genus Helcococcus; species Helcococcus sueciensis. The sequence continues at coordinate 90,702 of NZ_AUHK01000002.1, read as the reverse complement.
TTAATGAATAATTTACTTGTTTAGATTTCCTATTTTCTTTTACAAAGTTTAATGGATTTGAAGTATATTTTTTGTTCCATACATCCCCAGCTATTATATTTAAGAATGCATCATGAGCATGATGTAAATCATTTGCTTCTCTAGATTTCAACACATTAAAATCATGTCTCAATTCACTAACTATTCCAGCCTTAACGGTAATAATCTTTATATCTGAATAATACTTTTCAAATAATTCTTTTACGACCTTTGTAGATTGTCTAGTTTCTACTAACTGTCTACTTATAAATCCTGCAAGTTCCTCATTAGTAAGTTCATCTTTTCTAATCAGTCTATTATATTTTTCTTTAGTTATAAATTCCTTATCTACAAGCAATTTCCACAAATTATATACTTTTGGATTATTTCTAATAGTACTTGGTACTGGATATATATCCTTTTTTTGATCCTGATTGGACTTTTTATTAACTAAAACCAAATTTGTTGTTATAGAATCATCTTTTTTCATACGTCTTGGTATTATATGGTCTATATCATATATCGTCTTATCAAACATATGGTTTAGATCAATATTCTCACCTGTATACATATCTTTACCAAGTTGAGAATAGTATAAGAATAAAACTTTACTTCTAAAATCAGATTCTTCTGTAGACTGAATTCCCTTTATTAATTTATCATATTCATAATCTGCTATTAATGATTCCTTATCATTCTTAATTGCTTTATATAGTTCAAGAAGTCTATTCTTTCTTGAAACAGTTTCTTTTTTTTCTTCATCAGATCTTGCCATTTCAATAAATATTTTTTTAGGTTTATATCCTTGCACTTTAACTAATTCTTCAGTTAATTTAAGTACTTGCCAGATCATTTTCTTGACTGAAGGTGATACATATAAAGAATCTATTACATCATAATCTAAATTATCTGAAAGTCCTGACAATCTTTCTTTTTCAATATAGCCTTTGAATGTGTATTTCGGTCCTTCAACGATTTGCATAAAATTATCATTCGTTAGTCGCATAAAATTAATAATGGAATCTTGTCTATTTGTTTCTAAATTAGTTTCTTTTATGCCTACTAAAAGCTTACGAGATAATCTTCCCCAATCCTTATATTTTAAACTAGTTATTTCTTTTATTTCATAAGCGGTTAAATTACTATATGTGTCTTTAATATATTTAGTTAAAAGTTTTTTATTACCTGTATGAATTGTTATTTTTTCAATTAAATCTTCAACCATTTCATAATCAAATTTATCTTTCAAAATATTAGTAAAATCAATATATGATTTTAAGTTTGATTTAATTTCTTGATTAGTTTCTCCTTTTTGAAAATCGTTTGGTTCAGCTTTATTTGTTCTTATTAAATATTCTCTAATTTTTTTCAAACTAACTCTAGGATCTTTTCTGTATAAATTTTCTAGAATATCAGCTTTAACATCAACAGATAAATAACTATCACCTATCTTTAATTTATTTAATTCGTTTAAAACCATATATTCTGAATATAGTAAAGAAGATTTTGGTAACACTGTTTCACTCGGTAAATAAGTGCATTTATTTAGCATACGTCTAATAAACTCATCTTCACTTTTATGAAGATTTACTACTTGTTCAAAATTCCACGGTTTGATCTTTTCATCGTTGTTTCTAAAAATCCACGCATTTCCACCATTATTTTTGTGATAGTCATTTAATGGTCCAACATAATATGGGATTCTAAATGAGAAAGTTTTGGATATTTTATCTCTTTTTGTAAAACCTTCTTCAATCTCATTGAATGAAGGATAGTCTTTTACTAAATTATCAAGTATACGTTCTAATTCAAATTGATGAATTTGATAAGGAATTACTGAGTTTTTAGATGAAATTTGTTTTAGTAGAAACTCATCTTTTTCAATTTTGTTCAAAATATCTTTTACATCATTATCATTTAAATCTGTATTTTCTTTAAGCATCTTTTTGATGTAATCTGCAAATTCTTGATTTGTAATCTTTTTGACTACAGTTTTCTTTCCGTTTTTTTCATGATGACCTAAATATGCCACATAACCTTTTGGATTATCAATACTCTTAAATATCTCGTTATATAACTTTCTTTCTTTAGTATTATCATATCTTTTTATAACTAGTTTTAACTTTTCTAAATATTTTTTATGTTCGTTATATCTTTCAACTTGTGCAAATGATAGAAACTCACTTCCACGTAATATATCTTGCAATAGTGTAAAATCATAAACGCTTTTTATTGTTGTAAATAATAAAATATCTTCACTTAAAACCGATTCGAAATAATCCAAATTTTCTTCATATGCTTCACCAGATAATAAAAAATCTTCTTTCTTATCATCTTTAAGTTTTTCAGCTATATTCTCATCATCAATAATATTTTTAACTTTTCCTTTTCCGGATATTATTAATTCAAAAATATTTTTTAAGACTTTACTTTCATCTTTGGAAAAACTATATCTATTAAGTAATTGTTTGATTTGATTCTTTTTATTTGTTTTCTTTTCATTAATATCGGAAATAATATCAAATGCTTCATCAATAAAATTTTCATCTATTTCTTCAATATATTTATCATTAAGTATGCTTATAAATTGCAATTTTAATGGCTCTATGTCTGTAACATTATTTAATTTTCCATCGATTAGAAAATGCCCTCTTCTTTTCATAATTTGATTAATAGCTAAGAAGTAAAGTCTAATATCAGCTTTCTTTTCATGTTTAATTAAGGATTTTCTTAAATGAAAAATTGTTGGATATTCTTTGAAATAATCTTTATCTGTGTAATTTTTGTCATTAAATAAAGAATACTTTCCACTTACTTTTTTATCTTCAACCCAATATTTACTTTCATCCATTCTTTCATAAAATTCTGGGTCTACTTTTGAAATTTCATCTTCAAAAATTTCTCTTAATATTTGTAGTCTTGAATTTCTTCTCATTAATCTTCTTCTATTAGATTTATGAACTCTTCTATCAGCAGCAGTTTGAGCTTCTTGAAAAAATCTTACACCCCATAAGTCCTTTCCTTTAGATCTCATTAAATTATATTCCTCATCAGTAACTGCCCACCCTATAGTGCTTGTACCTATATCTAACCCAATGTAATAATCTTTCTTTACCATTATTTCTCCTTATCATTGACAAAAACTATTTTATTTGAAATAATATAAGTATCTCATTAATACCTATATGAGATTACATCATAAGTTCAAATAAAAATTTATTCACATCGCTGTGAAGCTCGCATTGGCGGACTAAACAAATCTTCGGATTTGTTTTTTTATTTTAAATATTAAATATTTTATCAGTATAATATATATTTTAACATAATATTAATATATATTTAACTAAAAATGAAAACCTTTGCAATTTTTCAAAAAAATCTTTTTCAATATATTTTAGATAAGTTAAAAAGTAACTATAGTGATTTCTATTTTACTGCAGTTTATTAAGGTTTAAATGCTTAAAATGTAACTTAGAATTCTATTCGTCTCTTACTGTAAGATGTTTTGGATATAAAAAAAGCGTTGGAAATAAATCCAACGCTTTGTAATTTGTAATATAAAATTATCTCTTTGAAAATTGTGACCCTAGTAAACATCAGCATTTCAAAGGTTTTTTGTAACCTATGCGTAGACTATTCATTTTCTACTTCACGCAAATTCTCTTCTCGTTCTCTAATTAATAGTTTTAATTCTTCCAAGTCTTCAAGTGTAGCTCTGTTTCTTATAAAGCTTCTTGCTGATGACCTTTGACCTAAATAATTTCTTCTCTCTTTATTTTTTTCGTTCCATCTTTTATCCGCCTCTGGATTATATACCGCTTCTCTTTTTTTAGTCATATTTTCTCCTTTATATTGACTGTTCATTGCTCTTGATATATAATTTAATCAATCAGGAGGAGCAAGACTCCCGATTGATATTTGTTAAAGATTGAAATTTCTATTTGTTCAGTAGGCTTTCAATCTTTTTTATTGTTTCAGAATTTACATTATCATCTTTTAAGATTTGTATTATAGATTTTATTAACATTCTTACAATTTCATTAGTCATTTCAGTTTCAATTATTTCTCCATTCTCTTGCTCAAATTTCATTTTATCCCCCTTTCTATACTTATATTATATCATAGTAAGTTTACTATGTCAACACTTTTTTTTCAATTTTCGCATAAAAAAAAGAGTAGGGATATAACCTACTCTTTAACATTTTTAGCTATATAATTAATAACATATAATAATCTAAAAAATTTTATTTATGAGTTTTATGTTTAGGATCTATTCTAGTTATTACAAAATAATCGGACTTGTAATAACCAAATATTCTAAAAGGATCTCTATCTTTTCCTAAATGTATTTCTTCAACTTCTTTTCCATTAAATCGTCTACTATTTTTGAATTTTCCTTTAGTTCTTAAAAATAATTTTTCTACTTTAGTTATTGTTAATTCCTTATATATTGTTTCTTCTAAAAAATTGTGGAAAGACTTTATATGCTCTTGTTTCATTTTTTTGAAATCATATCCATTATCAAGCTTTTCTTCAATAGCGATTTTAAAAGTAATATCTTTTTTGCTCGTTAACCTAGTACCTTTTGGGCTTTGTATATTTTGACTTAGTTTAGTCACCCTGTTCACCTGCATAGATAGAGTAATAATAATTTTTCATATCTTCTGGTGATATTATATTGTTAGATAATTCGCTGTCATCAATCCCATTTCTAGCTTTAATCCATGGTGCTTCCTTGTGAGTTAAAGCTTCTAATTCATTTGCACTCTTATCTCCGTATGTTAACCACACAGACTCTAGCAACTCTTGTTCTTTTTCATTAAATTCATATGTTTTACCTTCATACTTAGGTATATAATTCCATCTATACTTTCTATATTTATCATATAAATCTGAATTTACGGGTCCATGTACCCAAGCTTTAAAATCGCAATTTTCTATCATAGGTTCTTCATATAGTGCAAATCCCCAAGCATAATAATAATAAGTTAATTTTTGTATTTTTTTGGGAGTCAAACTATCTTTTGTTAAAAACCAATTAGCCACATCATAAACGCTTGCCATATCTCTCCCTCCTTCTTTATTACTATTCACATTAATAATAACATTAAATTATGATTAATAATAGTACTACATGATGTGCACACTTGATAAACGTTTCTACATATTGTTTAAAACAAAAAAAGAGTAGGAATACAACCTACTCTTTACTAATATTTGTAAACTTACCTATTAAATCATATAAATAATTTGAACCCCTACTTGCAACTATACCAGTTAATACTATATCTGCATAGTGATTAACTTCCATTCCTAAACTATTAAATAGTGTTGCATTGAATAAGTATGCTATCACGATACCAACTGCAACAGTACCTATTAATACTGGTGTTTCTTTTATTTCTTTTGCATAAGTAACTAATGCTTCAATTAATATAGCTATTGATATTATTAATAATGTATTTTCCATAATATTATCTCCTTATTTTATCTTTGTTGTGTATGCAAGATGAATCCAACCTGCACCTGATTTTAACTTGCCCCAACTTCCTTTTACTTCAACAACTGTATATACACCTTTATCTCTAATAACCCCGTTTATTTCAGATTTTGAACTAGGTTTTTTTCTAATATTTAATGCTCTTGAAGTTATTTGATACAACCCAGTTGTATATTTTGAAGTTTTAAAATCTGTCATAGGTAAATAAATCCAACCTACACCCGATTTCAACTTGCCCCAATTTCCTTTTACTTCAACAATTGTATAAACTTCATTTTTCTTAACTACTGTTACTATCTTTGACTTAGTGTTTGGTTCTTTTCTAACATTAAGTGCTGATACTTTGATTGTTGCTAAATTGCTTTTATTTGAATTTGATTTTACTTTTACACTATTTCTCAATTTTAAATTGAAATGTTTAGCAATTACTTTAACAATTTCATTAGCTAACTTATCTCTGTTTTTAAGGTAACTATTAGTATCATTTATATTGTCATGGAAGAAATGCTCTACAAGCAATACACATTTAGCTTTGTTAAGATACAATTCATTCAACCAGTCATTCTTACTTGAATTTGCTTGAGGATATGTTTCGTATGATCCTGTATTTCTATTTTGAAATTTAACTCCACGATTATATATTCCTAAAGTTTTAGAGATAACTTCTGTTAGTTCTTTTGCAAAGTTATAATATTTAATTGACTTATAACTTAAAAACACTTCTACTCCAGTTGCCTGACCGTTAAAAGCGTTGGAGTGTGCTGAATAAAATAAATCTGCACCGCTACCCCAATTTCTTATCGTATCCCAATCTCTCTCAAACTCACCGTTACCTTTTGTATGTCTTAATTCTTTTGCATCTACATCATAGGAAGATAATTTTTCTAATAGTAAACCTGTAAAATTATAGTTTTCGTCACCTTCGTTAAACTTAATTCCACCCCTATTATACTTTTTACCTTTTCCATGACCTGCATTAAATCTAATTACAGTCAATTTTACCTCCTATATTTTTTTTTATATAAAATAGGATAAAAACCACCTTATAAAATCAAGTATAAGACGTTTTTAAATCCTTAGTCATGTATTTGTATGTCTTTTAATTAAAACCCTTTAAATAACTGAATAAACGCTTATACAAGTAAATCTAGTTATTTATCAAATAATTTTCGATTTCTTCTATACTTTCATCAGTTTTTCCATTAATACCATGCTCTTTTAAAGATTTCATCATATTTACTAGTGCTTTCAGTACCAGTTTATTTTGAATATCTTGTAAAACTAGTTTAGGTTCAATTGTATCAATTCTTTGTGCGTTTTTAGTTGCAAGTTCAAGAGCAAGTTTAGCATTTTTAATAGTATCTTCTACTTGCTTTTCTTTTAGTATTTGCTCTTTTTGCATTTTCTTTAAATCTTGTTTGCCTTTTAAATAAGATATATACATTCCCATTACGCCTATTGCAAAAGTGCCTATAGGAAATAGGATATCCATTATAAAATTAATTTGTGCTTGGTTCATTTTCCTTATCCCCCTTTTCTTCCTGTTTTCTTAAAAGGGCTTTTATTTGCACCTTTAACAGTGCATTTTCTTTTGATAAATCACCTATTATTTCTAGTAGATCTTCAACTTTAATTTCCATAATTAAACCTCTCTTTCTTTTTCCCATCCTGTAGGATAGTTTGATGGAGCCCACACATTATTATCAATAAGTGAACTATAGATATATCCATCTTCTATACATTTTTCATTTATCATGTAAGGATTTGTTGCTAAGTTTCTTTTACTGCCATCTAAGTTTTTACCAAACTCTGCTATTACATTTGGTGGTAATATTTTCTTAAAAAGACTAACTGCAACTTGAGGATTCCAATCAAATTGACTCTTTACTTTATCTTTAGAAATCACTTTATATAAACTCCCTGTTTCATAATCTGGATAAACAACATAAGGTATTTCCATATCCGACCAGTATTCTACTCCGTTTGGACTCCATAGAGGATAAGAATTTATTAATTCTATCTTTTCTTCATCAGGAGTCTTTTCAGTTATGATTTTAAGTATTTCTTTTTTTTCATTTTCAAGATTTTCAATTAATTTCTGTTCTTCACTTTTTATAGTTTCAGCAATTTTAACTATTTCATCAATTATATCTTGATATTTTTCTGTATCTGTCTCTTTTTTTTCAGTATAGTCATCATCTCTAACTACACCAATTTCCCATTTATCTTCAAATTTTCTTAAAATTATTGAAACAATTTCAGCCATTCAATCTCTCCTCTAACTTCTTTAGTCTTTCATTTTGCTCTTGTACTACCTTAATTAAATAAGGTGTTAAGAGCTCATAGTTTGCTCCATAAAGTCCTGTAATTTCATCTTGATGTAGAAAGGTTTTAGCCATATAATTTGGCAGTATCTTCATTAAATAATTTGCATTTACTCCAACTTGTGGATTGTGTTTGTCATCTGATTTATAGGTATACTTAATTATTGGTATATCATAGATATATTTATTAAATTCATAATCTAACTCTTTTATGTTTTCTTTAAGTCTAATATCCGAGTTTTCGATTTCCCATTTTCCAATTTTAAGCCTTGCTTTTGTATAATTTCTAAGACCAGGATTATATTCACCTACAATATATCCACCTTCTAAATCAATGTATTTTGTTATTAAACCACCTGCTCTTACCGTCCCTGCAAAAACAGTCGTTGAGTCTGCACTACTGAAATTACTTCCCCCAAGTCTTCCATTTGAAGAATATAGAGATCCTGTATAGCTACCACTACTAAAATTAGCACTTCCACTAAATGAACCTGAACCGTTAGCACTATTCCAACTGCCACCACTCATATATGAGCTATAGACATTAGTTCCCCCAACTTTTCCACCTTCAAGTGTAAAAGCACGAGCGAGTACCGTACCTGTTTGTGTTACTCTAAACCTTGAATTGTTTGAATCTGTTCCAAAAAATATTGGGTAATTATTTGTAGGCATAATATGAACGTAATAGCCATTGCCTGAACGATATATTCCATTATCATTAATATTCCAATTACCTATACTCCCTGACTTAGCTGTTATAGTCCCTGAAATGTTTGCACCTTCTGCCTTTAATGTTCCAGTACTAGATACTGCAAATTTGGCACTATTCCAATCAGAACCACCAGCTAAGATAGTGGTGTAACCACTTGCTCCAGATATTCTTACATAAGAAGATCCGCTACCAGCATATAAAGTATTATTATCAATGTTAAACCCACCGATAGTTCCACTTTTAGCGTTGATAGTTCCTGAAACATGAGCGTTAGTAGCTTTTATTAATCCATCTGAGGATACTGCAAAAGATGCACTACTCCAATCATCTCCACCTGCCAAAAATGGAGCATATCCATCAGCACCAGAAAATCTTACATAATTGCTACCACTTCCAGACCATAAAAATTTATCGCTAATATTCCAACTTCCTATCTGACCAGATGTAGCTATCACATTTCCTTTGTTATCAACCTTAAAACCACCATTTATAGTAGTATAACCTTCAAGCTTGATATTATCTGCAGTAACTTTATACGTACTTATCTTATCGTCTATATATAGCTTTGTTTCAGCAAATCTAGTATCAATTTTGTTATTATTAGAATTATAGGTTGATAGACTTACTTTTTGAGCAATACCTTCATTTGTAATAGTTTGATAAGCTTCAAATTCCGATATAGCTACTGTATCTTTCGGATTTGGATAATAATCTCTTTCTTTCTTTTCTCCAATTTCTAGCATAGGCTTTGAGTCATCAGGATATGATATTCTCATAAAAATAGCATTACTTGGAGTAGTAATACTAAATAAATCCATATCAGTTTGTGATTGGCTAATATATCGTTTATTAGAATCATAGAACGCATATCTTAAATATTGGTCTGATGTTACTCTAGATGTGTCTTTGCTTAAAGTATATAATTCGCTTGGTTTAATAGGAATGTATGAAGATGTATTATGCTTAAATGCATTAGTTCTAGTATTACCCCCATACAAATGGTATCCTTTTTCTTGATTAATCAAGCTAACTAAGTTAAATTCTGCATCTTGTCCATCTTTACCATCTTTACCATTTAATCCTTGTATTCCTCTTTGACCTTGAGGACCTCTTGGTCCTTGTGGACCAGTATCTCCTTTAAGTTCATCTTTATTTTCTTCAATAACTGTCTTAACTCTTTGAGCAATACCTTTTTCATCAAGTTTTAATTCAACAACTTTATTTTCAACTTCATCGCCTATTTTTGCTACAATTTCATTTTTAACCTTATCTACATACAATTCTGTATTAATAGCTAAGTTTTCAATGCCTTTTGCTTTCTTGAAGTCTGTTTCAGTTTTTTCTGCAATTTGTGATTTTAGAATAGATCTTGACATAGTGATTTCATGTTCTAAAACTAAAACAGCTTTATTTCCCCAGAAAACCAAATCTCCAATTTCTAAAAGTGGATTAGATTGCATTTCTAAGATTTCAAGTCCATAATGAGGTGGTATTCCTATCGCTGTACCAAGTAAATAATTTGCAAAAAACTCTCTATCCAAATCCAAAATTGGATTATTAGAGAGTTTTACTTCTACTGAATTTACTTGATATTGACTCATTTTTTGTACTACATCATCATTTTGTGGCTGTCTACTTATTACTACTGCATCATAATTGTCTTGATAATTTTTAATCCTAGCCTTAAATACATTATTTGCACTAAGTGATGTTACTACTCTTTCTGGTCTTTTAAATTTCAATATATTGTCATAATCTAGATATGCAAAACATATATTCATCTGTGCTATTGCATTTATCAATTCAATCACAGTCTTATCTTTTCCAAAAAAGATTTCTTTTTTAATTGTATAATCTAAAAACATTAAGTTTGTTTTATCTACTTGTACTTCTAATTTTGAAGCTATTAAATCAACAATATTATTTATTGTAGTAGGATATGATATATCTCCATATTTAAGTGTTTGAGCTTTTTTGAACTTATCATATGCTGCTACTTTTATTATTTTTCTATCTTCTGTTAATTCTGGAGTTTGAGCATAAAACGTACCCACATTTATATATTTATAAGAGTCTCCTATTTTAACACCAAAATAAGGTTTAATCTCATCTCCTGCATTTATAACATCCCCATTATTAATTATTTCTGCATTTAACATTTTAGGAATTGCTCTACCTATCCAGATACCATCTTTATCGGCTTTTATATTTACTTTTAAGTCTTTTAATAAGTCTATAGAGCTATACTTAAATCCGTTTATTTCGATATAATAATCTAATTCTCTTTCGATACTTGTAAATCCCATTTTTAGTTCATCATCAATTATCATTAAATACCCCCAAACCCTTTAAGACTTATAGTCATAGCTTCAAATTCTGGATACCCTTTACTTGTAGAATAGATACTTCCACCTTTAATTTTCGCATAAAAATAATGCTCGTTTAATGTTCCTACTTCTGGATTATAAAATTCACATCTTATCCTAGCTGGCTTACATGCGTTTCTTATTTTAGCAACATCAGCTTGTTTAAGCATAGACACAGTTGTAACTTCAATTATTGGAACTCTAGCTACCCTATCTCTAGTCAAAGTTCCAGACATAGACCTTTCAGCACTCGCATCTAAATCTTCAATACTGAAATTATAACCTTTTAAAGCAATATAAGGAGTAATATCTACTCCATTAATTACTAATATTTTCATAGTATTACTCCTTTCTAATAAGCGTATCCATAACGCTCAAATTCTTGTCTTTTTCTTTTCTCATTACTTTGATGTAATTTGTCTCCATCAAGATAAACTGAGTTATCTTTTTCAAGCAACAATCTAAGTAATGAATTTTGTTCTTTTAATAATTCAATTTGTTCATTATTTCCATTAATTGCTGGATTGTATTTTTTTGGAACTACTGCTTCACCTTCGTGAATCATAGCAAGTCCATCACGAGCAACATAGTTTGTTCCTACATCCAAATATGGAATTTGTGGAACTGGAAGTGGATTATATCCTATCCAACCAAATGGACGACCGCCTAATATACTAAATTCAGAAATACTATTTAATATTCCATTTAAGAAACTAAATGGTTGGGCTATTACCCAGTTAATTCCTGATATTAAACCATTTACAATGTTTACAAATACTCCACCTATTGACTCGGCAATTCCACTAAAGAATTTACCACCTTTTGTAAACAATCCTAAAATCCAATTCCATTTATCTGAAATAAAATTACCTATAGAATTAAACGCATTTGTAAATACTGAAGTTATAGGACTTAAGACGTTATTGTAGAACCATGTTCCTACTCCTACGAATATATTTAAGATAGAATCCCAAACTCCTTTTATATATCCCTTTATGCCATCCCACAATTCTGTAAATGCTTTTTCTAGGCTTTCCCAAGCTTTATCCCAGTCTCCTATAAAGACGTTTTTAACAAAATCAATTAGACCTTGTAAGAAATTACTTATACCTTTAATTAATATACTTATTCCATCAAAATATGGCTTTATTGCAGTCAATACAAATTCCCATGCTTTTACAAATGCATCAGTCACAAATTTTACTACTGGACTTAATATATCTATTAACCATTGAATTAGTGGTGCTAATATTTCATTCCATAGTTTTAGAACCACTTTCATAGTTTCACCTAATTTAGTTAGTGTTTTTTTAAACAGAGGTTGTAATTTATTAGTCCATAATATTTCTAACATTTCTATTCCTGCATCAACAATGGGTTTTAATATACCTTGCCATAAACTATCAACAATATTAACAAAGTTTTCCCAAGCATCAGATAATCCCTGCATTATAGGTTGTCCGTATTCTTCCCAGAATTCCATAAGTTCTTTTTTGACACCTTCAAATACAGTTGTGAATAAATCTTTTATTTTTTCCCATGTATCAAGTACTGAATTTCTAAAACTTTCGGATGTTTGCCATAAATAAACTACTGCACCAACAACTAAAGCTATTGCTCCAGCTATAAATATAGTAGTTGTTGACAATGCAGTAATTGCACCTTTTATTGATTCAATACCCATAAACCATATACCCTTAGCTGATTTTATTGGATGAGTTAAAGCCCATGTTAGTGTCGGGAATTTTGATAAAACTATAATAGTTATAAAAGTTACTATTCCTGCAATAGCACTTATAATACCAGCCTTATGTTCATCAAAGAAACGTTTTGCTTTTTCTAGACCGTTTCTAATCTTTTCTACATACTTATCAACCCATGAAGTATCTATATTCGGTGCTTTTATTCCTTCGCTTAAGTCTGGAATATTTCCTAATGTTCCAATACCTCCGACTCCATCAGTTCCTATTCCACCAGCTCCAATTGTCGGATTTTTAAGATTGGTATTTTTTTCTGGATTGGTTAAAACATTTAAGTCATCAAATCCTGCCAAGGCTCCTTTTGCTTTCTTACCAGCTTGTTCTGCAGATTTACCTAAATTGTTTAATCCTTTAGTCCCTTTTTTATCTATATCTCCTAATGTATCATTTAATGTATTTACAGAAGTATTTACAGGGTCTATTACTTTAGACGTTTTTTCAGAACTACCTTTCATTCCAAATATACTTGAAAATACTTGACCTACTACTTTACCTAGTGCAATCAAACCACTCATTATTTTGTTTATAAATCTTAAAACTGGAAGTAAAACAACTGTAAGACCTTGACCTATTATAGTTAGCAACTCTTTCCATTGCTCTCCTAGTATTTTAGTTTGAGCAGCCCATCCTTGACTTTCTCGGATAAAGTTTCCATTTGCTATGGACATTGAGTTCATTACATATGAGTATCTAAGCATTACTTGCTCTTGTTGAGTCATATTAGCTATTTTAGTTTTAATACCTTGAGTATATGCATACTCTTGTAAGTTAGCTTGTGTCATTACAACACCGTATTTTTTAAGAGCTTCTGTTTCCCCTGTCCAAATACCATTAAGAGCAGTCTTTGCCATATCTTGAGATGTATTTTTAAGTGAAGCCATATCTGCTGAAAGTTTAGCTACATTTACTGACATCTTAGCTGCATTTTCATCAACCATGCCCATACCCTTTGACATGAGCATATAATCTCCTGCAGTTTGTTTAGCAGATAATGCACTCATACCATGAGTTCTAATTGAATTTTTAGCAAAATCATCAACGTAGTTTCGCATATTACCAAAAGCAAGTTCAAGAACCGCTTCTGTTTCTTCAACATCTGAAGCAAGGTTTAATGCTTGTTTTCCAAACTTAACTAATCCAAGTCCAATTACTGCTCGTTTTATATAGCTTCCCATAGATTGAAAAGCCTTTTTAATATTTCCAGTTTCTTTTTGAATTGCATTTGATGTGTTTCTAGTTTCGTTAACTATTTGCTTCATCTCTTTTTTATAAGGATCTAATTCAGCATGAATTAAGACTCTTAGTTCTTCTAAAGTTTCCATTTACACCTCCTTTCTTCTTGCGTTAAATCTAGCCATAAAAGCATTCATTTTTGCTTTATGGACTTCTAAATCTATCTGTTTTTGTTTTTCTTTAGCTTTCATTAAATCTTCTTCGAATATATCTTCGTACATATCGTATACTGATATTTTTTCTACTTTATCTGATCCATTTAAACAAATAGCGACACCGTTTGTAATCAGTGTCGCTAAGGTTTGTATATCATTTAATTCTTTTTTTCTATTTATTTTGATTTGTTCAAAGTATAGATCTATTTCATCTAAAGACATTTCCCAGAACTTTTCAGATGTCATGCCAGATTTTACGCATTCATCATGAAGTAAGTAGATTGATTCTAAATTAGAGCGACTACTTACTCTTGAGGTGTTTGAATTTCTCCCTTTTTTTCGCTCTGACTTGGGAAAAAACCAGATGTTCTAAATATATCCATAACTACTTTTATAAGTTCAGTTTGATTCCCACCTGTATCTAAATAATCATCGTATAAATCTGATACATCAATCCTTGAATACCCATGATGATATTTTTGAAGTGCTCCATGAATTATGTCAAGCATGTATACAAGTGATGGTAATTGAGTTTCTCCTGCACTTAGCATAGGATTCATAATATTACCTATGCCATATTGCCTTTCAAGTCTTTCAATCTCACTTGTTTTTAGTTTTAATTTATATTCTTTTTCACCTATCTTCCAAATCGCAAAAGGCGCTCTAATTTGTTCTATCATATTATCTCCTTATTATCTAATTACATTCCTACTGGGTCTTTTCTTGTCAAATCTGTGGATATTGCTATTTTAAGTACTAACTCTACTGGTGTATTAAGCTCTCCACCTACAAGTCTTGCTGATGGTGTTCCACCAAATTGGAACGCTGTTCCATCTGGAAGTTTATGTTCCCAATACACTACTTTTTTAGCGTCTGACATTTCTAAAAGTGTTCTAATTTCAGATTCTTTAGTATTGTCTAAATACTTAAATGTATATTCAAATTCTCCAGCATCTCCAACACCAATTTCATATTGTTTATTTTTTGCATTTAATTGAGTATTTTCTACCATCTCTGGATCAGTTCCTAAATCTGGTACTTTTTTCAAACAATCAATTAATGTATATGGACCTTCTGCTGATTTAGCATGTCCTAATGTAATCCCATTTGCTAACATATTTTAATCTCCTTTAATTTTTATATATTTTATTATTATCTAAATCAATTACACCTTCATATCGCATTATCGTATGACGTCTATTGCTTATATCGTTTGTATCTAAACTAAATGCTCTGGTAAATCCAGCACTTGTCATTTCATCGTTTATTTTCGATTTTAAGACACTTGTAGATTCATTTGAGTAAATGTCTATCCTATACCTTAAAAGCGTCATAGATTCGCCTACAGACGTTGTGGTATGTGGTGTATTGTTTTCTTCTTCATAAATAATAATCGGAAGCTTAGTCCAATCATCTGGATAAGTTTCCGATACGTTATTTGTTATTTTTTTTAAAATCTTTACTATTTCAGGCTTAAAATTTATCATTTTGATGCCTCTCTTAATTCTTTTTTAATTCTATACTTAATAAACTTTTTAATCTTATCTTTATTGTCATGAAGTGCAGGATATAAGAATGGTTTTGCAGGTTGACCATGAGTATAGAAAAATTGTTTCTTATCTTTATCATAGTAAACCCAAGGAGATGGACTATACATTGGTTTAATCTCAGGACTAATTCCAATATGATTAGCTTCTCCAACTGGTCCCGTTCCTAATTCAACGTACAAACCATGTTCTTTATTTGTAAAGATTACACCTCTCCAATTTCCGTTACCTTTATCTTCCAACCTATAAGTTATTGAATTTTGAAGTTCTCCTGTATCAACTCTTACATTTTTTCTAGCTTCATCTCTAACTCTTGCACTAGCATCTTCAATTATAGGTTTTATGTTAATATCTCTAAGTTGTCTGAATTTACGTTCTAAATTATTTAAACCTTTGATACTCATATCTTTTTAATCTCACATAAAAAATGGTTTGTGTAAGGCTTAATGCTAACTACTTTGTAATTAACTTCATCAGAGTTAAAAGCAATGCCATACCCCTCTTTTAACTTATCTTCATTAGTCAACAAATTAAAGATGTATGGTAATTCCTTACCCCATTGTTCTACCTGTACTTGCCCACCTGCAGGATAAATATATGCATTAATATCAAACATTTCTTTATATACAACTTTTTTATTTGCTTCTTCATCTTCGATTACAACATTTGGAGAATACTTATATTTTTTATCAAATCTTACTTCCATATTATTCTCCTTTATGCTTTGCGATATGAAGAATTACATATCTATCTAGTCTATTTTTAAGAAATGCAGGTACTCCACCAGTCGTTGATAAATCTTCATAAGATTCAGAAATTGCACCTTCACTCCTTGAACTAATTCCTTTTCTTTTTTCTTCAAAAACATAAAAATTAGCAAGTTCTGCAATTAATGGTTTCATCGTATTCAAAGGTTCAATTCTATTAGTATAATCAAGTATAGCTTGAGTAGCCAGCTGAATATATAATTCAGCCAGCGTATCATCATCAGTTCTAATTATTTTTCTATAGGCTTCCATATAGCCTCCTACTTCTTATCTCCTGCCTTTTTATTAGATTTAGTACTCTTAGCTTTAGCTTTATCATCTTCAATCAATTCAAAGAAATCAGGCTTAGCTTTGAAATCTTCTGCTCTTTTTCCTGTTCTTTCAATTATTTCATCTTTTTTTAAGATTTCAGAAATTTCTAAATCTTCTATAGGTTGTAATACTCTAAATTTCATATACTATCTCCTATAAAGCCGCTTTAGTTGAAACGTATACTCCTGCTGTTTTATTTTCATAAACTTGAGTTACGCTTACGATTCTATAACCAAATTTCCAAGCATCTGCATCTTGGTTTAATTCTGGGGTAACTACTTTAGGTGCTTGGTGTTTTGGATATTGGATAGTTGCGTCTTGTGCAACGATTAAGAAGTTAATATCTTTTGCATCTGATTTTTTACCAAATCCTTTTTCTTTCAATTCAATTTCTGTAAAGAACCTTTTTTGTGGTACTGATACTACATTTGTGAACCCTGATAGTACTTCTCTAGACTTATTAGTATCTAAATCGTCAACCATTCCTTTTAGAGTTGGTGTAATGAATAACACTCTTTCTTCTGGAACTTCTTCTTCATCCATTTTATTTGCAGCTTCTCTTAATGCTTTGATTACAGCTTGACCATCAGTCAATGTTTCTTCTTTATTGTTTGTTGCAGTAATTGCAGTAGTTGCATATTTTGCAAATCTCATTGCATCGATTTCTGGAACTACTTGAGTTCTAATAAATTCATCTGATAATTGACCAAATGCCAAATCTGCAGAGTCTTGATTGTCTACATTATCAACTGTGAACATTCTACCTCTATCATAATCAGCTTTTATTGTTTCCCATGTTAATGTTACATCGCCTTTTGGATAACCATTTGTTCTATCATAGTTACCTAATCCATCAACTACCATTTTTGCTACTAGTAACTCTCCTGCATTAGCCCCTTCTCTTGCTAATTCTGGATTACCATCAAGCACTGATGATAAAGATCCTGTTTTATATATTTTATCTAATACTGGTATATATTTTTTTGCTGCTTGTATATTGTTTGCCATAATTTAATCTCCTTTTTAATTAACTTTTGCTCCTCTTTCAAAGTAATTTATTCCTTCACTTGTTCCTATTGATTTCTTAGGAGCGTTTCCTTTTAGTCTGTCTTCTACTGCTTTTTCAACAGCTTTTTGGATTGCTTTTTCAACAACCTTTATACTTTCATTCACAGTGTCTGCTGATTCATAATTTAATATAGTATGTAGATTATGTGGAAGCCCTTTTTCTGCAAGTATATCTTTTGCAGTAGCTGTTAATTCTCTTTTGTTAAGCTCTGCTTCCCTTCTTGCAAAATCAGCTTCTTTTTTCTCAAGTTCATACTTCGCTTTTTCATCAGCGTTCATCTTAGCTAATCTTTTAGCTTCTTCTTGTTTTTCTTCAGCTTCTTTAGTTGCTTTTGCTAAAGCTCTATCAACATTAGACTTAATAATTTTGTCTAATTCTTCTTGTGTAAATGATTTAACATCTTTGTTTTCAGTTTCCTTTTCTTGGTTGACGTCTTGACCTTCTGTTTTAACTGAGTTATTTTCGATATTTTCATTTAACACTTCTTGTGTATTTTCCATATTTTCTCCTTATCTCGTTTAAAGTCATGTCTGACTATATATTTTTGAAGTCTTGCACAGTTTATAGACTTTAGGCATGTTCTGGTCTTTTATAAACATTAAAAAGCGACTAATCTTTATTGATTAATCGCTTAAAAATAAAAACATTTGTCTTAAAGTAGAGAAATGCTTTCTCGAGTTGTTCCGACCATTGCATTTTAACCCTATCGCTTGGGAGATAGTATGGATCACCTCACTTTCTACTTTTGAATAGTAACAATATCGGTAACCCCCTTTCTTATTTAAGTTTTCCAATTAAAAAAAGCTAGCAACTTATTTGCTAACTTAATAAACGGTAATAATATCTTCTGATGTAGTTTCATATTTTTCTCCTATTCTTATATATATATCATAACAAAAGGTTTAATATAGCCGTTGTTACGATAAAACCAATGATATACCAGATATAAAAATAATCATTTGAATTATTCTTCATGGTTATTGCTCCTTTATAATTTCAATTTCTTCAAATACCATTCTGATTGAAACTCTTCCTGTCATTGAGATAGGTGTTATATCTTCAATTTCTATGTCCATTGTATTTTTTGAAATATTAAAATCGTCAATAAATACTCGTTTTCCAATTTTGTTTTTGTTTTGTATTACTTTTAATTTCATAATTTTCTCCTATTCTCAACTCTACTCTGAAATACTCCGAACTACTCCGAAGCAAATTCAAGCATTAAAAAAGCACCTGTAACTTCTTACATCTGTAAGTTGTTAAAGTGCTTTTAGTTAATAATTTCAATTTTTTCAATTGCATTAAATGGAATCTCTTCCTCTCCTATTTCTATATAGTTGCAGAAAGGTTCATCATCATAAGTATAACCATCTATTTGTGTCTCTAGAACTTCACCATCTTTCAAATAAATTTTGCAATTCAATCCAACGTATCTATTTTCGAGTACATCAAGCTCTAAATCTTTAATTGTGAGTGTTTTCATTTTATTTTTCCTTTCTAGGGTAATCAGGATACATGTGCCATCCTTTTTTCTTATTGTACCTAATGACTGATCTATCAGTTTTAACTTTTTTACCTGTTATGTTATTTACCACATAAGCTTCTAAATTATCCCCAGATATAACTTTTTCTTTAGCTAAATCACTATTGTTTTTATCTATAACTAATTCTCCAGTTCCAATCAGTTTTGAACCCACTTTTTCAATAGTATCTATTTCGTTATTATAGTATGAAGGTTCAATGTTATTTTTTATCCTTTGCTTAAATTCGTTTGTCCCATAAACATGATTAAGTTGTTTACCTAAATCTAAATCTTTATTTATATTATACCCATCTTTTGAATTAACTTCAATGTTTACATTATTATTTTCTAATTCTTTATTACCTTTATACTCCTCACTAATCAACTCTTCTAATTCTTCATCCGTTTCATAATCCCAGCCTTCTAATACATCAGCCAAGAAACTCCTACAATAAGGATGTAGTGGAGGAGCATTTTCTCCTATCTTTATCTTATCTATTGGTATTATCTTCTGATTATGTCTTCTACAAACCTTAGATGTTCTACTATCCAAAGTAGCTTCGAATTTCTTTGCTTTTATCCCTCTTTGTTTTGAACTTTCAAGGTCTGCAGAGTTTACCATGTATGATGTTTCTGTTCTTACTAGTCTATTTGCTGCATGTCTTCCTAAATTTGTAAGGGATTCTAATTCATCCACTATTTGTTTGTTTGATTTTCCAGATATAAAAGACTCAAATAGATTTGTTTCTATTCTCTTTGCCAATACTTTATTGTTATGCCATACCCTTTTAGAATAATTAGATCCAGCCCAGTTATGCTTCATTGCTTCGTCTATTAAGTTTTTGTTTACTCCCTTAAATCCAGTTTCATTTAATGTAGACTTATAAACATTTCTTAAATGACTACCAAAGTTATCCAGTTGACTTCCTGTCATAGCAAGTCTTTCCATCTCGATATCTCTTAGCATTGCTTCTTTTCTTCTAATCCTAAATCCTGTAGCATTAGCTTTTATAAGCTTTTCCATTTCTTTTTTTACTGCTTTATCTTTTGTAGTTTTGTATATTTGTAGCCACTCATTATATCTGTCATAACTAATATGTCCATTTAGAAAATCTCTTATTTCTTCTGGTTTCATACCGTCAAACTCTTTTGTAAGTGATCTAATTTCTTTTTTTAATCTGGATAAGCTATTATCATATGCTTTATTGACTCGTACCATAGATACAGTAGCTTTGTCATGAGCCTTTTTCATTCTCATTTCAGAACGTTTTTCAAAGTACTTACTACTGTTCATCTTCTATACCATCATCAGAAATGTCATAGCCACCAAATGTGTTTTGAGCAAGTTTAATAGATTCCATCTTTTGATTGTTTACTCTTTCAATTTCTGATTTTACATCGTCTACAAATGGTAATTGTCCAAGTAGTGTTTCTTGAGAAACTATATCTTTTAGACTTAATACTAGATTACCTATTTCAGTTTCGTTTGCTGGAAGTGATCTAGTGAAATCTATTGTAATATCATCTACAGCTATTTGTATATTTTTTATATTTAATACTTCAGAATATAGTTTTATACGTTCTTTAAGTCCTATTCTGTAGTATCCCTCTTTAGTCTGAGCTAATTGTTCTAGTCCTAAAAGCTTGTATCTCATAGCTACCCCAGATGAATTACCTGCAAAGTTCTCATCAGTTAAATTAGGTACTTTAGAAACCTTGTGAATATCACTTACTATAGATTGTCTTAATAACTCTACATCTGTTTCGTGGAATGTCTTAGATAAGTATTCTGCTCTATTATCGTTTGATAACTCTAATAATCCCATTTCTTTTAGTCTCCTTGCTGTTTCTATCTTTTCGTCTGTAGTATCTCCAGCAAGTGTTCCATAAAGAACCAGTAAAGAGTCAACAAATTGTTCTTTATCATTTACTCTATCTGATTGAAGTACATTGTATGCATCCATCAAAGGTATTACCGACTCAAAGTCTCCTTTTTGATTGGATTTGTTCCAATATTCAATCATCGGTACCATTTTGAATATATTTTCTTTTGTTTCATCTTCTAGAAGAGATAATTTGTTATTTTTATAAGTGTATACATACTCAGTCGTTTCTGTTATAACTCTTACTTCTTCATCTATTTCTTTATTGTCTTCATCTCTTTTTATAATTCTATGGACACCTATCAATGTGTTTTCTTCAACTGTATCATCTACTACGACAAATGCTTCTGTTGGACTTAGGTTAGTACTTCTAGTGTTCCCATTTCTATCTTGATATATGTATTCTATTCCTATTCCATATATTGATAAGTCCCTTGATAATTCTGTATCTACTTGATCTATATTCGCAATTCTAAAAGCTTTTAATAATTCGTCATCATCTTCTCTTTCATCAGCATTTGGAAATGTATATTTGATTGGATTCCCTATAAAATACGCTGTTGAGAAATCTGTTATATATTCAGCATGATTTATTACAAGCCTGTTATTTGATAGATCCTTTTGTTTCTTTCTACGACTTAAAATTGCTTGCTCTCCATTGTAATAGTTTAGTAGTAATTTATATCTATCTATCGATTCAGTATGTTCTTTTAAACATGAAATAAGAGCCTTTTCATTTAGGCTCCCATCTTCATTAAATAATATTATTTCACTTCTTTTTATTGTCATAACCCCAGTAACACTCCTCTATTTCCTACTTTAATTTCGTTTGTAATGATTTTATCTTCTAGTGCATACCTCATAGCATCAAGTAAGTGATTAAAATCATCTACAGGCTTATTTAACACTTTATCGAACCTATCTTTCTTCCATTGATAGTTACTAATCTCAGTTAAAAAATTAGTACATCTAGGATGAATTATAATTTCTAAGTCTTGTATCCACTGAATACCATTTAATATGCTATCTGGACCTTTCTTAGCTGACTTAATTCTTAATCCATAACCATATAGCTCATCTATAGACTTAGGTTCTGCACTATCAGCAGTAATTCTCTCTTTTTCATATCCTGCTCTTTTAATTTCTTCATATATTGCCTTATTTGAAAGTCCTTTTTTATATATTTCATCCCATACAAATAGTTTTTTGTTCTCTTTATCTAAAAATCCAATAAAAAAAGCAGTTGGATCATTGGTATAACCAAAGTCTAAACCTGCTACTGTGATACTTTTCCCAGTATCCTCTATATTAAATTTTTGTTCTCTCCAATTTTCATAAACTAAGCCGTCTACAATTCCCCATTCTCCAAGTCCAGCTACTTTATATCTTTTAGGATTGTTCTTTTTCATCATTTCAAATACTTTTATATCTGAACTATCAAGCCATTCATTACACATATAATTTGTTGTTATAGCTAATATGTCATCGTCTTTATAATCAAAGAATCTTTTCTTAATCCAGTGCTTTTCATTCCATGGATTTAGCGTTAAGGTTATTTGCTTAAATAAACCATTTGGAACTTCCCCTCTTATAGACTCGTCAAGCATATTAAAATCTTCTTCTTTCATTATTTCATAGGCTTCTTCTATCCATAAAAAACAAAGTACTCCGACATCTACCGTTACAGATGTTACTTTTAATGGATCGTCTAATCCTCTAAATAGAATTTTTTGTCCTGTAGGTCGATATATTATTTCTAATGGAGCAAGTCTAAAATCAAAATAATCTTCTACACCTAATTTATTGCATGCCCATTTTAATTGAGCATAGCAACTATCTTGTAATGTTCTATAAGTTTTTCTTATAACTAAAGCATTTGAGTTAGGATATGCCATTATTCTATAAATTAAATTAAGAGCTGTTGTTGTAGACTTCTTGCTTGCTCTAGATCCTTTTACAATTCTATATCTTCCATCATAATTCCAAAATGTAGCATATCCCTTTCCTACAATTTCAGGAAGATAAATTTTATTAGTCTTCAAGTTTGTCACCACCTGATATGATAATAGGCTTAATATCAATCTCTTGCTTTTCAGTAAATTTACCATTTATTTTGTAATAATGCTCTAGTGCTTTTAGACTATCTGTATAATTTGGTGATTCTAAAATATTTAATATTTCTGGATTTCCACCTTCATATCCTATTGTCTTTTTTACTATTCTAGGTTCTCCACGTGCAATACTTGCAGTAATCTGTAAAGCTTCTTCCATCGTTAAGAATTTAGAAGCTTCTATCTCTTTTAATCTATCTTCTATGTATTTTTTTATATTAGGTTTTATTAGGTTTTCAGCTCCAATTACAGAAGCCGTTTTTTTACTATATCCCGCTTTTTTAGCCGCTTCTGTAGCATTACCACTGATGATATATTCATCAGCAAATTTTTTTTGTTTTATTGTCAATTTAGTCATATCATCAGCTCCTTTCTATGTACTAAAAAAGAGACTGCAGGAGGGGCAATCTCTTATAAAGTATATGATATAGAAGTAATAAAAGACTGATAAACTCTAGTCTATACATCTATTCTTCTTATATGTTGTAATTTTCTTTCAGTCTTTAATCTTCCACACTACTATAATATCATAGGTCAATCGGACATTATCGGACATCTTTTAATCGTTTCTCTTTTTCATCTATTATTTTTACTAAGTTTTCTATAGCTTTTTGATAAATTCTTCGGCATTGTTTTTCAGAATAATGCATATATTTTTCAATCTTATTCCATTTATAGTAATTAAAGTGTCTAAGTATAATAACTTTCCTTTGAAAATGATCATCAAGCATATCAATACTTTTTGCTATTTCTTCTTTTACTTCTTCTTTTTCAACTATCCTATCTTTTATACTTTGTTGGATTTCATCAAGCCTTATTACTCTATCTTCAAAATTAGCACTTTTAGGAGCAGAAGTTTGAACGTTCGGCTTGTCTAGATTACTACCACCAACTGAATTTTTAACATCATCAAGTCTAATATATTCTTTTTTTTCTCTTTCGATTTCCTCATCTATTCTATAAGCTCTATTAAGCCAAACCTTCACTTCTTCTACCGTCATTTTTCACTCCATTATACTCATCTATCATAGACGCAATTTCCTTTTGATCTAATCTTAGCTGTTCAAGTTGTCTAACAAGAGCCAAATCATTATCACTTTTTATTAAATCTTCTAAGTAAGTGATCTCTGTTGTAATGCGTATATATTTATCTGCAAGTTGAAAATACTTCATATGTCCTCCTTTGGTTGAACTATTAGGAAATTCCCAATAGTTCATTTTTTACACTTCCTTAAACTCAAATTCATAGCCATATAGTCCGCTTCTCATATTGTGAATTAATAATTTTCTTTTAATTTGATATACATCAGTCTTAAACCCTTTAACATCTTCAACTATTATTTGACCTTTTTTATTCTCGTATTTGAAATCAGCCTTATAAATTGTTTTTCTATCAGTTTTCTGATTTTCATATCTTAGTGTTGGTATAAGTAAAAACTCAGGCTGTAGTTCTAGATTCTTTATAGCCTTACCTTTTTCTAATAGTTTTAGTTCTCTATATCGATTCATTTCTTTTTTAGAATCAAATGTTATTCCATCATATGTAGATTTTTTATTTTTATATTTGTTGTATCTCAACCTAATATCCTTTATTAATTTATAATCGCCTATTTTATACCTATTTTAGTTTATTTAAGGGCTTTTACCCTTTAGTCATATAATCATACACCTAGGTAGGTAAAAGCCTTTAAACTTTAATTTAGATAGTTAATCATATCTATTTGTTGCTCGTCTTCTTCCTTTAACATTTCATTTACTGCTAAGTTGTAGAATTTCTTATCAACTTCAAATCCATAAGAATTTCTATTTAATTTCTTTCTTACTTCAATTCCTCATAGTTTTCCATTGATAATGGTCTTAGCTTCGGTTATTCCAATCTTCTAAAGACTGTGTCTCGTCGCTCCACATAAAACTTGCTTTTAATCCACAATTACCACATTCAAAAAATCTTACTCCGTTATATGAAACATTTGTGACTATTGGTGTTTCACAAAATGGACACCCCTTTACTTTAGGTCTGCATAAATCATGATATTTTCTCACTTTATTAATCTGCTGTGCTTTGTGTCTTTGCTTTTCTTGCATTTTCATATCTCCTTTTAAATGTTTCGGCTATTTCAATTAACGCATTTATAAAATTTTCTGTTCCACTATCTTTACCAAAAGTTTCATACAAAAATAACCTTGTTTCTAATTTATTTTCCAAATTTTTAATATCTATTTCATTTAGCTCCCTTTCAACCAAATCTATGTCAACAACTTCTTTCTCTACAGGCTCTCTTGCGTAATCCCATTTGTCAGGATTAATTTTTATAGACTCTTCATAAATTAATTTGTTTAGTTTACAGTCAAATATAGAACTTTTTACATCATCAATTTCTTTTTCTTTATCAATGACAAGAAATAAAACGCTTATATTTGTATCTTCAAATGCATTTCTAATTTCGTTTATCTCAACAAGATTATTTCCTACCTCTCGCCTAAATCTTAACTCCGTCTTTCTATATGCTACTCCTGGGAAGATTATAAAGAATCCGTATTTTTTAGAATATTTCAACCCTTTAAGTATAAATATATCGTCAAGTTTGCCAGACTTCTTCCATGGAAAGTCCATTGCTATATTTATTTTTTCTTTTTCACTTAAACTTTTATACTCTAACGAGAATGGCGGATTCATTAAAGTTACATCAGCTTCAATATCTTCATCAAACTCAAAGAAGCTCATATGGTAAGTAGTCACATTATCGTAATTTTCTGCAAGAGCTTCTAATGATTCATTCTGCACATCAACACCGTAAATGTGCCTAGCATCAAGGTATTGCTCTAATTGACCACTTCCCACCGCTCCATCAAATACACTTATAGCTCCTTTTACATACTCATTTATCTTGTCTCTACAATACTTTCTTAAATTATCTCCAGTAATGTATTCGGCTAATTTATTAGCTTTTTGCCTATTATTATGTTCCTTAAATTGTTTATTATTCCTTCTTTGTTCCATGATGACCACTCCTAAAATGGAATGCGACCTCTATCTTCTGTTGGGTCAAAGTCATCTGGATAGTCTAGTTGCTCTTCAAATGTTGCATTATTTGCAACGGTTGAGTTATTTCCATTTTGGAAATTACTGTCTTTCCAATCTATAAATTCAATATTATTAGCTAATACTTCTGTTATATAAACTCTTTGTCCATCTTTTTCATAAGAACTTGTTTGTATTCTTCCATTTACTAATACTCTTAATCCTTTTCCTGTATATTTAGTAATATTTTCTCCAAGTTTTCCCCAAGCAACACAGTTTATAAAGTCTGCAGTTGGTTGGTTTCTAGATTCCATCTCTTGTTTTTTTTCTCTTGATAGGTTTTTATCTACAGCTATATTAAATCTAACTACAGCTGTATTACCATTAGTTTGTACATATCTTATCTCTGGATCTCTGGTTAGCCTTCCAGTAAGCGCTACTATGTTTGCCATATTTTACTCTCCTTTTTACACTATATGTTGTGTTTCTTTTTACACTCTGTACTATATATATTTATTTTTTAGTCAAATTTGATATAATTTATAATGAGTACATCCTCCTAAGATAAACTTCTAACCAGGAAAGGAGGTTATATGGGAAAAGTTAAGGTAACTAGAGAAACTAAGTCTGGAAGAAACTTAAACTTTAAGGACACAACCTCAAATAGATACATGAATAGAAAAACCTTTGTAAAAGCAATTGAAGCTGGAAACTATAATAACTATCATATTAGGATTATAAATGGTGTTAAAACTCCTGTATCAAATCCTGATAAGTCTAATAAAAATAATTTAGGTTAGATCTAGTGGGATGTACTCAATTTTATAATCATTGTTTACTATTGTCTTTGGATAGGATATAGATGCTATTAAATTATCGTGAGTATCAGTAATGACTATTTCTTGAAACTTTTCATCACCAATCAATATTGGCAAAGGTTCTAATAACTGTTCTACGTCATCTATATATACATCTTTTAACTTCTCTAATTTCTTCAATGTCTTTTTACCACATGATATGTTTTTTTTCATCATTCCATCAAAATGAGATCTTGATATATTTATAAATCTGCAGAAATCACTTACTGATTTGAAATTATTGATTATAGTTTCTTGAACTTCGTCTTTGTCTAAATATCTTTTCAATTCCTATCTCCTAATCCCTATAATAATTTCTATACTGTTTTTCTAATTCTCTTCTAAATTTTTCTACTGCTTTTGTTGATTGAAGTTTCCAGTCAACAATATGCTTGCTAAGCCTTTCATCTTCTTGCACTCTTCTTCTTTCTCTAGATATTGAAGAAAATGAAGGAAGGTTATAATCTTTATAATTCAAAAAAGTATCAGCATTCATCTCATATCCTTTTAACCTTAATATCTCTAGATACAATAATTCGTCTTTATCTCGAGTACTTGGATAGTTTAATAAAACATATCCAACCAAATCTCTTAAATCTTTTAGATCTTTCATTTTTCTATTTCTCCTTGTTTTTAATTTTTATCGGTAACTTCTGGTTTAGTTTCATTTGAACGAACGCTTCTTTTTCTTTTACATCATCTCTTTTATCTTTACTGTGTAAATTTATATGATTATGATTTTTTGAATCATCATAATTCCCCTCTAGCACCTTGATAAAGTTATTAGGCTTTATAAACCAATCGAATGTAATCTTCCAAGATTTCTCATAGCCTTTTAAGAAACTAGAATTATTTATATTTCTAATGGCTTTTACTATGTTTTCTTTTCCATACTCATTTTCTCTAGCTTTTAATAACTTATATCTTTCAGTTCCTGAATTAATGTTTTGAATCTTAGGTATATTTTTATCCAGGTTATTCCATTCAGAAATGACATAATCGAATTGAGTGCTATGAGTACTCTTATTATCTTTATTATCTTTATTATCTTTATTATCTTTATTGTTCTTGTACCGTCTGCTGTCCGTCTGCTGTCCGTCAGTTGTACCGTCTGTTGTATCGTTTGTTGTACTATTTGTTGTTCGGCCACCTTGCCATTTGTCGTAATTTACAATGGTTATCATTGTTCCATATATTGTACTTTTTGTTGTCTCAATCATTGTATCGTTTTCGAGATATTCTAAAAATCTTCGAACCTTCCCTCTTGACCATTTCCACTCTTTTGATAAAAAATCTTCATTAGTTAGTCTTTGCCCTCTCTTAACTAAAATGTTTTTATTTTTTACGAAGACATAATTATCTTTCCAGTTGGCAAGCATTAATAAGTCTGTCCAAGCTTGTCCTTTACTAAAGGGTTCAGCTTTCCAAATAGGATGGTCTCTTATCTCTCTATTGAGACTGATATGCCCCATTCCATCTGTATTCATTCTTACTCCCTACTGTCGATTTCGTTTTCAAGCAATTTTACAATGATTTTCTGTTCTAACTCTTCTAAATCTTCCCCAAAACCAAAATACTCTCCGTGACAATATGTTATTCCTAACTTTCCGCTTTCGATTTTTGATTTTAAATTTTCAATAAATTCTTTTGAAATCTCATATTCTATTTTCATATTAGCTCCTACTCAATAACATCTTCTTCAACATCATCAACATAAGACCAATCTACATCGACAAATTTATCTTCATTTTTACTTTTGATATTTTCTTCATTCACAACTCTTTCATCTATAGCAGTTGCTTCTTGTAACTCAGTACTCATTGGAGCATATTTCAACACCTTTTTAAGTACAGTTTTCTTTGCCATTTCATCAAAATCAGTTTGCCATGGACCATTTCTATATGTTTTAGAAAACTTTTGAGCATGTTTTTCAACTTCTGCTCTTGTCATATATTCAAAACCTTGTCCGCCATTTATTAGGTTATAAACTGCATAATATCCAATAGCTTGTCCTCTATCTTCTTTCATGTTTGGGATATGTTTTAGCTTAGGGTTTAATCCATATTCAATATCAAATTCATCTTTTTCATAAACTATATTTGCTTGAATGTTTTTGTATTGATTAGTCCTATGAGCAAGATCTAGCATTCCCTTATAACCAACTTGGAATTGAACTTCCTTAATATTTTTCTTGCTATTGTTATAAGGTATTAAATAAGCTTGTCCTAATGGTGTGTTAGGTTCAAGTCCTAATTGTGCAGATTGCATCATTGCTGCTAAAAATGATGTAGGTTCACATTGTTGTAAATCTTTATTACCATTAAATGCAGTTAAAGCTATTCTTCTAAACCTTTCAGATTTTACATTTTCAGGAAGTGCTTTTTTTATCTCATCAGCCATTAAGGTTAGTAAATTTTCCATTGTTTGTTTTTCAGACTTTTTAACTGTATTATTTGTTTTGTTTTCTAATAATTCTTTTGCTTGTGCCATTTTAAGCTCCTTTATTATTTAATTTTATTGGTTCTAAATGTTCTAAATGTGCTTATTTTTAAGTATTTATCATATATATTTGGATTTTCTTCTCTTAGCTTTTTAGTATCAATTGACGTTCTAGTTTGAGTTTTCCAGGTAAACTTATATGAATCTGTAGTAGCTACTTCATAGTCTCCCATTTCTACTTGAATTTCTTGTTCTATCTTTTTAATTTGAGACTTTATTTCTTTCTCCATTTTCTTTAATTCTTCTAATCTTGTAAGTCTTTCTTCATCAATTAAAAGATCTATAGAATCTTCAATTCCGCCTTTATATTTTTGCCTTAACTCTTCAGAGTATGAGTCGCTTCCATCAGCTTCTGGTAATTGTTTTTTTAATACATTTTCAGTCCAGAAATTCTTTTCTAATTCATAAAGCATTTTAATTACATCTTCATCTCTTGGGATCTCTTTATATACAAATTTTTCATTTCCAATTAAAACTGCAATATATGCTTTGTCATATCCTCCTACCATCATGTAGTGATGACATTGCAATTCATAATGCACTGGAATGCTATCTTCTTCCCAGTCATCTTTAGCATACGAATTAGTAGTTTTACATTCTAAAACTGCATTTTCTCCAACAACTTCTCTGTCAACATTTGCTGACATAAAATCTTCTTTTATCATCATAAAATTATTTCTTCTTACTTTTTTACCTGTAGCTTCTTCAAATCGTTTAGCAACATAATCTTCTAAGTCTCTTCCTATTCTCATTCGTTCATTATCTTTAGAAACTAATTCTTTTTGTCCAGTTTTTTCTAAATATATACTTAATAAGCTTTTCCAAGGATTAAGACCTGCTATAGCTCCAGCATCTGATCCACCTATATATTTGCTTCTTGTACTTAACCATTCATCATGACTCATTTGTCTTGTATCAATTTTTTCTACCATAACTCTTTATCCCTTTCGTATTCGTATCTATCATCTGAATCGTCATATTCTTCCATCTCTTCATCTTCTTCTTGATAGTCATAAGGTTTAAAAAGCCAATTATCATAATCTCTTTCATAATTTCTCATTTGTATTCCTCCTAATTTCTGATATAATTAGGTTAGTAAGAGTGGAATTTTACTAACCATGAGTTGTCAAATACTCTTTGACAGCTCTTTTTTTTATTATTGAATTTCGCATCTTTCTAAAGCCCATGAAACCAATTCAGACAGTACTTCTTTATTGGTTTTATGTGTGCTTTCAGCTATCTCAATGACTTCTTTTGCAAGTTCAGAAGGTAGTCTAAATACTTGTTCTCCAGATCCATATGTTTTTACTTTTTTAATAATTAATGTTTCTTGATTTTTGTTGTCGCTCATTTATTCCCCTTACATCATGATTAAATATAAAAACCAAATACCAGCCATACTCCAACCTACAAATGCAAATCCACCGATTAATATTGATAATATTTGTAAAGTTGGATGCATTCTTTCAATTAAACTTCTACGTCTTTTTCTTCTTCTCATAATTCCCCCTTTAAGTACTTTTCTAGTCTTACTTTGTAAATGTAGTATTCATAATTTTGTTTATGTTTAACTGCGACTCCAAAAGGAAATACGCCTTGTTGAAGTGCAAATCTTAACCCTTGCTCTGATATGTTAAGTAGCTTAGCTGCTTCTTTTGTAGTGACTGTGAGAAATTCTTTCATCGTGTTCTCCTTTCTATATAATTTTGTTTATCTCCTGATATAATTAAATTATGGTATTGCAGTACCAAATAATTATAAGGAGGTGATATTATGAAAAATATAAAATTTAACAAAGAATCTTCATTGCGTTTAGCTTCAGAATTAGGTAAATTAGCATTAGAAAATGACTTATTTAATCATCACGCTAATCCAGAAGATACCGCTAAAGATATCGCTAATTTTATATTGACTTTGGCTGATGAATTATCTTCAGATAACCCATCTACTCAGCAAGTAAGATATTAGGATCTATTTCTATTAAAAGAGTACATGACAGTGTGTGCTCTTTTTCTAATTTATCTATCTTTTTTAATATCTCCTCTAATTTATTGACATCTGATACTTTAATTTTTATTTCAGTTCGTTTTATTACTTTACTCATCTCTTCCCCTCCTTTCTATTTATTAAAAGTTTGTCTCTAACATTTTTTTCACGATTTCAAGAGTTGTTTCTTTAATATTCTCAAGCAACTCTTGAAATTCTTTTTCTTCAATTTTCTTTCTTTTTACATGATAATCAGTTA
Organism: Helcococcus sueciensis DSM 17243; assembly: GCF_000423145.1. Lineage (GTDB taxonomy): Bacteria > Bacillota > Clostridia > Tissierellales > Peptoniphilaceae > Helcococcus > Helcococcus sueciensis. The sequence goes on along the minus strand of NZ_AUHK01000002.1, from coordinate 58,800 downwards.
TTTTTCTCATATGGAATTTAATTATCACGAATCTAGTTATGATACTTGTTATTGTAGAGATAATTATTTCTTCCATTATTCCCTCCTACTCTTCATATAATTCCCACCAGTTAACATCAAATATATCTGCCATACTTCTTGCTAATTTAATCGGCATGTTTCTTCTTCCTTTTTCATAGTTTTGATATCTTGCTTCACTTATATTTACATACTTAGCTAATTTAGCTTGACTTAACCCTGATTTTTCTCTTAACATTTTTAACTTATCCACATTTTGTACTATTGACATATTTTTTCTCTCCTTATATAATAAAGTTATCCACAACTATATGTTGCGTTTAGTTTTGTTTTCTGTACTATATATTGATTTCCGCCTTAAAGTTATCAACATTTGGTTTGATTTCAAAGTTATCCACATAGGTTATGGAAATATTTTTGAAAGGAGTTTTATATGAAAACCTGTTTTTTAGTTTGTCCTATTGGGAGCTCCAACTCTCCAGATAGAATACGTTCTGATAAGCTTATGCGTTTAATTCTTCAACCTATTTGCGACGACTTAAAAATCAATCTAATTAGAGTTGATAAAATAAATCAAGGGACAAAGATTACTGATGATATACATCAACATCTTGACCAATCAAAATATTGTATAGTGGATATCACTAATCTAAACCCAAATGTTTTTTACGAATTAGGTTATAGAATCAGGTCAAACTTACCTACAATAATCATTAAATCTAACAATGATAAAAATACAATTCCTTTTGATATATCAGGCATTAGAGTTTTTACATATAGCTTCGATGTTGAAGATATTGAAGACTCTAAATCTAAAATCAAAGAAGCTTTAATTAATACACCTGATAGAATTGTTAAAGAAGTTTATAGCGGCCCAAATACTAAACTTACAGCACAAGAAATCGGTAATGGATATATTGCATTTAATGTTATAAATAAATGATTTTATTCTTTTTCATATCTTTCATCGCACTTGATAACCACTGTTGTTAGTAATAGCTTATTAACTACATTTTCTAAATAATCAAGCTCTTGTAAGTTTATTTTTCTAGCTTCAAGGGCTTTTTTTAATTCGTCAAATGCCTTTTTTAGTTCTTTATGTGCTACTGGATATGTTGTCATTGTTGTAACAAGCCTTACACTTAGGTCTTTATTCACCATATGTCTTTCTTCCTGCAAGCTATCAAAGCCTTGTAATTCTAAAAAGTTTCCCATTCTCACTCCTTTCTACATTAATGCTAAATATGATGTTGTTTTTTTAGATTTTGAATAATCTAAGAAATTAAGGCTATGTTTTTCATAGTCTTTTTTTATTTAAGCCATAAAGGTATAAAGTAAGTTTCAGTTTCCGCCCCTATAATCAGCATGTTCCCAGCAGTATTTATTTCGATTATTTCTTTTTCTGTATTTTCGATTTTTTCTTGTAAAACGCTTAAAGCTCTACATAAGTCTTTTTTACTTTTTCCATTCACTTTTATATTTAGTTCTATTGTTGAATCTTCACTTAGTATTAATTCGTTCATATCTTCTCCTTTTTTAGTTACTCCTTTGATATACTTTACTTAGGTGTTAATCACCAAGTATTATCGAAAGGGGGTTATTTTATGAAATATGTTTATGCTTGTTTAATTGGTGAATGGGTAAATCTTTCAACTGATGATACTGTCAAAATTGGTGAAGATAGAGTTTCTGCTGATCAATGGCTTAAAGAAAATCCAGAAGTCTTTTCTCCATATAAAAGAGATATGTATAATAATTATGAATATCTCGATTATGTCAATATTGAATATCAAGGAAAGAATTATCGCATAAACCCAGTTTTTATTCAGATAGTGACTTACTAGATTTAAGTCTTTCTAAAATAATTTCAATGTCCGAGTCGTCCAATTTTATTTGGTCGGCTCTTTCATTTTCTCTAAACATTACTGAATGATTCAATTGTGCCCAATCCCATTTAGTGAATTTTTTTCTAAAGTTTAGGTAATCTATTACATCTTGCTTATTCATATTGTCTCCTTTTGTTCAATCTTATTGAACTTTTAGTGTAAAAAAATAATCTGCTATTTCTTCTTTTGGAATCTTTAATAATTCACAAGCTTTAACTATTTCAGATTGTTTCCAGTCAACTTGATTGTCAAGCTTTAAGCTTACTGTTCGTTCAGACATTCCCATTGCTTTTGCAAAATTTCCTTGAGTGCCAAACTTTTCAATTATTCTTCCTTTTAGCTTATTTAAGTTATACAAAATATCCCCCTTTCTGTTCAATTTATTTGAACCATTTATATAGTATCAAAACTTTTTTACCTTGTCAACACTTTTATTCAAAAATAATGAACTTTTCTTACCTTTTTATAAATTTATCTTCAAAATACTTGAACATATATTCAAAACATAGTATTATAATATTAAATATATAAGTAAGGAAATATTAAAGTAGGAGATGCTATGAGAACTAATACTTCTATGAGATTAAAAGAAATAATGAACGATAGAAACCTAAGACAAGTTGATATATTAAGGAAAGCTGAACCATATTCTAAAAAATATAATATAAGATTAGCGAGAAATGATTTAAGTCAATATGTATCAGGTAAAGTTGAACCATCGCAAGAAAAGCTAACAATCCTTGCTCTAGCTTTAGGTGTTTCTGAACCTTGGTTGATGGGATATGATGTACCAATGGTAAAACCTAATAATGTTATTGATATAACTGATAGCTTAGCTAAGAAAATACCTATCCTAGGCACCATAGCCTGTGGCGAACCTATATGGGTTTATGAAAACTTTGATGGATACTTTGTTGCAGATACAAGTATAAAAGCTGACTTCATAGTAAAAGCTAAAGGCGATTCAATGATTGAAGCTGAAATTTACGACAATGACCTGGTATTCTTAAAAAAGGTTAGCGATGTTGATAACGGAAAAATTGCTGCAGTCCTTATAGATAATGAAGCAACACTTAAAAAGATTGTTAAAACTGATAATGCAATTATTCTACAACCTTGTAATCAAGATTATCAACCTATTGTCTTAACTAACAATGAAGATGTAATGATACTTGGTGAAATGGTAGGTGTGTATCAAATTAGAAATAGTTAAATATGTTGTCGGGGAGTAGATGGAAGATATAAGAATCTGTTGGATAATTGTAAACAAGTGGAAGTAAAGAAAAAGAGGTAAAAAATGAAAGTTATTGCTATAGCAAATAATAAGACAAATATATTTAATATTTTGGAGGTAAATAGGTATGTTGCTCAATGAAGAATATAAAGTAATCAAAATATTATCTAAATCTTCGATATTAATAAATTATGGTTTCAAACAAGGCGCTAAAAAACGACAAAGAGTTAGAATTGTAATAACTGGAGATGATATTGAATTCAATGATTATCATTATGGAACCTATGATTTTGTAAAAGATGAACTAGAAATAGATAAAGTGTTTGAAAATTTTTCTGAGTGTAAAAAATTTATTATGAAGCCTAGTCCTTTTACTAGAGATTTAAGCTCTATGACAAATGCTTTTTCTGAGTTTCTAGGCAATTCTAGAATTGAATCAGAACTTAATGTTAAAGAAAATGAAATAACTCCATTAATTGAAAAATTTAAGGAAATGGATGAAACTATACATCTTGGAGATACAGTAAAAATAATTAATATTGACAAATAATTTAATATATTTTATAATCTAAGTAGATGAAGAACAGCGCGAGGAATTATTCCTTGATGGCACTAAAAAAGGCACTCTACTTAAGGAGTGCCTTTTTTAGTTGGAGATAATAAATGAATGAACAAATTAAAAACTTTAAGACATATGATGAACAAATCCAAATACTAAAATCAAGAAATTTAATAGTAGACGACGTTGATAGAGCTAAAATTATTTTATCATCAGCAAGTTATTATGAATTAATTAACGGATATAAGGGATGTTTTGATATTAATGAAGATTATCAAAAAAAATATTCTTTAGAATTTTTAAACGCTTTTTATAATTTTGATCATGGATTTCAAAATATTCTCTTTTTACAAAGTATTTTTATAGAAACAAGTTTTAAGACATGTTTAAGTTATGTTATTTCTGAAAATTTCGGAATTTATCAAGATAAATATTTGAGCATTAATAATTTTAGGAAAATGAGAGGAAAAGGTGCTAAGGACAATTTTAAAAATCTAATTTCAAAAATAAAATATACATATAAAAAGCACTATGAAAATCCAAGAAAAAAAGTTGACCAACCCACATTACATTATATTTTAACAAAAGATCATATTCCTGCATGGATATTATTTAAAAATATTACATTCAATCATGCCATTGACTTATATTCATATTTAAAACCTGAAAATAAATTAGACGTAATAAAGTTAATTTGTCCTGATTTATATAATTCTATAAATATAAAAGACGCAAAACAAGTACAATCTCTTCAAAATTGCTTTATTAATTCATTACAATTAGTTAGAAAATTTAGAAATACAATCGCTCATAATCTGCAATTTATTAAATATAAATCTGGAAATTATAAATTAGATATTAATTTAGTTAAGAAGACCCCTCTTAATATCTTTGTAGATAATTATAATGGAGATGATAATAATATATATTCAATGATTATCTCAATACTTTTACTTACTAAGGATAAAACTGTACACAAAGATTTCTTAGAAAAAATTGATAACTATTTTAAACCTACAAATAACAGCCTTGATTATCTTTATATTAATGAATACCTAAAAATTAGTGAAATACCACTCACAATATTTGATAGGATTGAAAAATATTTAAAATAAAAAAAATCCCCTACCGCTCTCACCTGGTAAGGGATTGAATAAGAGTATATTGCTATACCCTTTTCACATTAAAATTATAGCATATACTCCACTTGACATACAAGAAAGGAGTATTTTTTATGGCTAAAAAACTTAGACTACCTAATGGATTTGGTAATATAGTTACTTTACCTGGTAGAAGAAGAAAGAAATATGCTGCAAGAGTTACCGTTGGTTATACTCCATGTGGCAAACAGATAAGAAAATATATTGGATATTATGAAAAATACGCTGACGCTTTAAATGCTTTATCAGAATACAATACCAATCCATATGATATAGATACTGCAAATCTAACGCTAGAAGAAGCATACGAAAAATACAAGAAGTGGAAATTTAGAGATATAAGCAAAAGCTCCATTGCTGGATATGAAGCAGCATTTAATAATATTCAAAGATTGCACAAATATAATCTAGTTGATATTACTACTAATGATTTACAAATAATCTTAGATGATGAAGAAATTGGTCATGGCATTAAGCGTAAAATAATTGTCCTATTCAATCAGCTATATACTTACTTTTCAGACGATATCCCAAACCTTAAGAAAATCACAAATAAAGCGAAACTAATTAATACAAAGGCAGATTTGAAAACTGAAGACAAAGTATTTAGTAAATTAGAAATAAAAACTCTATGGGATAATCTCGATAATTATATGGATCTAGATATAACACTTATACTTTTATATACAGGATTTAGAATAAATGAATTGCTAAACATTGAAACTGTAAATGTAAATCTTGAAGATAGATATTTAAGAGGAGGCAATAAAACTAAGGCTTCTATAAATAGAATTGTCCCAATCCATGATAAAATATTTGACTTCATAAAAAAAAGATATAATCCAAAAGAAAAATATTTATTTAGAAATAGACTAGGTGAAAGATACAAATATAGCAACTTCAAAAGAGAAAGGTTTGATAGACTAATGAATGACCTAAATATGAAGCATACCCCACACGATACAAGGCATACTGTAGCAACTACTTTACATGTAAATGGAGCTGATAAAATTGCCATAAGGCAAATACTTGGTCATGCTGCAAAAGATATAACGGAAGACGTATATACCCATGCAGATATTAAAGATCTACACAAAAATATTTCCTTGATTGACTATTGATATTTGTAACCTATGTGTGGCCTATTTGTAACCTATTAATGAAAATTATGGGCATTTGTGAGTACTATATGCATACAAAAACCGTTGGAATAAAGCCATTCCAACGGTTTGAAAAATGTATAAAATTATCTCTTTGAAAATTGTGAAGATTTTCTCGCCTTTTTGAAACCTGGTTTCTTTCTTTCTTTCTTTCTTGAATCTCTTGTTAAGAATCCAGCTCTCTTCAATACAGGTTTTAATTCTTCATCAGCTTCTAGTAAAGCTCTAGCAACACCATGTCTGATTGCACCAGCTTGACCAGTAAATCCACCACCTTTAACATTAACTTTTACATCATATTGACCTAATTTTTCTGTTAATTGTAAAGGAGATTTTGCTAATTCTTTTAATGTTTCATAACCAAAGTATTCTTCGATATCTTTACCATTAATTGTAAATGTACCTTGTCCTGGTAATAGTCTAACTCTTGCTACTGCAGATTTTCTTCTGCCTGTACCGTAAAATTGATTACTCATTTATCCTCCCTTAAATTTCTAATGGTTCTGGATTTTGTCCACCATGTACGTGTTCTGGTCCAGCATAAACCTTTAGTTTCTTAAACATTTGTCTTCCTAATGAATTTTTTGGTAACATACCCTTAATTGCATGTTCTAAAATTCTTTCAGGATTTTTTGCCAATACTTCTTTATAAGGGATTTCTCTTAAACCACCTGCGTAACCTGTATAATGTTTGTAAAGCTTTTGTTCTGCTTTATTACCTGTTACTCTGATTTTGTCTGCATTGATGATTACTACATAATCACCAGTATCTACGTGTGGAGTGTAAATTGGTTTATGTTTACCTCTTAAAATAGAAGCTACTTTTGTTGCTACATCACCTAATACTAAGTCTGTAGCATCTACAAGGTACCATTTACGCTCAACTTCACTATGTTTTGCTAAAAATGTGCTCATTTTTCCTCCTAATTCTTTCTTTATATCTAGCCTCAAATATTTGGAACCCGCATTTGAGGTTGCGGATTTTGTTTCTTCGACGATTTCTTTTTCGCACATCGACGCTGCGAATTTGGTATCGTAGATATCTAAAAAGAATTTGGATCCTTTTTTAGATACTCAAATATTATACCTTTTATATAAGTCTTTGTCAAATATTCTAGTAGTTTACTTTAATCAAATATAGTCCTTCAGGACCATATGTTTTAGCAGCTCTTTCAACTTTATTATCAAATATTTCATCTATATATGAAATTTCTCTAAAACCTCTTCCTATATCGATTAATAAACCTGTCATTATACGAATTTGATTGTGTAAAAAGCTCTCTGCTATATATTCAAAACAAATATCTTCATTTTCTCTATATATATTTATTTCATCTATTTTTCTTATTGGATTTTTATCTTCTCCCCATTTCATAAATGCAGTAAAATCGTGTTTTCCTAGCAATTTTTTGGAAGCAAGCTTCATTTTTTCTAAATCTAAATCCTTTGATATATATGTTTTATATTTTCTATAATATGGATATTCATACTTACCATTTGAAACAATATATCTATAAATCTTTGATTTAGCATCAAATCTTGCATGAAATTCCATATCTACATCTTTTGTCTCAATAATTTCAATATCTTTTGGAAGATGTCTTCTTAAATGGTATTTAAAAGAAATCCCTGGTAAATCAGATTCTATAAAAAAATTGGATATATGCTCTTTTGCATGCACTCCAGCATCTGTACGACCGCAAGGTATTAAATTTACCGTCTTTCCAGTGACTTCCTTTATGGCTCTTTCTATTTCACCTTGAACTGTTCTTTTATCAGGTTGTCTTTGAAATCCATAAAACTCACTTCCATCATATGAAATATTAATCAAAATATTCCTCATATTATTTTCCCTATTACTATTAGAGCAATAAATAGAATTATAGTCCCAATTAAAACTAACCAATCTACTCTATTCATAACCAGAGGATTTAATCTTGTTCTACCCTCTGATCCCTTATATCCTCTAGCTTCCATTGCTGTTGCAAGTTCTGATGCTCTTCTAAATGAATTTATAAATAAAGGAACTAAAAGCGGTATCATGGCCTTCGCTTTTTTTAGAACATTTCCAGAATCAAATTCTGCACCACGGGCCAATTGTGCCTTACGTATTTTATTTGCCTCATCAAATAATGTAGGTATAAATCTCAAAGCTATTGAAATCATCATGGCTAGTTCATGAGCGGGAAATCCAATCACTTTTAATGGGCTCATAATCTCTTCTAAACCATCAGTAAGTTTTGTAGTACTTGTAGTTAAAGTTAGATAAGAAGTCCCTATAACGAGCATTATTAGCCTTATACCTATATATAAAGCTCTTTGTATACCTTCATATGTTATAGTTAATTTCCAAATACTTGCTACTTCTCTACCTGGTGTAGAAAATATATGAATTACTGTAGTAAATAGCAATATAAATATTATAGACTTTAGTGATTTTAATATATTTAGAAAACTTAGATTAGCTAATTTAACAACCAAATACACAAATATAAAAAGTGGAATATACAGTAATAAATTATCTATCATGAATAATGTAATCATGTAAAATATTACTAAAATAAGTTTGACTCTAGGATCTAATCTATGAATTAATGTATTTCCTGGAACATATTGTCCAAGTGGCATATTATTCATGCTTACCTCCTATTTGTCTCATAATTTGATTGTATGCTTCTTCAACTGTTAAAATCACCTTATCAAATTTATATCCTTTTTCTTCAAGTAATCTTGTAGCTTTTGTAATTTGAGGTATATCAAGTCCGATGCTTTCTAATTCCTTTTCTCTTCTATAGATATTTTCAGGAATGTCATCAGCAAATACCTCACCGTCATTCATAACAATAACTCTATCAGCTAAATTCGCAATATCTTCCATGGAGTGAGAAACTATGATTACAGTTATATCTTCATTTGATTCATATATTTTTCTTAGCTCTCCTAGTATCTCATCTCTACCTTTTGGATCAAGTCCTGCTGTTGGTTCATCAAGAATTAGATACTTTGGTTTCATCGCTAATATTGAAGCTATAGCAACCCTTCTTTTTTGTCCACCAGATAATTCAAAAGGAGATTCATCCTTGAATTTTTCATAATCTAGTCCTACTAATTGCATAGACTCTTTTACTCTTTTTTCTACTTCTTCTTCACTTAGTTCTAAATTTTTAGGCCCAAATGCTATATCTAAAGCTATAGTTTCTTCAAATAATTGATATTCTGGATATTGAAAAACTAATCCAACTTTTTGTCTAATTTTCTTTAATTCTGACTTTGTTTCTTCTGATACTAGTTGGCCATCTACTGTAACTTTTCCACTTGAAGAATATAATAGACCATTAAATAATTGAACTAATGTTGATTTACCAGAGCCTGTGTGTCCGATTATACCAATAAATTCATTTTTATTAATTTGTAAATTTATATTTTTCAGCGTCATATCATCGCCATTACCATAATCAAAATTGACATTCTCAAGTTTTATACTCATAACGCGTCTACTAACTCCTCAATACTCAATATATCATTTGAAATATTTACTCCATTTGATTTTAGTAAATATGCAAGTTCTGTAACTTGGGGTACATCTAGGCCAAATTGTTTTATTAAATCTACTTTAGAAAACACTTCTTTAGGAGTGCCATCTAAAACAATTTTCCCTTCATCAATAACTACTACTCTATCTGATAGTACCGCCTCATTCATATAATGAGTTATATTAATAATTGTTTTATTTTGTTCTTTATTTAATTTAATAGCATGTTCCATAACTTCTTTACGACCATTAGGATCAAGCATAGCTGTTGGTTCATCAAAAACAATAATTTCAGGATTCATAGCTAGAACTCCTGCAATTGCTACTCTTTGTTTTTGACCACCTGATAACATATGAGGAGCATGTTTTCTATACGAAAACATGCCCACAGTTTCAAGTGCTTTATCAACTCTTTCTCTAAGTTCTGGATTAGGTATTCCTAAATTTTCTGGTCCAAATGCCACATCTTCTTCTACAACAGTTGCTACAATCTGATTATCTGGATTTTGAAATACCATTCCTACTCTTCTTCGTATTTCCCATACATCTGTAGATTTTGTATCTAATCCATCTATTATTACATCACCATCATTCGGTAAAATCTGTGCATTCATCAATTTAGCAAGTGTTGATTTTCCTGATCCATTCTTTCCTAGAATTGAAACAAACTCACCATCTTTTATTGTAAGATTAATGTCATTTAATACATTTTTCTCTTCTTCTTCATTATATTTAAATTTTACATTCTTTATTTCTATCATTTTAATATTCCAATCTAGTTTTACCAGATCTTATCATATCTTGTTTTTCCCATTCTGTTGGAGATAAATTAGTGCTTGATTCATATATAACAACTGCTGAACCTATTGGAGTATTTTCAAAAATAACTTTCATAGCTTCAGGTGGTGTATTGATACAAGTATTTGAACCCCATGATTTATAAATTTCTCCACCAAATTCTGTTCTATTCCAGTTATCGTGTATTCCCGAATTTGTCCAACCCACTGGCATCCAATATTTAACTGGATAGGTATAACTTCCACCGGAAATTTCATATGTTCCTTTAAGATCTCTGTCAGTATCTTTAGTCCAAACCATATTTACACCTGTAGGTGTTGCTGATGTTATTTCTCTAGCATCTCCTGATACTATAGGTGTTGAAATAACTAATTCATAGTCATTGTATAACCACATAGTTTGTCTAGATAAGTCTATTTCAATATAAGTTCCACCAATATCATTAGTTTCACGATGATTTGCTTCCCTTAGATATTCAATTTCAATATCTCCGCCTTTTCCTTCAGTTAGCATTTTCTTTAGATTTTCAAAAGTACTATCTATATCCATTTGCCAACCATATATTCCACCAGGAACAGTGATTTCTCCTAATCCTGTAGCATTGAATCTATGTGGTTTGCTATATGTGTTTGTTTCACTTGCAATATCATATACATAGTTATATGCTCTATCTTCATTTAAAACAAAACCTTTGTCAGTATTATCATATAAATCCATTAATTCTTGCCCTGTTAGCTCGTATTGTCTATCAACAAAATCAAAAACAATCTTTTGTTCTTCGAACTTTTTCAAAGTTTTATATTCTGAAACAAGTTTTGGATCATCTTTTAATATCTGAGGTTTAATATATTCATCATCAAGTTCAACTTCTTCTTCTCTATTTTTAATAGCAGTATCAATTCTTTGTTTTAATTTTTCTACATCTATCTTAGATCCTAAAACTTCTTCTACTAAAGTTGCTTTACCATCTTTAGTTTGAATTTCAGCGTTTTTAGGTTCAACTTGATTTTGTAATAATTCCGAATTATTAATTATATTTGATAATTTTATTTCATTAATAGTGCTATTATATTCAATATCATAATCATGCTTTTGAAGTATTTCTACCGGCCATAACCAATTATTTTGGTCTATAGTAGGTTTTCCACTAATAGTCAATTTATAATCTATATCTTTAGAATTAATTTCAAGATTTTTATTATCTCTACCTTTAATATTTACAACAAATTCATCATCTTCAGGTAAAAATACTTCACTAAAAGATTTCATTCCCTTGTGATTTCCATTTACTGTTGTATTTGGATATGTAATACTAGAAAAATAAAAAGCGCCAACTAGATAAATAGCAGCAATAACTACTACCACTCCAATTATAATTTTTTTCACAGTTTTACTCATTTTAGCTCCCTTATTTTTTTATAATTTTATACTATTATATCAAATATTATAAAACATTTAAAATATTAAAAGGACAGGCAAAGCTCTGTCCTAATTAAATACTATACTAATTCTAATATTGCCATTTCTGTGGCATCGCCTCTTCTAGGTCCTACTCTTAATACTCTTGTATATCCACCGTTTCTATCTTTATATTGTGGACCATATTCGTCAAATAATTTCTCTACAACTTCTGTGTCATAGATGAAAGCTAGAGCCTGACGTCTTGAATGTAAGTCACCTTTTTTAGCTAATGTAATCATTTTATCAGTTAATCTTTGAGCTTCTTTAGCTCTAGTTACTGATGTTTGAATTCTTCCATTTTCTAATACTGATTGAACAAGATTTCTTAACATTGCATTACGATGGTCAGTTCTTCTTCCTAATTTTCTTAAACTTGACATACTGCCTCCTCGTTAATACTTTTATTTTAATTCTAAACCTAAGCCTTCAATTTTTTCTTTAACTTCAAGGAATGATTTTTTACCAAAATTCTTGATTTTAACTAATTCATCTTCTGGAACTTCTATAATTTCACCTACAGTATTGATTCCAGCTCTCTTCAAGCAATTAAACGCTCTAAGGCTTAAATCTAATTCTTCAAGTGTTAATGATAATACTTGTTCATTATCATCTATTTCTTCTTCATCTTCAACTTCTTCTACTTGTTCTTGTTCTATATTTGGTAATTCAGTAAAGAAATTTAGATAATTAATTAAAATTTGTGCTCCATCAGATACAGCTTCTTGTGGAGTGATTGTTCCATTTGTTTCTACTTCAAGTGTTAGTTTATCATAGTCAATTGTTTGACCTACTCTTGTTTTTTCAACAATAAAGTTTACCTTACCCACTGGAGTAAATGATGAATCAATGGATATTTCACCAATTTGTAATTCTTCAGGCTTGTGTTGATCTGCTGTTGAATATCCTGTACCATCTGAAACTTGAAGATCCATATGTATTGAACCTTCATCATTTACAGTAGCTATATAGTGATCTTTGTTTACAATTTCTAATTCAGCATCACCTACAATATCTCCAGCAGTAACAATTTTAGGACCTTCTACATCTAATCTTAGATTAATAGGACCTTCACTATCTGATAGTTTTTTTATTGCTATGCCTTTAATATTTAATATAATTTCAGGTACATCTTCAATCACACCTTTAACAGTTGAGAATTCATGTAATACCCCTTCATCAAATTTAATACTTGATATTGCACTACCTGGTAGAGATGATAGAAGTACTCTTCTCATACTGTTACCAAGAGTAGTTCCATAACCTCTTTCTAGTGGTGAAATTACGAAACTTCCTCTATTGTTTTTTTCATCAATGTCTAATATTTCAATTTTAGTATTTAGCTTTTCTATCACGGATTACCTCCTGTGCTTTAAACTATTATTTTGAATACAACTCAACTATTAATTGTTCATTTATTTCAAAATCTATATCTTCTCTTTGAGGTAATGAATCTACTTTACCTTCAAGTTTTTCAACATCTACACTTACCCATTTTGCTTGGTTCCATACTTTATCTTCAGTGTATTTGAAAACTCCATTATTTCTAGATTTTTCTTTAACAGATATTACATCACCTTGAGAAACTCTATATGAAGGAATATCTACTTTCTTACCATTAACTAAGAAATGTCCATGAGATATTAATTGTTTTGCTTCATTTCTAGTTTTTGCAAAACCCATTCTATATACAACATTATCTAATCTTAATTCTAATAATTGTAGTAAATTTTCACCTGTAATACCGTGTAATTTTTCAGCGTCTTTATATACTCTTCTAAATTGTTTTTCTAAAACACCATAAATAAATTTCGCTTTTTGTTTTTCTTGTAATTGAAGACCATATTCACTTAATTTACCTGATCTTTGTTTAGGATTTCTATTTGATTTTTTATCTATTCCAACTACTTGTGGAGCAACACCAAGTGTTCTTGCTCTCTTAAGTATTGGTCCATTATATTTTGCCATTAATCATATCCTCCCTATACTCTTCTCTTCTTTGGTGGTCTTGTACCATTGTGAGGTATTGGAGTAACGTCTTTAATCTTATTAATTGATAAACCTGCAGTTTGTAAAGCTCTTATAGCTGATTCTCTACCAGAACCTGGTCCTTTTACATATACTTCAACAGTTTTAAGTCCATGTTCCATAGCTTTTTTAGCTGCTTCTTCTGCTGCTTGTTGAGCTGCAAATGGAGTAGATTTTCTAGAGCCTTTAAAACCTAATTGACCAGCTGATGACCAAGAAATAGCATTACCATTCATATCTGTTAACATAACCATTGTATTGTTAAAAGTTGAATTGATATGAGCTTGGCCTCTTTCGATTTGCTTTCTATCTCTTCTTCTTACACGTGTAGCTTGTTTACCACGTGCATTTTTTGTTGCTTTTGCCAAATTCTACCCCCTATCTTTTCTTACCTTTACGAGTTCTTGAATTGTTTTTTGTATTTTGTCCTCTTACAGGTAGATTCATTCTATGTCTACGACCTCTATATGAGTTAATTTCACGTAGTCTCTTAATATTTAAACTAACATCTCTTCTCAAATCACCTTCTAATGTGTAATTATCGATTTGATCTCTTATAGCTTGTAATTCGCTTTCTGTAAGGTCCTTAACTCTTGTATCAGGATTTACTCCAGCATCTTGTAAAATTTTATTTGATCTTGCTCTACCAATTCCGAAAATATAAGTTAAACCAATTTCAACTCTCTTTTCTCTTGGTAGGTCAACTCCAGAAATTCTTGCCAAGTCGTGCCTCCTAACCTTGTCTTTGTTTGTGTTTTGGATTACTGCAAATTACCATTACTTTGCCTTTTCTTCTGATAATTTTACATTTTTCACACATTTTCTTTACTGATGGTCTTACTTTCATATAATCCCCCTATTTCTTTCTCCATGTAATTCTTCCCTTAGTCAAGTCATAAGGTGACATTTCAACTGTAACCTCATCTCCTGGAAGAATTCTAATATAATTCATTCTTAATTTACCTGATATATGGGCTTGAATTTGATGTCCTGATTCTAGTTCTACAATAAATATTGTATTTGGTAATGCTTCTTTAACTTTACCAGTTACTTCTATAACATCTTTATTTGCCAATTTTGTCCTCCTGTAATTTCAATTTTATAGATCTCTTTATCTTTATATCTTCAAGTTTATCTTCTTCTTTAAGTATATTGAAATCATCTATCCAAGAATTTACTTTCTGTAAATGTCTTTGATTTTTCCTCTTAGGATTTTTTATATTTCTATCTTCGCCATTTACAAGTAAGACATAATCCTCGTCGACAATTTCATATACGATATAAATTTTTCCTTTGTCTCTTCCCTGTTTTGATGTGCAAAATTGACCAGGTGACAATTTAGTTTTATCTTTATTAAAAATCATATGAATTACTTCAGAGAATCTCTTACATCTTCATAAACTTCATCTATTTCTAAATTACCATTAAATCTGTGTAAAACACCGGATTTTTCATAGTAATCAATCAATGGAGAAGTTTTTCTATTATAAACTTCAATTCTGTCTAATGCGGTTTCTTCATTATCATCAGGTCTTTGAACTAATTCACTACCGCAAACATCGCATATTCCATCAACTTTTGGAGGATGGTTTTTGATATGATATGTTGCACCACAGTTCTTACATACCCTTCTTCCAGATATTCTTCCTATTAAAGTTTCATTGGATGCTTCTATATAAATAACTTTCGTAATTTCTTTATCATGTTCTTTTAACCATGAATCTAAAGCTTCCGCTTGATTAATATTTCTTGGATATCCGTCTAGCATAAATCCAGATTCTGAATTTTCTTTAGCTAATCTATCAAATACAAGTTCATTTGTAAGATCATCGGATACTAATGACCCTGCTTCTATAATTTTTTTAACTTTTAGACCTAACTCAGTACCTTCTTTAATATTTTTTCTAAAAATATCTCCAGTTGAAATATGAGTTACTCCAAATTCTTCAATAATTTTTGATGCTTGAGAGCCTTTACCAGCTCCAGGAGGGCCTAATAATATTAATATCATGTATTACTCCTTATTATTTATTTAAGAAACCTTTATAATGTCTCATTTGCATCATTGCTTCTAGTTGTTTTTGTGTTTCAATTATTACACCAACTACAATGATGATTGATGTTCCACCAAGTGCTAAATGTGCATTCATAAAATGACTTATTAGTCTTGGTGCTGCTGCTATAATACCTAATCCTATAGCACCGATTAATGTTATTCTACCTACTACATTCCCTAAATAATCAGTTGTTGGTTTTCCTGGTCTAATACCTGGAATGAAACCACCATTTTGTTGTAAGTTTTTAGAATATTCATAAGGACTAAATTGAATTGAGTTATAAAAATATGCAAATAAAATTACCATCGCAAATTGAATTATAATAAATACAATTGTTCCTAATGTTCCTGTAGGAATGAACCATTTTTCTACAAAGGTTCTAAATCCTCCACCAAAAATTAATGCAAGAGTTTGAGGTAATGCAAGTACTGCTGATGCAAAAATAACAGGCATAACACCACTCATATTAACTTTTATTGGAATATGTGTAGATGAACCACCATACATTTTTCTTCCAACAACTCTTTTTGCGTATTGAACTGGTACTCTTCTTTCACCTTCTGTCAATAACACTACAAAAATTACAGAAATTATTGTGATTAATAATAGTATTACAAATTTCCACCATTCATAACCAACAACACCTTGTGTAATTCCTTGGAACCATCCGATTACAACATCAGGAATACTTGATATAATTCCTAAGAAAATAATCATTGATACACCATTACCGATTCCATGTTCAGTTATTAATTCACCAATCCATACTATGAATTGAGATCCAGCTACTAATGAAACTATTACCACTAATTTTGGTAAAAATCCTTCACCATTAGCGATAGCTAAATTGAATATACCCACAACTATACCGTAAGCTTGAAGTATAGCTAATACTAAAGCTACATACTTAGTAATCTTTTGTATTTTCTTTCTTCCAGCTTCACCTTGTTTAGATAATTCTTCTAATGAAGGGATTGCAAATGTTAATAATTGAACTACGATTGATGATGTAATATATGGTCCAACCCCTAGTGCAAACACTGAAAGTGATGATAAACCACCACCAGTAATTTGGTTAACTAATCCTAAAATTGAACCTGCAGTCCCATTATATATTTGTTTTACTATCTCTTTATTAACAAATGGTAGAGGTAATATATTACCAAATCTAAATACAACTACCATTAAAAGAGTAAAAATCATTTTCTTTCTTAAATCTTCTATCTTCCAAGCATTAGCGAATGTTTTTAGCATCTTAGATCACCTCTGCCCTTCCTCCTAGAGAATTAATCTTCTCTTCTGCTGATTTAGAAAACTTTTGAGCTTTTACTATTAATTTCTTGTCTAATTCACCAGTTCCTAAAACCTTGATACCGTCCTTAGCTTTAGATTTCTTTACTAATCCAGTTTCAAATAATAATTCTGGTGTTATTTCTGTACCTTCTTCAAATCTATTTAATTGAGTTAGGTTTACTTCACCATAAACTTTACTGAAGTTATTAGTGAAACCTCTCTTAGGTAATCTTTGGAATAGAGGCATTTGACCACCTTCAAATCCTGGTCTTACTCCACCACCTGATCTAGCCTTTTGACCTTTTTGACCACGAGCAGATGTTTTACCCCATCCTGAACCGTGTCCACGACCAATTCTTTTTTTCTTTTTAACTTCACCGCCTGGTGCAGGTCTTAAATCATGTAATTTCATTGTGCACCTCCTATTCAACTTCTTTTACTTCAACCATAAAATCAATTGCTCTAACCATTCCTAAAATAGCTGGATTTGACTCTTTTACAATAGTTTGTCCAACTTTTTTTAGTCCAAGTGCTTCTACAGTTTTTTGATGTTTTTCCAATCTTCCGATTGGACTTTTTACTAGTTTAATTTCTAATTTTGACATGCTAGCCTCCTAGTTTAGTATTTCTTCAACACTTTTACCACGAAGTCTTGCGATTTCTTCAGCTGTTTTAACATCTTTTAATCCTTGAAGTGTAGCGTTTACCATACTCTTTGAGTTTGATGAACCTAAAGATTTAGCACGGATGTTTTGGATACCAGCTAATTCACAAACGGCACGCACTGGACCACCAGCGATAATACCAACCCCTTCTGCAGCAGGTTTCATAAATACAACACCTGCTCCGTGTCTTCCGTAGATTTCGTGAGGAATAGTACCATTTACTATATCAATTTCTACTGCATTTTTCTTTGCATCTTCTACGCCTTTTCTGATAGCTTCTGGAACTTCGTTAGCTTTACCTATACCAACTCCAATAGTTCCTTTTTTGTTTCCAACTACAACTAGCGCTGAAAATCTCATAGTTCTACCACCCTTAGCTACTTTAGTAACTCTAGAGATGTCAACTACTCTTTCTTCAAATTCTGATGTGTTTCTTCTATCTCTTGCCATTATTCCTCCCGACTAGAATTTCAAACCAGCTTCTCTTGCTGATTCTGCTAGTTCTTTTACTTTGCCGTGATAAATATATCCTGATCTATCAAATACTACATTTTCAACGCCTTTATCAAGAGCTCTTTTAGCAATTGCTTCTCCAACTTTTTTAGCTGATTCAACATTTGAACCAACACCTTCACCCTTGATTTCTTTATCTAATGTTGATGCACTTACTAATGTAACTCCATTAACATCATCTATAATTTGTGCATAAATGTTAGCATTACTCTTATATACGCTTAATCTTGGTCTTTCAGGAGTACCACTTAAATTTTTTCTTACTCTTTGATGTCTAGCTTTTCTATTTAAACTTTTATTAAATCTTGCCATTTAATACTCCTTTCTATTTACCAGTCTTACCAACTTTTCTTCTTACATATTCATCAGCATATTTAACACCTTTACCTTTATATGGTTCAGGACTTCTAAACGCTCTGATTTTTGCTGTATAGTTACCAACTAATTGTTTATCTATACCACTTATTATAATAACTCTTTCAGATGGTACTTCTGTAGTAATTCCTTCAGGATCTTCAAGTATTAGAGGATGTGAAAAACCAAGTGATAAATTTAATTTATTCCCTTGTTTTTGAGCTCTATAACCTGTACCAACTATTTCTAGTTGTTTTTTATATCCTTCAGTAACACCAATAATCATATTTTCGATTAATGTTCTATATAATCCATGTAATGATTTATCTTCTTTTGATTCTGATGGTCTTACTAATGTTGCTTGTCCATCTTCAATGTTTAATACGAAACCTCTGCCTACTTCTTGATTTAAATTTCCTTTAGGTCCTTTTACTTCTACTAAACCATTTTCAAATTTAATTTCAACTCCAGCAGGGATTTCAATTGGTTTTAATCCAATTCTTGACATTTTTTCCTCCTTGTTGAAACTACCAAACGTAGCAGATTACTTCGCCGCCAACAGTTTCTTTTCTTGCGTTCTTATCTGTCATTACACCCTTTGATGTAGAGATAATTGCTGTACCTAATCCGTTTAGTACTTGAGGAACATCTTGTGCACTCACATATACTCTACGTCCTGGTTTAGAAATTCTCTTTAATCCAGATATAACTCTTTGTTCATTAACATATTTTAAATCTATAGTAATTATTCCTTGCTTATCATCTTCTGTAACGTTGAATCCTTTTATATATCCTTCGTCTAATAAGATTTGTGCAAGATCTTTCTTAATATTAGAAGCAGGTACTTCAACTGATTTATGTTTTGCTAAATTACCATTTCTAATTCTTGATAGCATATCTGCTATAGGATCAGTCATCATAAATTTTACCCCCTTCTTACCAACTTGATTTTTTTACACCAGGTATTTCACCTTTGTATGCAAGTTCTCTAAAACATATACGACAAATTCCATATTTTTTTAATACTGAATGTGGTCTTCCACAGATACTACATCTTGTATATTCTCTTGTAGAAAACTTTTGTTTTCTTTGTTGTTTAGCAATCATTGATTTTTTTGCCATATTATCTCCTTACTTACTTCATGAAAGGCATGCCTAATTTTGAAAGCAATGCTCTTCCTTCTTCGTCAGTTTGCGCAGTAGTAACAATAATAATGTCCATACCTCTTATTTGTTCTATTTGATCAAATACGATTTCTGGGAAAATTAATTGTTCCTTAATACCTAGAGCATAGTTTCCTCTACCATCAAATGATTTTGGTGAAACTCCTCTAAAGTCTCTAACTCTTGGCAATGAAATGTTTACTAATTTATCAAAAAAGTCATTCATTAATCTGCCTCTTAATGTAACTTTAACACCGATAGGTTGACCTTCTCTTAATTTAAAGTTAGATACAGATTTTTTTGCTTTAGCAATTACTGGTTGTTGTCCTGTAATAGTTCTTAATTCTTCAACAGCTGATTCTAATAATTTAACATTATCTTTAGCTTCACCTAGTCCGATATTAATAACTATTTTTTCTAGTTTTGGAGCCTGCATAACATTTTTGTAATTAAATTCTTTCATTAACGCAGGTAAAACTTCTTCTTTATATTTTACTTTTAATCTAGAATCCATTTTATCTCCTTTCTATTTATCTAATCTATTGCCAGATTTTGCTGATACACGAACTTTCTTGCCATCTTTTACTTCTGTTCTTGTTCTTACGCCTCTACCTAGCTTTTCATCATAAAGTAGTACATTTGAAGCGTGGATTGCTCCTTCTCTTTCAATAATACCACCTTGTTGGTTTGCTTGTGTTGGTTTTTGGTGTTTAACTTGTACGTTTACACCTTCAACTATTACTCTATTTTCTTTAGGAAAAGATACTAATACTTTACCAACTTTTCCTCTATCTTTACCTTTAATAACTTGTACTTTATCTCCAGTCTTTATATGCATATTTTCCTCCTATAAAACTTCTGGAGCTAATGATATGATCTTCATAAAACCATTCGCTCTAAGTTCTCTTGTTACAGGTCCAAAAATACGTGTACCAGCTGGGTTTTTATCATCTTTAACTATAACTGCTGCATTGTCATCAAACTTAATATAAGATCCATCTTCTCTAGAAATCCCACTTACTGATCTTACTATAACAGCTTTAACAATAGCACCTTTTTTAACAACTCCGCCTGGAGTAGCACTTTTTACTGAACAAACTACTATGTCGCCGATGTTTGCGTATTTTCTTTTTGTACCGCCTAATACTTTTATTACTAGTAGTTCTTTTGCACCTGAATTGTCAGCAACTCTCATACGTGTTTCTTGTTGAATCATTTGATCCTCCTCTTCCAGAAATAAAAGTCTATTTAGCTTCTTCTAGGACTTTAACAAGTCTAAATCTCTTAGTTTTAGATAATGGTCTAGTTTCCATAACTAAAACTTTATCGCCTACTTTAGCAACATTTTCTTCATCATGTGCTTTTACTTTTTTACTTCTTGTAATAAATTTCTTATAAACTGGATGCTTAATTGATCTTGAAACATCTACAGAAATTGTTTTATCCATTTTATCAGAAACTACAATACCGATAACGGTTCTTCTTGAATTTCTTTCCATCTTAAGCCTCCTTGTTTAAGTTTAACTTTCTTTCTGTTATTATTGTTTTTACTCTTGCAATATCTTGTTTTACATGACCTATAGAACTAACATTTTCAATTTGACCAGTAGCTTGTTGAAATCTTAAGTTAAATAATTCTTCTTTTAGGCTAACTAATTTAGTATTAAGTTCTTGATCAGATAATTTTCTTATATCCTTTGCTTTCATTAATTGCCCTCACTTTCTGATGGACCTGTACGACTAACAAATTTTGTCTTAATTGGTAATTTTGCTGCTGCTAGTCTCATAGCTTCTCTTGCTATATCTTCAGAAACTCCACCCATTTCGAACATTATTCTACCTGGTTTAACTACTGCTACCCAATATTCAGGAGCACCTTTACCAGAACCCATTCTAACTTCTGCAGGTTTCTTAGTTACTGGTTTGTCAGGAAATACTTTTATCCAAACATGACCACCTCTTTTAATATATCTAGTCATAGCTCTTCTGGCTGCTTCAATTTGATTAGAAGTTATCCAGTGTGGTTCTAATGCTTGTAATCCGTATTCTCCATATGCAAGTTGATTACCTCTTTGAGCGTTTCCTTTCATTCTGCCTCTATGAACTCTTCTACGCTTAACTCTTTTAGGCATTAGCATAAATTTTCCTCCTTCTACCAATTGTATAAATTGGAGATAAATCTTTATTTATTATTTTTTCCTCTATTGTTTGCTCTTCCTCTTGAATTTCTCTTGTTATTTCTTGGTTTCTTTGTATCTTCTACAGATTTTTGACCTGGAAGAATTTCACCCTTATAAATCCAAACTTTAACACCTAATTTACCGTAAGTTGTATCTGCTTCCGCAAATCCATAATCGATATCTGCTCTAAGTGTTTGTAGAGGAATATTACCTTCTGAATAACCTTCTGTTCTAGCCATATCAGCACCACCAAGTCTTCCTGAAACTTGAGTTTTAATACCCTTAGCTCCAGCTTTCATAGTTCTTTGGATAGCTTGTTTCATAGCTCTTCTAAAAGTAATTCTTCTTTCTAAGTCTTCAGCTATTTTTTCTGCTTGTAATTGAGCATTAACAGCTGTATTTCTTACTTCTTCTATATTTACGATAACTTGTTTATTAGTCATCTTTTCTAATTTATTTTTTAATTCATCTACTCCAGCTCCACCTTTTCCGATAATCATACCTGGTTTAGCTGTATTTATTGTAACTTTTATTCTGTTTGGTGTTCTTTCTATATCTATTTTTGATACACCTGCAGAATATTGATCTTTCTTAAGGAATTTTCTTATTTCATTATCTTCTTTTATTAATTTTGCAAAATCTTTCTTATCTGCAAACCATTTAGAATTCCAATCTTTGATAATTCCCACTCTCATACCATGTGGATTAACTTTTTGACCCATTATTCCTCCTACTCTTCTTCTCTTACAACAACACCTATATGAGATGTTCTTTTAAGTATTGGATAAGCTGAACCTTTTGCTTTAGGTCTAATTCTCTTCATGGTTGGACCATCATTTGCCCAAGCTTTGTCAACTACTAAATTATCTCTATTTAGATTGTGATTGTTTTCAGCATTTGCTATTGCTGATTTTAATACATCTTCTAGGATTTTAGCACCTTTTTTAGGAGTGAATCTTAAAATGTTAAGTGCTTCATCTACATTTTTTCCAACTATTTCTCTACAGATAAAATGTACTTTCAAAGGTGAAATTCTAACGAATCTTGCTTCTGCTCTTACTTCCATTCTATCCTCCTATTTCTTAACTCTACTTGTTCTATCATTTTTATCATGACCTCTATATGTTCTTGTTGGAACAAATTCACCTAATTTATGTCCAACCATATCTTCAGTAACATATACTGGAACATGTTTTCTTCCATCGTGAATCGCAATAGTGTGTCCTACGAATTCTGGAAATATTGTTGATCTTCTTGACCAAGTTTTAATCACTTTTTTATCGTTAGCTTCATTTAAAGCTACCACTTTTTTCATTAAGTGGTCATCTACAAATGGTCCCTTTTTTAGAGATCTACCCATTTATTACCTCCTAAGACTATTTACCTTTTCTTCTTCTTATAATGTCATTGCTTGATTTCTTTTTGATATTTCTTGTCTTAACACCACGTGATTTCTTACCCCAAGGTGTCATAGGTTGTGGTCTACCAACTGGTGTTCTACCTTCCCCACCACCATGAGGGTGATCTACTGGGTTCATAGCAGAACCTCTAACATGTGGTCTTCTACCTAAATATCTAGATTTACCAGCTTTACCTAAAACTACTAATTCGTGTTCTACATTACCTACTTGACCAATTGTAGCTTTACATCTGATATCTAATCTTCTGATTTCTCCTGAAGGTAATCTAACGATACCATATTTTCCTTCTTTACCAGCTAATTGAGCTTCTGCTCCAGCTGTTCTTACTAATTGTCCACCTTTTCCAGGTTTCATTTCAATATTGTGAATTATTGTACCAACCGGAATATCTTTCAATTGTAGTGCATTACCTATCATAATGTCAGAACCTTCACCAGATTCTACAGTAGCACCTACTTTTAATCCGTTTGGAGCTAAAATGTATCTCTTCTCACCATCTACATAGTGGATTAGAGCAATATTTGCTGTCCTATTAGGATCATATTCAATAGCTGCAACTTTTCCAGGTATTCCTTCTTTATCTCTCTTAAAGTCTATAATTCTATATTTTCTCTTGTTTCCACCACCTCTAAATCTTGAAGTAGTTCTACCATCGTTATTTCTACCACCAGATTTTTTTAATGGAGCTGTCAATGATTTTTCAGGTGCTTTCTTTGTAAGTTCATCGTAAGATAACACTGACATTTGACGAAGTCCAGCAGAAGTTGGTTTATATTTTTTAATAGCCATCTAATCCCCCTAACTATTACATCTCTTCAAACAATTCAATAGTTTTTGAATCTTCTTTTAATGTAACTATTGCTTTTTTCCAGTCAGATTTCTTACCTTCTATTCTACCTAATCTAGTTTTCTTACCTAGCATATTCATAGTGTTAACTTTAGCTACCTTCACACCATCAAATATTGTTTCGATTGCAGCTTTAATTTCTGACTTGTTTGCTTTCTTATCTACTTTGAATACATATTTTCTTTCTTCAATTAAATCCATAGATCTTTCTGATACTATAGGACTAATGATTATATCGTAAGGTGATTTCATTATGCGAATACCTCCTCTGCTTTTTTAACTGCAGCTTCTGTAATCACTAATGTATTATGTCTTATTAAATCATATACATTCATGTTGTTTACTACTACAACTTCTACGCCTTCAATATTTCTGAATGATTTATATACATTTTCATTAGCTTCTGCTACTGCGATATATACTGTCTTATCAGCTTTAATAGCTTCTAAAATTGCTTTAGCATTTTTTGTACTTATTGAATCTAATGATAATTCATTTAATACTATGATTTCATCTTCAACAACTTTAGATGTTAATAATGTTTTAAGAGCAACTCTTCTTACTTTTTTAGGAACTGTATAAGAATAATCTCTTGGTTTTGGTGCGAATACAACTCCACCACCTCTCCATTGAGGAGATCTTATAGAACCTTGTCTAGCTCTACCAGTACCTTTTTGTCTCCAAGGTTTTTTACCACCACCTCTAACTTCTCCACGAGTTTTAGCTGAGTGTGTACCTTGTCTTTTGTTTGCTAATTGATTTTTTACTACTTCGTATACAGCGTGTTCTTTCATTTCGACACCAAATAATGACTCTGGTAAATCTATTGAACCGACGTTGTTTCCTTTAATATCTAATACATTAACATTAGGCATTTACTATCTCCTTCCTATTTAGAAGCCTTTTTAGCTTCTTTTACAGTAACTAGTCCACCTTTTGGTCCTGGGATAGCACCTTTGATAAGTAATAGATTTTTATCTGCATCAACTCTTACTACTTCAAGATTTTGCACTGTTACTCTATCATGACCCATCTTACCTGAGCCTTTTCTACCTTTGAACACTCTAGCTGGATATGAACCTGCAGATCTAGCACCAGCTATTCTATGTGACTTAGAACCATGTCCCATAGGTCCTCTACCATAGTTATGTCTTTTAATTGAACCTTGTGTACCTTTACCTTTAGATGTACCAACAACGTCTACAACGTCTTTTTCTTCAAATACATCTACTTTAATCTCTTGTCCTAATTCAAATTCTTCTGGATTTTCCACTAAGAATTCTCTTAAATATCTCTTTAACTCAACATTAGCTTTAGCAAAATGTCCCTTCATTGGTTGGTTAGCATGTTTTTCTTTTCTTTCTACATATCCAACTTGAATCGCTTTGTAACCATCAATTTCTTGTGTTTTGATTTGAGTTACTACCATTGGACCAGCTTGAACTACTGTTACTGGTACTACTTTACCAGATTCTTCGAATAATTGAGTCATACCCAATTTTCTTCCCAATATACCTTTCATTTTTTCCCCTTTCTTACAGCGGATTAAACTTTATAGCTTAATCATCCTAAGTTTTATAGCTTAATTTCTATATCTACACCAGCTGGTAGATTTAATTTCTTAAGAGCATCTAATGTTTTTGCATTAGGATTGATAATATCAATTAATCTCTTATGTGTTCTTTGTTCAAATTGTTCTCTTGAATCTTTATATTTGTGAACAGCTCTGATAATTGTTATCTTTTCAATCTCTGTTGGTAGTGGAATAGGACCTGAAACGTCTGCCCCACTTCTCTTACATGCATCTACGATCTTTGCTGCTGAAGAATCAATAACTTCGTGATCGTAAGCTCTTAATCTAATTCTGATTTTTTGTTTTGCCATTTGTTCCTCCTATATTTGATAGCCATACTCTCTTCCGGGTGTACAAATCCTTTACATTAAAAAAAGCGAAGCTATCTCGCTCAAAATTTTCCTTGAACTAACTCAGTGGGAATTACCCTAAAACGCCTTAGAAGCAAGCCTTTTAAGCAACCTCTCATTTCATCGCTACAAATTAGTACTCAAATAGTATACTAAAAACCTTTTTTTTTATCAATAAATTTCTTTTTATTTTATGATATTTTATTATATTGTTACAAAAAATTAATAATTGCTTTTTAACATCTTCTATTGCCTACAAAATTTTATTATTATTTTATTTCAAATATGCTATAGTATATTATGTTCATCATTTAAAGGAGACTTTTTATGGATCAATTAATAACAATTATTATAATATCAGGAATATTTCTTTTAGGTTTAAGTATATTAAACTCATTAAAAGATGAAAAAATTAAATCAAAATACGATAAATGTGCTGCTTGTGATAATCCTCTTATAGAAGATGAAGATAATACAATTCTATTTGACGGAATTATATGTCCAAAATGTACAGAGATTGCTTTAAAAACAAATGCACTTACTCCACAAGCAAAAAATATGGGAAAAAATGGATTTAAATTTACTAAATCCGAAATAGTAAAAAATGAAATCGAAATATATAAAAATTTACACAAAGGAAAATTAATTAATGATAAAGATTCAAAAAATAATTGATAAAATCAAAAAAGATAAATTTACCGCTCTTGGAATATTTTTATTTGCAATATTTTCAGCTACTACTTTTGAAT
This sequence comes from Helcococcus sueciensis DSM 17243, assembly GCF_000423145.1. Classification (GTDB taxonomy): domain Bacteria; phylum Bacillota; class Clostridia; order Tissierellales; family Peptoniphilaceae; genus Helcococcus; species Helcococcus sueciensis. The sequence continues at coordinate 31,801 of NZ_AUHK01000002.1, read as the reverse complement.
TATTCAATAGACCGTGGGGAGAAGTTACAAATCTATGGATTCCATTTGATGACAAAATTCCATTTATAAAAGAATTGATAATCGTGTATCACACTTTTATGCCAATGATTATAATTACAGGTATAATTATATTTTATTTTAATAAGGAAGAATACAAAAAATTAGTTATATCACTATTCCTAGCTCAAATAAGCGCTTATATTATATATGTACTTTTTCAAACATATGTACCACGTTATGATACCAATCTACTAGGAAATGATATATTTTCTAATTTGGTAAGAGCAACTTATTCAATAGATAATAGTTACTCCGGTGCTCCTTCACTTCATGTTGCGGATATGACTTTATGTATACTTTATTTAATGAGAATAAAAGAAATAAAAATTTCAACTCGAACAATATTGAGTTTATATATGACATTAATAGCTTTAACTACAATTCTTGTAAAACAACATGTGGTTCTTGATATTCCTGCAGGATTAATTCATGCTATTATGAATTTCTTTGTTGCAAATTTAATTTATACTAAATTTATAAGTTCAAAACAACACTATTAATAAATCTTAAATTTTTAATATAAAAAAAGTAATTTATAAAAGTAAAAAGGATAGACAAAACTAACTTGAACCCGTTAACTCGGAATAATTTAATAATGCTTTAATCGGAATATAATCTGTAATCAACAAGTGACATTCCTTTTAATTTTATTTAATAAAAAAAATCGGAGCGAACTCCGATTTTTTCATTCTATTTTACAAATTCTTTGTAAACATATGCTCTTTGGCCATTGTATTGGATTTCTATCCAATTTGAATTTCCATCATATACTTTACCTATTAACTTAACACCTTTTCTGTATGCTCCTAATATTTTACCATTTGGTGTTTGTCTTACATTTACTGTATCTGTTACTATTCCACTTACTGAAACTGAATCTACTATTAAACTTCTATATATATATACATCTCTATTTTGGTATCTTATTCTTACCCAGTTTGGATTTGCTATATTTAATGTTCCTTCTACATATTCAGCTTTTCCAAGTGTTCCCATTAAAGTTCCATTTGGTGTCATCCTCACATTTGTTGTGTCTACCATTAAACCTTTTATTTTTAATGTGTCTACTAATAAAGGTCTATAGATATATCCTTTATCTGTCTTAACCCAGTTTGGATTTGTTATATTTAATGTTCCTTCTACATATTCAGCTTTTCCTAGTGTTCCTATTATAGTTCCATTTGGTGTCATTCTTACATTTGTTGTACCTGACATTAGTCCTCTTACTTTTATAGTGTCTACTACTAATGGTCTATAGATATATCCTTTATCTGTCTTAATCCAGTTTGGATTATCTATTGATACAACACCTTCTACTATTTCTTCACGTTTTGCTATAGCTGTTACTTCACCATTTGGAGATTTTCTTATATTTGAATTTCCAGTTGAAAATCCTTTTACTTCAATTGTATCTGAAAGAAGTGGTTTGTATACATATGCTTCTTGTCCATAGTAATCGAATTTAACCCAATCTGAACCTTCTTCGTATTCACCTTCTACTATAACTTCACGTTCAAGTGTTCCTATTACTGGACCATTTGGACTTATTCTAACATTTGTTGTCCCAGTTATATATCCTTTTGTATCATGAAGTTTTGGTTCTTCTGGTTCTTCTTCACTTTCATTTTTAGCTAATACTAATGATGATAAAGGTAAAACTTCTACTTTACCATTTGTAACCTCAATAGTTTCAAGTCCATTTACATTAGCTTTTTGATCTCTAACAAGCACTTTGTACGTTCCATTATCTACATTTATTTCTTTAGTTTCATTAGAAGCATTATATGAAATATATAAATGTTCATTACTGCTATTTTGTGATGCATTTATATCTTTTAATTCATAAGCAATCAATTGATCTTCAGCATTTAATTTGTTGAACACTCTATTTATATCACTATATTCTTTTAAATCAAATACATTGTATGCTTTTCTAATCTTAACTAATTCTCTGAAATAATCTATATGAGTGCTAAATTCTTCAGCTCTATCCCAATCAATTCTATTTATCTCATCACTTGATTTATATGAATTGTGATCTCCATCTTTAGTTCTAGCAAATTCTTGTCCAGCATGAATAAATGGAGTACCTTGTGATAATGTAACTATAGTAGTAGACATTTTATGTCTCTTCAATAATGTTTCATCATCTTCATCAGGATTAGTAAATTTCAATTTATCCCATAATGTAAGATTATCGTGAGCTTCTACATATTGAATAATTTGATTTGCTGATTTATATGTCTTAAGTCCTTCTCCACCTCTAATATTTTGAAGTAAAAATTCTTCCTTACCTAAAGCTCCATTTACAAAACCTGGATCTGTATCTCCAAATACGCTACCCTTAACTGCATCTCTTAAATCATCGTTGAAGAATGCTACCCTATCAGATATCTTAACTGCATTTACCTGAGTTGCTCTTTGGTCTTCTGGAATACCCATATCCATATTCCAACCTTCACCAAGGATGAATATATTTGGATTTATCTTGTCTAATTCTTCCCTAACCTCATTTATAGTTTTGTAGTCATGTGTTCCCATTAAGTCAAATCTAAAACCATCTAAATTATATGTTTCAGCAAGATATTTAGTAGAATCAACTATGAATTTTCTAACCATCTTTCTTTCTGATGCAGTTTCATTACCTACACCAGTTCCACCTAAGAAATTACCTTTAGCATCTTGTCTGAAGTAATAACCTGGGACTATCTTATCAAATGAATGTTGATCAATACCAGCTACGTGATTATATACGACATCCATTATTACTCCAAGATTATTATCATGAAGTTTATCAACCATTTCTTGGAATTCACTGATTCTATTAAATGGATCATATGGATCAGTACTATATGAACCTTCTATAGCGTTATAGTTAACAGGGTCATAACCCCAGTTAAATTGCGGTTCATCTAATCTAGTTTCATCAACAGAGTATTTACTATAGTCATATACCGGTATAAATTGAACATGAGTTACTCCTAAAGACTTGATATAGTCTAAACCAGTAATTTGCCCACTTGGAGTCTTAGTTCCTTCTTCAACTACACCTAAGAATTTTCCTTTATTCTCTATACCACTATTTTCTTGAATAGATAAATCTCTAACATGAAGCTCATATATTATAGGATTATCAGAATTTGCCTTATTAATAGTTTTAGAATCTGTCTTTTTAGGATCTACAACTACTCCTCTTTCACCATTAATAGTTACTGATTTAGCATATGGATCTATAGCTAAAGTTTTATTATCATATACATCTACATTAAACATATATGCTTTACCTAATTGATCACCATCTAATTTATATGACCATACTCCTTTATCATTTCTTGTCATTTGATATGAAGTATATTTCTCTTCATTAACTAATTCTCTATTTTTATCGCTACCTTCTTCAAATCTACCATCATATATAATTAAATCAATATTTTTAGCTGTTGGAGCCCATACTTTAAATTCTGTAGATTCCGATGAATATATAGCACCTAATTCACCATCATAAGAATATCTGTCTTCAAACTTTTTAGTTTCAAATATCTTATATAATCTTGATGTTTTTGTAAGCTCATATTCAACATTTTCATCATTTTCGTCTTTAGAAGTTAATATCAGCTTAATATCTATGTTTTCATCAATAGGTAAATCTTCTTTGAAATTTATAGCAAAGGATTTAGAATTTTCTTTGTTTTCAGTAGTACTTTCTATACTTTCTACCTTATTCTTGATATCTTCACCTTTAATTTCTAAAGTATAATCCTCTACTATATCACTTATGTTAGCTTCTTTACTTAAAACTAAATTAGCCTTTCTAAAATCATCTATAGTAAAGCTATCTATCATAGGCTTATCAATACCGTCAGTAGTAAAATCTTCAACACCAGATTTTAAATAAACATTTTGAGGGTTTTTAGTAATAGTAACAAATCTATCTTTATCTACATCTTTTCTCCAGTCATCTGCAGAATTACTTCCTTTAACGATAAATCCTATTTCTTCTACATCCTTGTCTAAGACAATTTCAGCTATTTTTGTATCACCTTCTTTTCTAGTAAATGGATATCTTTCTCCATTTCCACCTTTAGGCCATACATACATTTCCCATTCGCCATCTTGTGGATCTTCGAAATGAAAGATTACTTTTTGAGCATCTGGATCTTCAGTTTCTAGGCTAGGATCTTTTTCTATCTTAAATACAGAAGTTCCTCCCTTAGAATTGGCAGGTATGGTTATTTCAACCTTGCCATTTTCAGCTATATATTCTTTATTATCATTATAAATATCTATTAATTTATTGCCTAGATTTTTATCAAGATTGAAACTTACTTTTTGGTCTTGATCAGAGATATTTAGTCCTACCAATAGGCTTTCTCCATCATGAGATCTCTTAAATACTGAAACATTGTTATTAACGTGTAAACTTTCTCTATCTCCCCTAGAAAATACTTCTGAATTATCACGTCTAATATTTATTATCTTTCTATAATGTTCTAAAATATCATTATCTTCAATTTGATCCCACTTGAATGATTCTCTATTTTCACTCATTCTATTTACAGAAAAATCAGCATTTTTACCAGACATGCCAATTTCTTCGCCATAGTATATTACAGGTTGACCTTTTGCGGTCATTTGTAAAGAAGCTGCTACTTTTAGTAAATCTTTATTTCCATTAACTCTAGTAGATAAGAAACCATCTTCATCATGAGAAGATAAAAATTGCCCTAAACCATTAATATCTGTTATAGATTCATTTCTTTCTTTCAGTCTATCTTCTACTCTTTGTATATTACCTTTAACAAAATTCTCTGCAAGAGACTTAAATTCAAAGTCTAATACAGAATCCATCATACCATTACCAAGATATCCACCATTATTTCCTGCAGATGCTCCGTAATATTCACCTATTATCTTAAAATCAGGTTTAATATTTACAAGTGAGTTCTTAAATTCTTTCCATGTATCTTTTTCAACATGCTTTACAGTATCTATTCTGAAGTAATCAACTGTATTACCTTTATCAGTTGTTAGAGTTTTTAACCAATCACTTTGCCATTTCACCAGTTTAGCACTAACTTCAGGATCTTCAGTTATAAAATCTGGAAGGCCCGCTAGTTCACTAGTTATATCATCAGCACCAGGATTTGTTCTAATCATACCTTCAAATATTTCATCATTATTAGTTCCATATCCGGAATGATTTAAAACTACATCAACCATTAATTTAATATCATTCTCATGTAATACATCAATTAATTCTTTTAATTTTTCTACATCACCTAATCTAGGTTCAATTTGTGTAAAATCTTTTGCCCAATAACCATGATAACCATATTGTTTATCATTTTCACTTTCTCTTTGATTAGTTTCTATATTCTTTACTATAGGTGTAATCCATACAGTAGATACTCCTAATTCTTTTAGATAATCAACTTTATCAATAATTCCTTGGAAGTCTCCACCATGAAAAGCTTCTAAATGATTAGTGTCATAAGATTCATCATTATTAGGATTATTATTCGCCTTGTCCCCATCAAAGAATCTATCAGTCAACATAAAGTAAATTATCTCTTCATCCCAAGCAATAGTTTCTTTAGTATCTGTAGATGCTAATGTATTTAATTTAACAGTTGCTTTATGTTCTTTTTCATAATTATCTACTACAACAACATCAATTCCTTTTTCACCTGGAGTTAAATCTAAAGGTAAAGCTACATTATGTTTCAATAAATCTTTTGCAACTACAGATTTACCTTGATTTAAATTTCTTAAATCTAAATAAACTTCTTTAATTTCATGATTATCTGGATTATTTATTTCTATATCTACTAAAACAGATTCTCCTGCTTTAGCTTCTGTTCTATTTAATGAAGCTTTGACATCAATATCTAAATCAATTAATCTTACATATGATATCCCATCTTTGGTATTAGATACATCATTTAGCCCTTTTTCAGTATCATTATCTTTTGTTACATCAAATGTATATATATAATCAAACCCATCTTCTGTTTTTTCTAAAGTATATTCAAATCTTTCATTATCTTTTGAATATTTCATGGCAAAAGATCCTAAAGATTCTTTTTTACCATCTTCTAGGTTTTTCTTAATTATATTTATCTTTACATTATCTATATTATCCATCTTATTTTCTTCATAAAGATCGATATCTCTATAGAAGAAAGTAATATTTCCATCTTTTATTTCAGGACCTTTTAGATAAGGGATAGTTCTAAATTCATCGTTTCCACTTTCAAAAACTACTTTTGTAGTTAATTCTAAAGCATTTGGATCAGTGCTAATACTTCTATCTATATCTTTATTAGGATCTTTTTCAGCCCAATCATTTCCTTCGATTGATTTTCTAACTATAAATCCTACATCAGTAGTCGTTTTAGCTATAGGAAATACAGAAACATTCCCTTCGAAATCTTGTCTACCATCAGATAAACCTGATGACCATAACCACAGATTCCATCCTTCATAATTATTATCTTCTCTTAAATAAGTAAATTGAATTTGTCTTTGTTTTGGTTTAGGTGTATTTTCATCTGGTTTAGATGTATATACTGTTTCATCATTTTGTATTATCCAAAATTCACCACTGTATTCTCCATCAGCTATACTTATTTTTCTATCAGCTTCTTGAGAAACCCAATTTCCTGGTCTAGTAATTACAGTGATATTGTTTTTTGGAAGCTTAAATGTAGCTTTAGCATATCCATCATTTTCTTCAGTAAATTTAATTGCTCTACCATCTAAGCCATCACCAAACACCCACATATCCCAATTAATTTGATTTCCATCATTTCTTTTATAATTAATGGTATATTCAAACATTTGAGATAAAACATGGATAGTTTTTTCTGTCTCTTTATTATCATAATTACTTATTACTGTAATATCTTTTACATCACTACTATCTAATATAGAAAGTTTATCACCTTCTAGTTTAACTCCTGTATAATCTTCTTTTAGTCTATATGTAGCATTAACTTCATTTTCACTTCCATCTTCTATTACATTTATGGTTTTTAATGATATTTCATCACCTAGTTTAATATCATTATCAGATTGAATTTTAATCCCTTTTACTACATACTCTAAATTATCACCTTCCATCCACTTACCATCAATAACAAATTTATATTGATATTTTCCAGGTTCTAATTCTAACTCTTTACTAAAAAGATTATTTTCTCCCTTTTCAAGTGAAATACTTTCTGGATCCCATCCATTCATCTCACCTGCTAGATTTACCGTTTTAGTTTCATCTTTGCCCTGATAACTAAAAGTAGTAATTTTATTTTCAGTTGTAGGCTTTATAGCCTCAGCGTCTACAGTTTTTATATTTGCCGGAAATATTCCTATTATCATCGCAAATATTAAAAATATAGACATAAATTTTCTAACTTTCTGGTTCATATTATCCTCCTTATAATTTATATCTCTTGAAAACATTATATTATCAACATAAGTAATTGTAAACGATGTCATTTTTTATGAAAAAATTTAATTATACGCTAATTTATAAGCGTTTAGCTGTATTTTTCCTTAAATAAAAAGCTGTATAAATATTACAAATGTTTAACAACTGAAAATAGTATGAAAACAAAATCATTATTTCATCTAATATAATTAAATAAAACTTAATCCGATTTTATTCAAAAATATTTACTACAAAAAAAATAGAGACATATATTTCTAAATGTCTCTATTTTCATTAAAATTTTTTATATTATATTTTTATATCTGTAAATTTTATATTTTAATGTTCGTTTGGATCATTTTCTGCATCTTCATGTGTTGGATGTACTGTTCCTGAAAGATGATCTGGGCCTGCATAAATTGTATATAATTTTAATGGTTTGTCACCTGTATTTATTACATTATGCCACATATCCGCTGGTACAAATATTGCAAAATCATCTTTTACCTTTTCTTCAAAAGTTAAATTATCTTCTGATTCACCCATTTGGCATAGTCCTTCTCCCTCTTCAATACGTAAGAATTGATCTATTCCATGATGTACTTCTAATCCAATATCATCACCAGGTTGAATTGTCATTACTGTAACTTGTAATTTTTCACCTGTCCAAATAGTTGTTCTGTAGTTTTCATTTTCTAAAGTCATACCTTCAATATCTACTACCATTGGTTCTTTGCCACGATCTGAATAATCATATTTCATAAAATCCTCCTTAGAATATATATTATACTTACAATATACATATACCCATATAAAGATATATAAACTTATTGGTAAGTTTTAATTTAAATATAGTACAAAAAAATGAATTTGGATTAACCAAATTCATTTTTTTACTAATATCCAATAGAATACATTACAATCGTTTGATTTAACACTCTCTGAATCGACCAATTTCTATTCGTAAATGAATAGTCTGCAGGATCATATATTTTTACTTCATTACCAATATATTCGGATAATATTATAAAATGCCCTGAACTCGTAAAGTCTCCAGGACTTACTAAAGCAACTAATAATCTACCTTTATCTAATTGATTTTTAACATTGCTAACAGTCTTTGTAGCTGCATATGATGATAATCCAAATGTTTTAGGACCATAATAAAACATAGTGGCATAGCTAGTATATCCTGTTGACCAACCATTTGCAATTGCGATTTCCGTCATATCTTTTACATCTAGACTAGTATCACCTGTAAAATAGCTATATACCATAGTTAATGCTGTTGGACCACAAGCTATATTAGCTATATAGTCAGTATTTTTGCCGTTCATATGCTCAAATCCCCATCTTTCATCAAATTGTGCAAGATACGGAACTTTTACTTTTCTTGTTGATTTAAGTGCATTTTGATAATCATAATCTAAATTTGTAGATGAACTACGCCCTTTATAATCTCTATATTTTACAAGTGTATTTAATGCTGTTGGATTGCTTTCAGTACCTTCTTTAAGAAATTGCGGAAGTTTTCTAATTCTTTCATTAATTTGTGCTTTTGTCAAATTAGTAGTTTTATTAGGATCAACAATTTCTCCAGTTACCTTTCTTCCATTGATAACTTCAGGTACCTTACCGTCAACTGTATATAAGTATTTTGTATTTTTAAAACTATTTTGTACAGTTGCAACAACTGTTCTAGCATTTACATATCCATTTCCATATTTAATCCAATCAGAATCGCTAAATTTATTAATATAAGTTCCATATGGTAAAGAGCCAATTACTCTACTGTTAAATGATGCACCACTCCTTATATTTAATGTCATTCTTGTATATCCTTTATGATGTTTTTTATATAATCCAAAATTATAAAGATATACTGTCTTTTTACCACTATTTGTCGGTCCAACTGTAATCACATAATTATCTGTATTTAAATTTCCTTGTACATACATTCCTGCATTTATAACACCTAATATTGTGCCATTTGGCTTTTCACGAAGATTTATTGTGCTATTTACATAACCTTCTACTGGAATAGTTGATTTTAGTCCAAAATCATATAAATAATTGCCTTTATCTAAGTTTATCCAACCATTAATGTTTTTATATCCACTAATTAGGCTATCTTTTGCTTCAACTCTAAGTATTTTAGCATTTGGTGCTGTTCTAACATTTGTTGTAACTGGTAAAAACCCTTTTACTCTAATAGTTTCTAATAAACCGAAATCATATAGAAAATTTCCATCATCTAGTCTAATCCAATTATTAGCGCTCTTAATACCACTAACTAAACTTTCTTTTCCTTTAGCTTTAAGTATAGTTCCATTTGGTTTTGTTCTTACATTAGTAGATACTGGAATAAAACCTTTTACTTTAATTGAATCTAATAGACCAAAATCATATAAATAATTTCCATCTTCTAATTTTATCCATCCATTAGATTCCTTAATTCCGCTTATTAAAGTATTTTTTGATTCCACCCTAAGGATTTCGCCATTTGGCTTAGATCTTACATTTGTTGAAACAGGAATGAATCCCTTAACTTCTATATTTTCTAATATACCAAAGTCATAAATATAATTTCCATCATCTAACCTTATCCATCCATTAGTCTATTTGTTTCCACTTATTATACTACCTTTGTTTTTTACGCCAACTATTTCACCATTTGGAAATTTTCTCAAATTTGATGTCACGGATACAAAACCGTTTACTGGAATTGTTTCTAATAGACCTATGTCGTATAAATAATTTCCATCCTCTAATTTTATCCATCCATTAGATTCCTTAATTCCTTTTATTAAACTACCGGATTTTGCTATATCTATTATATCGCCATTCGGTTTTGATCTTATTTCTATATCATATTGTAAAAATCCTATAACAGCAATTTCTTCAGAAGATTCTACCTCTTCATCTTTTATTTCTTCTTTAGATTCATTTTCTGTTTCAGATTCTTCAATAATATTTTCTTCTTTCTCAGAATCTTCAATCATATTTTCTTCTTTTTCAGATTCTTCAAAAACATTCTCATCAGAAATATCGTTTTTTGACATTGTTTGTAAATCTTCTACAAATTCAGTTTCAGTTTCTAAATAATCATCTAATTTTTCTTTTGAAACACTTATATTTTCAATAATATCCATTTGTGAACTTGTTTCATTGTTATGTACATTTAAAGATTTATCTTCTATATCTACTAACTCTTGAGATAAATCACTCGCAAATGAAATATTAGGTAAAAATAAAATTGATGTCAAAATAAATACGAAACAAAAAGATTTCTTATATCCCTTCAAAATTATATCCCCCTTACATAATTTTACAAATATTATATCATAAATAATTATTATTTTATAATAATTAATAATTATTTATTAAAATTTCGTTAATAACTCTTAATAAGAAATTTTAAGTTATTATTAAACAAGATAATAGTTTTAACACTAATGAAAAAATCTACAATATGTATGAATACTTTTAAATTACTTCTAAAATATTGATCCATCAAATCGTAAAGTTTAGTAAATGATTGATAGTTTAAATAAAAAAAAACAGCTCAGAACCAATGTTCTAAGCTGTGTATGTACTATGGTGCGGGTGAGAGGAGTCGAACCCCCACATCGTAAGATACTAGATCCTAAGTCTAGCGCGTCTACCAGTTCCGCCACACCCGCTGGGGTGAGTAATGGGATTCGAACCCACGAATACAGGAACCACAATCCTGGGCCTTGCCGCTTGGCGATACTCACCACATAATATTAAAAACAACTGCTTTATAAGCATATCAAAAAAATATGTTTAAGTCAAGTTGTTTTTTATTTTTATTTATTATTGTTTTTTCTTACATATTTTTCAACACTATCAAGTAATATTCCAACCGCTATTTTGTTTTTTCCACCATATGGGATAATAATGTCTGCATATCTTCTTGAAGGCTCTACAAATATATCATGCATTGGTTTTACTGTTTCTCTATATTGAGTGATGACAGATTCCAAGCTTCTTTCACGCTCAATAACATCTCTTTGAATTCTACGTATAATTCTTTCATCAGAGTCCGTTTCAACATAGATTTTAATATCCATCAAATCTCTTAATTCTTTATTTTCAAGAACTAAAATACCCTCAACTACTATAACAGGTTTTGGTTTTACAAGAACTACTTCATCTGAACGATTATGAATAGTATAGTCATAAACCGGTCTATATATTTCTTCACCATTTTTTAATTTCTTTATATCTGATATAAGTCTATCTGTATCATATGCATTTGGGTGATCATAATTTAATTCAACTCTTTCTTCAAACGTGAGATTATCATGCGCTTTATAATAATAATCATGTCCTAAAACTACAAGATCATTATCATATTGTTTTCTAAGCTTATTTACAATCGTTGTTTTACCTGATGCAGAGCCACCGCATACTCCAATTATAGTTATTTTTTCCATTATTCGCCCTTTAGTAAGTTTATTTCTTCATCAGTTAATTCCCTATATTCTCCTAGTTTTAGATTTTCATCTAATGAAAGTTCGCCCATAGAAATTCTTTTTAAATAAATAACAGAATTATCTACAGCATGAAACATTCTTTTCACCTGATGATATTTTCCTTCTTGTATAGTTATATAAGCTTCATTATCAGATAATATTTCAAGCTTTGCCGGTTTTGTAAGATAATTTTCTTTATCTAAGTATACTCCATTTTCGAATACTTGTATATCTTCTTTTTTTAATCCCTTTTCGACTCTTGCGAAATATTTTTTATTTACTTTCTTTTTTGGAGAAAGCAATTCATGAGCCAATTTCCCATCATTTGTTAATAAAAGAAAACCTTCAGTATCTTTATCAAGTCTACCTACAGGGAATATATCTTTATTTTGATACTTTTCTTCAAGTAAGTCTATTACTGTTTTAGAATAATCTTTTGTCGCAGAAATTACACCTTGAGGTTTATTAAGCATAAGATATATATATGGTTTATATATTATTTCTTGATTTTTGTATTCAATCTTATCTTCATTTTCATTTATTTGTTGGGTCGCTTTTTTTACAACTTCCCCATTAATCAAAATAAAACCCTTGCTAATATAATCTTTAACTTCTTTTCTAGTTCCAACTCCCATATTAGCAAGGTATTTATCTATTCTCATTAGAATCCTTTCATAACTTTAGAAACTCTTTTATATGTTAAAAATGTTACCAAAGCGTTTAATGTTCCTTTTACTAAATTAAATGGTACTACAGCAAATAAAATTAAATCTAAATAAGTGTTTATATATCCAGCATTTGGCATAGTATTTACAAATGCATCTACTGATCCCATTCCTAAAGCTTTTGCATATAAAGGAAATATTACAAAATAATTTGATAAAGTAGCTACCATAGTCATCGCTATAATACCGAATGTCAAACCAATTAAAGCTGATTTCTTAGTTTTATATTTGTTATATATGTATGATGAAATAAATACAAATATAGAACCAACTATAAAATTAGAAACTTCTCCTACGTATGCAGTAGTAGTTCCATTCAATATAAGATTAAGCATTATCTTAAGAAATACTGTAATCACACCTGAAACTGGACCTAATACAAATCCACTCATCAGTGTTGCAACGTCTCCGAAATCAACAGTCATAAAAGTTGGTGCTATTGGTATAGGAAACTTAAATAGCATTAAAACTCCTGCCATAGCAGCAAATATAGCCATCTTAACCATATTACTTATCGATAGTATTCCTTCTCTTCTTGATATATTTTCCATTATTCTTCCTCCCTAATATCATTTTTAGGGCAATAAAAATGCCCCTGATACTTCGGGGCATAAAAACATTATTTAACAATACACTATATTTAAATAATATCTTCTTCCATCCAGACTCTACTGTCGGTATCGGAGTTTCACCGATTCTGCTTTCGCTCGCGGACTTTTACCGCCGGTAGGGAATCACACCCTGCCCTGAAGATACTCTAATTATACATCATATTTATTATATTTGCAAAATTATCTATTTACCCATACTGAAACAGATGCTGGAGATGTGAAGAAATCACCATGACCACTCTCATCTATAATTATTTCAGCATCGTTGTTTCCAAGATAATCTTTGTATACTTTACCTGCTTGATCCTCTCCAACATACATTCTAATTGTGTTTGCTCCAGCATTTGAAAATGTAACAGCCATCCTTCCTGGATGATCATCTTCACCATAACGAACAAATCCAACTGAATTAGGATCTTGTAAATAGTCTTTTTGTTCCCCATATGCATAATCTTTTCTTAATTCAAGTAGAGGACGAAGTTTTTCACCCATACCGTCATAAATATTTCCACCATCTATATTAAATAAGTCTCCAAAAAATACACATGGATAGCCATCTTTCTTCAATAGTATAAATGCATATGCGCTTTGTCTAAACCATTCATCTATCCAAGATTCTAATGATTGGCCAAGCTGCGAATCATGATTGTCAACAAAGGTTACAGAATTCATTCTTCTTTGAGATTCAACTGAATTTTCAAATAGTTTTGTTAAATCAAAATGCTCTCTTGATTTTGAAGCTTCATAAAGTTTATAGTGAAGAGTTACATCGAAAAGATCGACATTTTGAGAAGTTGAGTCAATATATTGGATAAGATTTTCTTGATTATTTTCCCAATATTCTCCTACAAAATACATATCATTTTTTATTGCGAGTATATGATTTGTAAAATCATTTATAAAATTAGAATCAATGTGTTTTAAAGCATCATATCTAATTCCATCAATTTTAGTCTCATTTATTAACCATTCTATCCATCTAAATAATTCTCCTCTTACATCATTATTATAATGATCAATATCGGCAAACATTAGATAATCATAATTTCCTTTTTCTTTAGAAACAGCTTGTTTCCAATCCCTATTTTCCCAAATTATTTTGTAAATTCCATTTTCACCAGTTAAATTGTCGTAATCTACACCACTAAAATGTTGGAAACTCCATATGAATTCGCTATACTTTCCATTTCTTCCCGGGAAAGTAAATTTTGTCCACCCTTCAATATCTTTTGCTTCAGATATTTCTTCTGTTCTATTATCTGGATTAACCTTTACAGCCTTAAATATCTCCGTTTCATCTGCACCAGCCTTATGATTTAATACTAAATCAGCATATATTCCCATTCCTTTTTCATGAGCTTCATCTATCAATTTTAAAAGCTCTTCTTTTGTACCATATTTTGTTCGAACATTTCCTTTTTGATCAAATTCTCCAAGATCCCAAAGATCATAAATTCCATATCCTACATCATTTGTTCCAGTAGCTTTTGTAAATGGTGGCAACCAAATTGATGTAATCCCTAATTCTCTAAAATAAGCTAAATTTTCTCTTAAAAAATTAAAATGATTCCCATCATCTGGTAAATACCATTCAAATCCTTGTAATATAACCCCGTTCATAATTATTTTTTATTCCTTTTCATCTTATAATTTTCTAAATATACTTCATCTTCATCTACTAAATCTCTTAATTTAGCTTTGTACTCGACATGATGTCTAAGTTCATGATTAACAAGCTCTTCCAATCTATTATACATTTGTTCATCATTGTAATGAGAATATCGTCTAATCAAAGAGCCATAATAAATTATAATTCTTTTGATAAATCCATGCCTTTGATACTCCCCTAAAATAATCAAATCTTCATTAATTGATTCCTCATGAAATTTAATTTTTTCCTCTAAAACTACCCCTCCATTTAATCCTTCAAATAAAGTTTCATCTATTGAGTCCACTATTTCATTTAACATTTCATGTATTTTATCAATTTCAAACGACATAATATCCTCCAGAAATATTATAACATATAGTAATTTGTTAGATTAGTAATTAGTGATAATCTTTATTAAGTTTAGTATATATGGTATAATCAATCATTAGATTTAGGAGATTTATATGGGAAAAACTACCTTTTTTTTAATGATAATTACATTGATTTCAAAATTAACAGGGCTTGTACGAGAGCAAGTATTTGCATATTATTTAGGAACTGGTGATGTATATGATGCTTACAGCACTGCGAGTACAATTCCATTTATTTTATTTGGATCAATTTTACAAGCAATGATTGCTGGATATATACCTATATATTCAGAAATTAAAAATAAACACGGTGAAAAAGAAGCAAATAAATTCACTTCAAATTTATTAAATATAATTACAACTTTTTCAACCCTTTTTATCGCTATAATTATATTAATCTCTCCATTATTAGTTAGTATATTTGCTCCAGGCTATGTAGGGGATAAAAGGGAACTCAGTATACAATTTACTAAAATATTTGCATTTTCATTGTATCCAACTATGATATCTTCTATTTTTATAGGATTTTTACAAATGAAAAACAGATTTATAGTTTCTGAAACTCACGGAATAATAATGAACGGATTGCACATAGTAACGATAATACTTTCTAATTATTTTAACAATTATTATATTGTTGCTTATGGTATAGTTATAACTGAATTTTTGAAATTTATACTCTTTCCAAAAGCTATAATTAGTGAAAATTACATACATAAATTTAAGATGAATTTCAAAGATAAATATGTAATTAAATTAATTAAATTTGCGATACCTATGTTAATTTCAATATCAGTAATGGACTTGCTTGTAATCTCAGATCAATCCTTAGCTTCTATAATAATGCCAAATGGTGGTGTATCAGCTCTTAGATACTCTTCATTAATTTATCAAATAATTACCGGTATTATTATAACCTCAATTGTTACAACAACTTACCCTACTATATCTGACTATGCGAGTAAAAAACAATATGGTAAAATGAAAAAAACAATGATGAATGGCGTATCATTAGGCTATATTTTAGTAATCCCATCAATGATTGGAGTAATGATTTTAGCAGAACCTTTAGTAACAGTACTATTTCAAAGAGGTAGTTTTACAGCTGAATCTACAAAAGTAACTTCCAGTCTTCTATTTTACTATATGCCTGTTGTTATTGGTTTTACAATAAAACAAATATTTAACCGTGGTTTCTATGCAATGCAGAATACAACATTGCCAATTATTACAACTGTAGTTCAAGTAATTTTAAATATTATATTAAACTATGCACTATCTGCTATTTGGGGGATAAATGGTTTAGTAATTGCATCATCAATAGCTTCACTGGTATCCAGCATATTATCCGTATATCTTTTTAGAAAAAAATACGGACAAATTTCGTTCAAATCATTTATAAATACATTTATTAAATTATCATTTGCAAGCTTATTAATGGGAGTCGTAACATATTATTCATATGCTTATTTCTCTAATTTCAATATGTATATTGCACTGTTAATATCAATTATATTGTCTGTAATATTTTATGGAATATTGATATTATTTATGAGAATCCCATCAGTTATGAAAACTACCAACAAGTTATATCATAAATTCGTGAAAAAATAACATAAAAATCCCGTTATCAATTTTGATAACGGGATTTTCTCTTATCTTAATTTCATTCCTAAGCTTTTTTCAAAATTTTCTACCATACCAGTATTACCGTCTAATTGTACATATGTCTGGATTATATCAACACCAGGATAGTCGTTTCCTTCAATTAAAACTGGGCCATTTTCTGTGATTGCAATATCCCATCCGATATATTTTATCTTTTTATATTCACTCGCCGCTTTTATAGCTAAGTCTTTCACTTCATCAAACAATGGAATTTTAACACCAATATAATCAAGATTATTATAAGGGTTTTTATAAATGATTTCTTCGGTTGGATTATATCTATATAGAGGTTTTGTAATATATCCATCTTCTGACAACTTAACCCAATATCCACCTTGACTAGCATTATCTACAAACTTACCATCTACAGATAATCTTAATACTGCGTACATAACGTGAACTTTTCCTTCATTATCTACTACAGTACCAACTCTTATAGAATTGACTGAATTTTTAGATAATTTATTCATTTCTTCATGTTGAACTATTGGTTCTTCTAATATAGTGTAACTATCATTTACTAAATCATTATATAAGTCATTTATTTCATATTTTGAAGAGTCTACTCTTTTAACTCCATATCCACCTTTTTCATTTGAAGCTTTCGCAAAAAATATAGGATGTTTTATCACGAAAATTTTAAATTCATCAAAATTAGATTCTGTTAGTTCAAGTGTTTCTCTGCCTAAAAACTTTTTATATTTTTTTATAAAAAGTGATTTTTCTTGTATATATTTTAGCTCTTCACTGTCCTTAAACTCATCATAGATTTTTGCAGTATCTCTATGCCCAAAAAATGTTCTTCTAGTTTTAATATCTGTTACCCTATCAAAGTTAAAAGTATAAAAATTTAACCATGTGTATCCATACTTTTTATATGTTTTATACATATCAATGAATAAAGCTATTCTAAATCTTCCAGATCTTTTACTCATGTGATTAATGATAGGAAGAATATATTTCCAATCTGCATTTAATATTCTTTTTATCATATTTATTCCTTTTACTATTTTTTATTATTTTTCTTATCGTAATAATAATCTAAAACTTTTTCGGTAAATTTATTAAATGCAGGTCCATCTTCTCTTTGATTTTCTCCTACATAACCATTATATTCAATAAATACAGGTTCGTAATCTTGATCAATCGCAAAGTCCCAACCAATCATTCTTAAATGCGGTATTCTCTTATGATATTTTTTAATTTCCTCTATTATTTTGTCATATCCTATTATTTTTTCTTCAGTTAATTGATTTCCTTCATTATCAACATATACTTTATTCTCTTTTACAAAAGCATATGTTTTCAATACTCCTTCATCATCTATAGGTCTTGACATTCCACCTTGAGAATAATTATCAATAAATGATCCTTTACTACCTACTCTTAAAATCTTAGATAAAATTTCTACCTTATTATCTACTATTAAGGAAATAACTCTTATAGTATTTACACTTGAAGAATTAAATCTTGCCAGTTGATCACTTTGTTTTATTAATTCTTGAACAATAAAATCGCCATCGGAAATTTTTTCTTCAAAACTCTTTACTGCTTCATCATAACTTTTATTAAAGTCAAGTAATTCTATCCCTTTTCCCTGTCCTGTATCTGTAGGCTTTATCAAAACTTTTCCATATTGTTTAATTATTTCTAAAGCTTCTTCTTTTGTTATCAATTCAAAATCATCAGTTAAAAATAAACCATTACCATATTTAACAATTGTATGCGCTTTTTTTATACCTTGAACAAAATATTCTGAGAAAAACTTATTATCAAGAACATCATCATATCTGCTGTCATTTAAACTATAATATATGTCTGTATAATATAAATCTGCTGGGATTATATGTGGATCAAACTTTTGATTTACATATCCATAATATTGGAACCATCTTATGTCAGGTTTCAATCCATATTTTTCCCAAAAAGGTAAAACATTTTTTTCATATTCTTCTTTTGAACCTAAATAAATTTCTTTATTTTTTACATTTTGTTTAATGATTCTTTGATGAACCTTTTTATAATGGTATCTTCTAAATTTAATTAAAGATTTTTCAAATTTTAAATATAATTGCTTAATCATTTTCCCTCACTATAATGTTGTTTTTTTATCTTTAAACTCTTTCACCCTTATATTAAAAGCTTCCTTCATTTCATCATAATATTTCAATTTTGGATTTTCAACAAAGTTCTTCATGAAATCTAAAGTGAAATCTGGATTCATTATTAGAAGCGGCCCAATTAAATAAGTTCCCATAAAATTCTTATAGTGAATTCCTTCACCTAAAGATTCTTTATCCATTCCATATCCTCTTATATTTTCAAAAAGATATGGTACTTCTCCATTTGTTCTATGTGCAAATGTAAATTGTGTTTTAAACCCAACCACTTCAATATCTTGGTATTTTCCATGATAAATACAGTTTATTCTATCCATCATCTGCTGCTTAGCATAATATGGAAAAATTCCCAAAGCATAATTCTTATTGCCATTGTCATCTTCAATATAATCATAGAGAACTTCCATAGCATTGCCGATAAATAAGAAATGTACGCCTGATTCAATTTTGTTTTTAATTTCATTTTTAATTGGTAACCATTTTTCAATTATTTGCAATTGATACTTTTCAGCCATAGGTCCCATATAAACTAAATCTATATCTTCATCTATAAATCTAGGTCTTTCAGTTATATGAGTTCTAATAACTTCAGTATCATTAAATAATTTAGTTATAAACTCTACATGACCAATCTCACCAAAAAGATTTGCTATATCAGGATATAATATTTCAATTTTCATTTCTAATCCTTTGTTTTAATTTACCTTCAATTTTAGATTTTACTTTCCCGGTAAGGTCAAGAGTATCTATATCATTTAGTAAAAATATAGTGTCTATATTATCATAGTCTATGACATCTTCAATTCCATCCCAACCATCAATATCTATAATTTTAGATTTATCAATACCTGAAAGTAATAAAGCTACCTCTTGATCTTTATGTCTTTTACCACATGTAATAAATTGTTTAATATTATCACCTAATAAATAATTAAAATCTAAATCATATAGCCATGCAGTATTTTCGGAATTCATATATCCTATTGAATGTTTTGAATTTCCAAATATAATTGCAATATTTCCTTCTTGTTTTCTTATATAATCAAATGTTCTTGACGCAGATATTGGATTTATTGCTTTTGCCATCATATAAACAAATCTCTTATCACCAATAATTTGGTCATTATATCTTGATTTTACAACTTCTACCCCGTGAAAATCTTTTTCAAGTTCTTCCATTGAAAATCCAACTTCACTCAAAGCAACAATTGCACTTAAAAAATTATACAAATCAACTATATTACTACTTTGTAATTTAAATGAATATGTTTTGTTTCCATGTGTTACTTCTGCAGTTTTATCGATTAAATCAGCTTTATGTATTATATAATCAGCTTTTGGACTTTTGAATCCACAATTTTCACAGTGATATCTACCTATATGATTATATCTAATAAACTCTGGAATAAGTCTATGATTACATATAGGACAATTCTCTATATCTTTTATCCTTGAATCTCGTATTTCTTTTTCTCCTGATAGTAAATCTATTGAATAAAATCTTCTATCGCTATTAGGTTTTAATCTAGAACTTATTAAATCATCTGAATTTAATATTAATTTTGTAGAATCAGGAGTTGCATCATCGATGATATCAAATATATATTCAGCATGTGCATTTCTCTTAGAAGAATCTCTAAAAAGATTTGTTACAACCAATATATCTGGAGTAAAATCCTTATATATTCTATATGATGATCTTTCATCGATTTCAATAATACCAAATTCTCTATCTACATTACCTTTGAGATTACAAAAACTTATAAAAGAAGCTATTACTCCATGGACCGTATTGGACCCATAATTATTATGCATATAACTAATGTTTTTTGATTTTAAAAAGTCCGAAATCATATTAGCAGTTGTAGTCTTTCCATTTGTCCCTGTAATAGCTATAGTTTTATTAGGCATACCAATTCGACTTAGAATATCTGGACAAAGTCTATAAGCAAGCACCCCTGGAAGATGAGTTGCTTTTCTGCCCAATAATTTCATAATTTTAGTTGTTAATTTTACTAACCATAAAGTTAAATAAAATCTAAATCCTTTTTTCATAATTACCTACCAAAATTGTTATAAAATAATTATATAACAATGAGTTTTCTAATTCAATTTATCTCTCATCTTCATATAAGTCAATTTCTTCACCATAATAATTTTTTGCTTCTTTATCCTCTCCATTCATTTCATTGAAAAGTCTAGAAGTTAAATATTTTGCTGAATTATATCCTAATTTCTTTTGTCTTAGATTTCTAACTGCAACTTCTATTATCATAGCAATATTTCTTCCTGGCTTAACTGGAACAGTAATTTTAGGCACTTCTATTCCCAATATTGTTTCAGTTTCATCTTCTAAACCTAATCTGTCATATTCCTTATTCTCGTTCCAATTTTCAAGTTCAATAATTAGATCAATTCCTGTATCAAGTTTTACTGAACCTACACCATAGAGTCTTCTAATATCTAAAATCCCTATTCCACGAATCTCCATAAAATGTCTAATATTTGCAGCAGAAGTTCCTATCAACTCATCTACTATTCTTCTTATTTCAACTACATCATCTGCGACAAGTCTGTGACCTCTAATAACAAGGTCTAATGCTGTTTCTGATTTTCCAACCGAAGATTGTCCTTTAATCAAAACTCCAGACCCATACATTTCCATTAAACCGGCATGCATAGTAATCTCATCAGCTAAATGTTTTTCCAATGACATAGAAAGTTTAGACGAAAGTAAAGTAGTTGGGTCAGTTGAAATGAGTACTGTTTTATCATAATAATTTGCTAAATCTAATATATCCTGTGTAACCTGTCTATCATAAGAGAAAATTAAACAAGGAATCTCTTCTGATAAAATACCTCTAAATCTTTCATATCTCAATTCTTCAGTTAATTGCATATAATAATTATATTCTACATTTCCTATTATTTGAATTCTTTTATTAGGGAATGATTTCATATATCCTGTTAATTGAAGTCCTGGACGATTGATATTTGCATCTGATAGGGCGATTTCATCATAATCACTAGATTTTTCAATAATTTTAAGATTTAATTCTTCAACAATTTCTGATAATTTTACACTTTTAGCCATTTTTTTCTCCAAAATATTCTATTATGTTATCAGCAACGCTTTCTGTTATATTAGAAACTTGCAAAAGTTCTTCTTTCGAAGCCTCTTTTATTTTTGTAATTGAACCAAAGTACAATAAAAGTTCTCTAATTCTTTTTTCTCCAAGTCCTTTAATATTTGATAATTCAGATTCAAACATATTTTTTCTTCTTACTGTATTATGATAGTTAATAGAGAATCTATGCACTTCTTCTTGTATATCATAAAGAAATCTATATATCGCTGAATCTTTATCAATATCTCTTTCTTTATTATCAAGTATTATTCCTCTTGTTCTATGTTTATCATCTTTTACAAGACCTATAGTTTGTATATTTACTTTAAATTCTTTAAGTACTTCTTTGGCAATATTTACTTGACCTTTACCACCATCTATAATAATTAAATCAGGTTTTTCAGAAAAAGAGCCTGTTGTCTTATCGTCTAAAAGGCGTTTTATTCTTCTAGTCAACACCTCTTTCATTGAAGCATAGTCATCGGGACCTTCAACTGATTTAATTTTAAATTTTCTATAATCTTTTCTTTCTTTTTTACCTTGAATATATACAACCATTGATCCCACAGAATCTACACCAGAAATATTAGATATATCATAGGCTTCAATTCTATTTATAGGATGAATATCTAAAGTATCTTCAAGTTTCTTAAGTCCTAGATTTTTGTTTTTTTCTCTATAATCTAATTTTTGTAAAAATTCATCAATCATTTTGGAAGCATTTTGAGTAGCAAAATCTAAATAATCTTTTTTGACTCCTCTTTTCGGAACCTTAATCCTTACTTTTTTACCTTTTTGATCAGATAATATTTTTTCTAAAACTTCCTTTTCTTCAGGCTCCTCAATCATTAATATTTCACCTGGAATATATGTCATATCAAAATAATATTGTTTTAGATATGATGATAATATTTGAGAATTTTCTTCATTGAATTCATCTTCTATAATAAAATGTTCCCTATCTACAATTTTCCCAGATCTCATAAAAAACACTTGAATTGCTGCATAATTTCTTTTTTTCGCAATAGATATTATATCGAGATTGTATCCTGTAGTCGAAGTAACATTTTGACGCTCCATTAGACTCTCTACCGCTTGTATATACTCCTTATATTCTTGTGCTCTTTCAAATTCTAGTTTTTTTGAGTATTCAAACATTTTTTCCTCTAATATATCAGTTAATATTTTAGAATCACCTTTTAGAAATCTACGAACTTCGTCTATATTTTCAAGATATCTCTCTCTATCATTAAAATCATGTGTAGGATCTTCATATTTGTATAAATAATGTTTCAATGATGGTCTTTTGTTTTTACCATATCTTTGAATAGCATCATTTAATCTTATCCTGAATATATTTTGTAATAATTTTAAAACTTTATTTACAGAAAAAGCATCTGGATATGGCCCATAGTATTCATTTCCATCTTTTTTAGCAAATCTTGAAATCATAAGTCTTGGAAACTCTTCATTTGTAATCATTATATATGGATATTGTTTATCATCTCTAAGCAATATATTATAATGAGGTCTATGTTCTTTTATAAAATTTGACTCAAGAACTAGTGACTCTGCTTCAGTTTCAACAATAATATAATCAAAATGGTCAATTTTTTCTACCATTTTAATTACTTTTTGAGATTTACTACTATCATTAAAATATGATCTTACTCTATTTTTAAGATTTTTAGCCTTTCCCACGTATATAATATTGTCATCTTTATCTTTCATCAGATATACGCCTGGTGATTCAGGTAATCTTGAAAGTTCATATTTAAAATCTTTCATAAATTCTGTTAAATCTCTTTAGTAATTTTTTCTAGATATTCTAAATCGTATCCATCTAAATCTTTTGAAAGTCTTTCATAAGATTCTTTATTATATGCATTAATCCAGTCTTTTTCCCATTTTTCAAGCATAAATGATTTTACTGGTCTTGTATCTATTGGTAAATATAATAAAGTTTCAAGTTCTAAGAAGTCTTTTTCTTCTGATTTTTTAACATATACTATATTTTCAATTCTAATACCATGACTGCCTTCAATATATAAACCTGGCTCAATAGAAAATACCATTCCTTCTTGAAGTGGTAATCCTCCATCTTTTCTTGATATTGACATTGGACCTTCATGAACTCCTAATAAGAATCCTACTCCGTGACCTGTACCATGATTAAAATCTTTACCTTCTCTATATAGAGGATTTCTTACAATTGCATCAATAAATGCTCCTGTATTACCTTTTTTGAATTTAGCAGTCATACCAGCTATATGAGCTTTTAGAGTCAATGTATAGTCTGTTTTTTCTTCATCTGTAAGTTCCCCTAAAGCTACAGTTCTTGTAATATCTGTAGTTCCTTCTAAAAATTGTGCTCCACTATCTACTAAATACAATCCTTTTGGTTTTAGTGTAGCAGGAATCACTTTTTCTGGATCATAATGTGGCATAGCTGCATTTGGACCATAAGCTGAAATTGTTTGGAAAGAAACTTCTATAAAATTATCTTGTTGTTGTCTATATTCTAATAATTTTTTCGCAGCAAATACTTCATCAATATTTCCTGATTTTACCCCTGTTTCAACCCAATTGAAAAACTTAGTTAAAGCAATTGCGTCCTTATGAAATGCTTTCTTTTCATTTTCAATTTCAGTTTCATTCTTTAAAGCCTTCATTAAAGTTGTAAGATTATGTCCTCTTTTAATCTTTACATTTTTATTAAGACTTTGATAAACCAATACATTTGTTCTTCTTGGATCTAAATAAACAGTATTTGTTCCCTTAATATTTTTCATATAGTCAAAAATAGCATCATAAGTATATACATCTATATTATTTTCTTTTAGATATTCTTTAACTTCGATATCTAATTTATTTTCATCTATAAATAATACTGCTGTATCTAAACCTATAACTGCATATGAGAAAAACACTGGTGTTGCATATATATCATCAGCTCTTAAATTAGTTAGATATGCTATATCTTCTAAAGCTCCTATAAATGTATATTCTACATCTCTTGATTTCATCATTTCTCTTAATACATTTAATTTGTCTTTAGTTGATTGTCCTGTATATTTTTCATCAAATATCCAAGTTTCAGATTTAGGTAATTCTGGTCTATCTTCCCAAATTTCTGAAATAAAGTCGACATCTGTGATTAATAATCTTGTGTTAAGTTTTTTGGAAATTGCATCATATAGTT
The DNA here is from genome assembly GCF_000423145.1 of Helcococcus sueciensis DSM 17243. Classification (GTDB taxonomy): domain Bacteria; phylum Bacillota; class Clostridia; order Tissierellales; family Peptoniphilaceae; genus Helcococcus; species Helcococcus sueciensis. The sequence continues at coordinate 6,337 of NZ_AUHK01000002.1, read as the reverse complement.
CAAGAGATAGTACTTTACCATCAATAGCTACTTTTCCAAATTCATGAACTTCTTCTACTAAAAAATCTTGGAAGTCAATGTCTTCAAACATGCGACATAATTTAAATGGTGAATTTTTTAATTCTTGTTCTGCTTGTACAAAATATCTACCATCTGTCCAAAGGCCGGCTTTGTCTTTTGTAACTACAGCAATACCTGCTGATCCTGTAAAACCTGATATATATTCTCTTGTCTTATAATAATCTGCTAAATATTCAGACATATGCGGATCAGATGTAGGTATTATATAAGCATCTATACTTCTTTCTTCCATCAATTCTCTTAACTTATCAACTCTATCATATAAATTCATAATTACTCCTTTACTATACCGTATTTTACTAACGCTTTATAAATTCCTTCATCTTCATTAGATGATGTTATATCAAATGCAATTTCTTTAAGTGGTTGCATAGCATTTTCCATTGCAATACCATATTTTGCAAACTCAATCATATGGTAGTCATTTAAACTATCTCCAAAAGTCATTAAATGATTTGGATCTATTCCTAAACTCTCAAGAGCGTGACCTTTACTAACTGTATTTTTTGAAAACTCCATAACTGCAGGTATTGTAATCATTGCATGTGCTATTGGTTCTAAATTCTTATTGATTTCTGGTAAAATATTCCACATATATTCAGGTAATCCTAAAGCCATCATTTTCACAATAGGCTTTTTTATTGAATCACTTAAATTATCATGTTCCATAACATCAAAATTTCCACCTCTCGCTTTTACATCTTCAAGGTGTACAAGATTAGAGCCTTCACCATGTTTCTCAACAAATTTATTATAATTTCCCATATGCATAAAACCATCTGATCTATAAAAAGGGAAAATTTTAAAATCTTTAATTCTATCTAGTATCTCTTGTGCTTCTTCTACTTCCATATAATCAGTATGGATAATCTCATCTTTTACTGGATCATAAACTATGGCACCATTACCAGATATAACTAATCCTTCATACTCTTTAAGTTTAATCTCTGGTATATACTTCTTAACGGCGTTTAATTCTCTTCCAGTTGCTATAATTAGCTTTACTCCTTTTTCTTGTAATTCTATTAAGGCCTTTTTTGTTTTAGGCATAATTTCAAGATTTTCGTCTAACAAAGTACCATCCATATCTACGGCTACATATTTAATCTGATTTAAATTATTCATATTACCTCCCTTTTAGAAAATTAAACTATATCATTAATTATACTATAAAAGGCACATAAGCTACATTTATTATACTACTTATTAAAAAAAAATATTAATATAACTATATTGTAATCTTATTTAATAAAAAAAATGATATTATATTAATCGATATAAAACATTAAAACTTATATAAGGAATATAAATGAATAAATTAAAAAACTTTTTTAAGGCAAATAAAAACTTAATAAGAGCTATATTAATATTTTTTATAATAATAATTACAATTATAATTATTAGAAAAGAAATTAAATCTATCGATATAAGTCAAATTAAAATCCTAGTGAATACTACTAGTAGTTTGCAAAAGATTTTATTTGTAGTTTTAGGAGTTTTATCATTTTCTTTTGCTACAATATATGATTATATATTAGCAAAATATTATGATATGAAAATTCCTATGAAAGAAGTATTTAAGATCGGTTTTATTTCTCAATCTTTCAATAACTTTATAGGATTAGGTGGTCTTGCCGGTGTTACAACAAGAGAACTTCTATACGATAAATATAAACTTGATAGAAAAATCGCTAATAGAATTATCTTTATCGTTTTATTTTCAGATATAATAGGACTTTTTACACTTTCTCTACCTGCCTCAATTGAGCTATATACAAGAAAATACTATTTTATAGCTTCAATTCTTTTACTACTTTTTGTAGCAGTTATTGGTTTTATTTTTATAGATATTTTACCTATTAAAAAATATTTAAAAGATGAAAATTCAGTATTTATTAGAGAACAAAGAAAATTAAGAGTATATCTTACCTTGCAATCTTCATTTGAATGGTTGATGGCTGCAATCTTTTTTGCATACACTATCATATATTATCAACCAGAAATAAGCTTATTGGAAGCAAGTGCTGTATATGTTATTTCTACAATTATCGCTTTCTTTTCAATGATACCAGGAGGACTTGGATCATTTGAAGCAAGTGCAATTTTTGTATTTGGGCTTATGGGCTATAAAACTCCAAATATATTTTTATCGCTTCTTGTTTGTAGAATTTGTTACACCATTGTTCCATGGATAATAGGTGTAATTTTAGTATTGTTTAATTCTAAAAATGATATAGAAGAACATGAATATGTAAAAAAAGCAAATACTACATCTTTTTATATTTCATACGTTATATTAGCATGTGGAGCATTACTTGTGTTTTCCGCTCTTCTACCAACTGTATTTCTAAAGTTTAAGTTTTTCCAAAAACATTTACCAAATATATTTACAATAGTTAATTTCAATATTACTCTATTTATCGGACTTTGTTTAATTGCTTTATCCACAGGAATACAAAACAGAGTTAAACTGGCCTATAGAATGAGTTTAATTTTACTTTCTATAATATTTATACTTTATATGACAATTAGTAAAAACTATTACAGCGCATTTATTGCTCTAGTTATTATAATATTACTATTCACAAATAGACAGTATTTTACAGGATATGCGCAAAAAATATCTATTATTAAAACTTTAATAGCTTTTATAATATTAAATTTATTAAACATCATATATATGACAATATATAATATAAGTCATCATGTAGACGTTATAAATGGATTTGAAAAATATTCTTTAGAATTTATGCACGATCATTTTTCAGAAATACTTTTAATACCATTTTTACTTGCTGCAATTTATGCAATATTTTTAAGTATTGAAAGAAAACATATTTCTTTTGAAGGTGTTTCAGAAAAAGAAAAAGAAGATTTTGAAAAATTCTTTGAAGATAATTCATATGAATCCAATACTCATCTATTTTATATGTATGATAAAAATATATTTCTTAATAGTAAAAAGACAGTATTATTTTTATATAGACCATTTAAAGGAACTTTGTTTGTTTTAGGAAACCCATGTGGAAAAAAAGAAGATTTTGAAGATGCTATTGAAGAACTAATCATATTTGCTCAAAAAAATAAGATGGATGTTTTCTTTAGTGGTATAAAAGGGAATGTTATCGAAGATTTTGTAAGCCAAGGTTTTGAGCTTATGAAGATTGGAGAAGACGCTGTAGTAAATCTAGATAATTTTTCTCTTGCAGGAAAAAAATACAAAATAATGAGAAGATCTCTAAACTATATGGATACAGTTAATTATAAATTTGAAGTAATATATCCTCCATTCAATAAAGATACTATGAATCAACTAAAAACTGTTTCCGATGAGTGGCTTGGAAAAAGAAAAGAAATGCAATTTTCAATAGGAGCATTTAAAGAAGATTATATTCAAAAAGCTCCAGTATTTATTATAAAACAAGATAGAGAAATTTTAGCTTTCGCAAATATGAATCCTGTTAAAAACACTAAAAAAATGTCTATAGATTTAATGCGACATAAAAATAATGTTTTTTCAGGAATTATGGATATGATGTTTATTTCTATAATTAATTGGGCAAAAGAAAATGACTATAAATACTTTGATTTAGGACTTTCTCCTTTATCTAATGTTGGTAATTCAATGTTTGCCTCAAAAAAAGAAAAAACAGCAAAACTCGCATATAAATATGCCAATAAAATATATGGTTTCCAAGGACTTAAAAAATTCAAAAATAAATATAATCCTGAATGGAATTCAATATTTATAGCCAGTCAAAACAATATTAAATTATTAGACAATCTCATTAAATTACTTAATATGAACTATAAAAACTCTAATGAATCTTAAATTATTATTATTTCAAGTTTTAATGTATAATATAATGGTGTAAATATTTATTAAAATATATATTAAATTAAATTTAATATATTATGAATAAGGAGTTTAGAATGAAGTTAGGAATTGTAGGATTGCCAAATGTAGGTAAATCAACACTTTTCAATGCCATTACAAAAGCTGGCGCTGAATCAGCAAATTATCCATTTACAACAATAGAACCAAATATAGGTGTTGTAAATGTTCCAGATGAAAGATTAAATATTCTTAGTGAATTAAATAATTCAAAAAAGATTGTTCCAGCATATATTGAATTTTATGATATTGCTGGCCTTGTAAGAGGAGCAAGTAAAGGTGAAGGCCTTGGAAATAAATTTCTTGCAAATATTAGGGAATCTGAAGCAATAATTGAAGTTTTAAGAGCTTTTGAAGACGAAAATGTAACCCATGTAGATGGCGGAGTAAATCCTATTAGAGATATTGAAACTATAAATCTTGAATTAATATTCTCTGATATGGATATGATAGAAGGAATTATGAATAGACTTCAAAAACAAGCTAAATCAGATAAAGATAAAGCTATTGAGCTTGAACTTTTACAAAGAATATACAAGACTCTTGAAACTGGTAAATCAGCTAGAGTTTTAGATTTAACAGATGATGAAAAGAAAATAATGAAATCTTATCCTCTACTATCTTCAAAACCAATTATATATGTTGCTAATGTTTCAGAAGATGAAGTTCATGATGATGGTGCTTCTAATAAATGGGTTCAAGAAATCAGAGAATTTGCTAAAACTGAAGACGCAAAAGTTGTAGTAATTTCTGCAAAAATAGAATCTGAAATATCTACCCTTGAATCTGAAGAAGAGAAAAAAGAATATCTTGAAATGATTGGACTTGATAAACCAGGTCTTGAAAAATTAATTGTAGCTTCATACGATTTATTGGGACTTATTTCATTTATCACTGCTGGAGAAATAGAAACAAGAGCATGGACAATAAAGAAAGGAACAAAAGCAGTAGATGCTGCCGGAAAAATACACTCCGATATTTCTAGAGGGTTTATCCGAGCTGAAATCATATCTTTTGATGAACTAATGCAATATGATGGTTCTATGACAAAAGCAAAAGAAGCTGGAAAAGTAAGACTTGAAGGTAAAGAATATATAATGCAAGATGGTGATATAACACACTTTAGACATAATGTATAGGAGGATAAATGGATTCTTATAATGAAAATTTGGAAAATAACAATATCGAAGAAAATTCTCTACTATATGAATATGAAAGAAAAAAAGATTATAATAAAGTTTCAAAATCTGCATTCCTTTTTTTACTATATACTCTAATATTTGGTATAGTATTTTCATTTATTAAAGATGCAGGTTTATTAAATTTACTTGTTATAGCTTTTTCCCTTATATCAATTTACTTCTATATTGGTAAAGACAAAAAAGAAGCTATGATTGTAAAACACAAAAAAATGAGTTTTCTTGATCTTATATTTTTCCTAGGATTAATGTATGGTCTAAATATTATTTTTTCTTATATTGCTATATTTCTCGTAGATATAGTAGGACTACCTTCTATAGACGTAACAGAAGAAATTTCACTATCTGCTAATATTTTATTATTAGTTTATGCAAGTTTTTTAGGTCCTATATTTGAAGAAATTCAATATAGAGGATTTTATCTAAATCATGTGCGTAAATATGGAATTCAAACCGCTATTATACTTTCAACTATACTATTTTGTTTTGCTCATATGAATATTATACAAAGTATAGGGACATTAGGTATTGGATTGGTACTTTCTTATGTTGCATATGTATATTCATTTAAGATGGCAGTTTTAGTCCACATTATAAATAATATTATAGCCTTAGTATCAACTTATCAAACTTCTATAGTAGAAAATTCAAAAATTGAAATGTTTGTAGGCTTATTAATATTATCTCTTATAGTATTTGCAATAATTAGATTAATATTTGGTAAAAAATATAAAGAAATTTTTGAAAACCTTAAATATAAAGGCAAAGAAAAAGAAAATTTTAACGCTTTATTAAAAAACGGATGGTTTATAGCATATTTTATAGTAGCTCTATTACTATCTATAGCCTCAGGTTTTTATACATTGCAATTATAAAATAGTAAACTTAAAATTTACCCAAAAAGATGAACTTTATAGCAGAGACATTTAGAAATATTTGTCTCTGTTTTTTTGTAGTCCCAATATTTCCTCTAGGAAAATCGCAATCAAAATACTTTTTATTTTATCTTATTTAATCAACAAAAAAAATCGGAGCGAACTCCGATTTTTTCATTCTATTTTACAAATTCTTTGTAAACATATGCTCTTTGGCCTTTGTATTGGATTTCTACCCAGTTTGGATTACTTGCAGATAATTTACCTGTTAACTTAACCCCTTTTCT
>NZ_AUHK01000001.1 GCF_000423145.1 Helcococcus sueciensis DSM 17243 | reverse complement strand
AATATTAAATTGATTAGCAAGTGATTGATATGACATTTCTCCTGTTAAGTACAACTTTACTATATTTTTCTTAAATTCGAAAGAGTAATTATTATTTTTTCTAGAAATTTTTAGACCTTCATATCCTTGAGTTTTGTATGAATTTACCCATCTTTCAATTATTGATGCACCATTTATATCATATTTTTTAGCTAAAGTTTCATATCCTCCTTCGTTATTTAGATATGATTTAACAACTTTTATCTTAAATTCTGTACTATATTTTGTCATGAAAACCTGCTAACAAAAGTCAAGGAGAAAAGATAAATTAATTTTTCTTTCTCCTTGATATTTAGAGTTTAAATTTGAGCACAACAAATAAGCCGGTTATTATCGGCTTATTTCAACTATAGCAATGTTAATTCTAGGCTACTTTTAACAACATCTTTTCTTGTTTTGATGCCATAACTTTTGCATAGTATATTCTTAAGAATTTATTTAATCCTGCAAATTTACATACTTTTTTAGCTTTTCCATCTTTTTCTTTTTTTACCATATACAGATATATATCATTTTCAGGATCTTTAGCGCTCATCATGCATTTCATAGCTTGATAACCTACTTTTCTTAGTATTGCATTGCCTCTTTTTGTTATTTTTCTCTGGTCTGCTTTAAAATTCCCTGACTCATATGGCGGTGAATCTATTCCTACAAAGGATATTAAACTTTTTTTGTTTTTAAATTTTGATAAGTCTCCAAATTCTGCTGTAATTTGCACTGCTAATTTATCTGATATTCCTGAAAATTGCTTTGCTTCTTGATATTCTTCTAAAGGCTCGGCAATTTCTATCATTTGTGATAGAATAGTATGTAGAATTTGATTTATATGTTTTATCAATTCTATTCCTTCTTGTATGCTAGTCTTTATATATGAGCTACTAGAAGGTTGAGTTGAGATACTCTCCTCTGCAAGCTTGTATATGGATTTAGCTTTATTAGCATTAGGATGGTATCTCTTTTCTTTTGCCCAGTTTTTAAAATCTTCTATGAATTTTTCTTCTGGTTTTTCTAATACTAGGTCTTTGTGCCACCATATTTCTAAGAAGTCTAATAGCTTGTCTTTTGAAAAATCATTAGATCTATGTGGAATTAGTTTTTTTATTCCTGGAAATGTTTGGCCTATTGTTAGGTCTATGAAGTTCATTTGATTGATTCTTAATTCCATATAGTGCTGATAGGATCTGTTTAATTCTTTTAGGACTCTAAAACTTTCTGAATCTACTTTGTATTCTTGTAATTCTTTCCAATACATCAAGCCATATTCAGCTATTTGTATGGTATCTATATTATCATTTTTAGATTTTCTAAAGTTAAGTACTCGACAAAACTGTTTCATTTTTAAAGGATTTACTACACTTACAAAGTATCCTTTGTCTTTTAATTCATAGAGGATTGGAAGATGGTATTTCCCTGTTGCTTCCATGATTATTTTTACTTCTTCATCTAAAGTATTTAGTTTCTTTAAAAATTCTTCTACTTTTGTTTTCTTAAGATGAACATCAAAAGGCTTCCAAATTATTTTGCTACCTTGTTCTAGTGCACAGACTGTAAACTTTTCTTTTGCTATATCTATTCCTATAGATATCATTTTATTACCCTCTTTCTTTTAATTTGTAGTTTCTACCTGCACCATTACACTCATTTTAGCTCGTGACACGGACGTTTTGCCCAACCTGCTTAACCGAATATGAATAATGAAGAGGTAGTTGACTGTTTTTATGACGGATATTTTAACCCTAAAACTGACTCGTCATACTACTCCTTCATTATACAAAAATAGTGCAAGATAGAAATAATTTTCTTTCTTACACTATTTATGGTACTAAAAACTGACCTCCTCAAAGTTATTTTTAGGTCCAACTTTTTGGGGTCAGTTCAAAATCTATTCTGATCATCACCTTTTGTATTAATATTTAAATTTACTGAAGTTTCAATTATATTATAAATTATACTGTCATTGCACCGTCAACATGAAGGATTTCCCCTGTAACATATGAAGCCAAATCACTTGCTAAAAACACGCAACCTTTACCAATATCGGAAGGTTGACCAATTCTTTTAAGAGGTATAGCATCTATTAGAGGTTCTATAACTTCTTTTGGAACAGCTTGCATTAAATCTGTATTTATAATTCCAGGAGCTACTGCATTTACTCTAATACCATATTGTCCTAATTCTCTTGCAAGAGAAATAGTTAAACCATTTACTCCAAATTTAGAAGTAGGGTATGATACACCAGTAGTTTGACCGTTTTTGCTTACCATTGAAGAAGTATTGATAATGCAGCCTTCTCCTTGCTCTTTCATAACTATTGAAGCAGCTTTACAACCATAGAATACTGAGTTTATATTTAGATCTATGAGTTTTGCAAATTCAACAGGATCTTTGTCAAAAGTAGATATATCATCACTAATACCTGCATTATTTACCATTATATCTAATCGACCGAATTTTTCTTTAATTGATTTAGTTAAATCTTCTAAATCTTCGTATTTAGATAAGTCTGGCCATCTACCATCTATTTTTGATTCAGGAAATTCAGTTCTCAATGCTTCAACAGCCTTTTGTACAGAACTTTCTCTTGAACCGCATACAACTACAATGGCACCATTTTTTAAGAATTCTTTAGCGATAGCATTTCCTATTCCTCTAGTTGAGCCAGTAATAATTGCAACTTTATCTTTTAGTAACATATATACCCCCTATAAATATATTCTAATATAATGATAATATATAATGAAAATGTTTTCAATACAAATAAAGGATAGAATATTAACAATGAAATATACGCAAAAAAAGCTATAAGTTGTCTTAAAAGCATGATACAATTGATTTCATAAAATTATAAAAAAAAAAGAAACATTAAATCTTAATGCTTCTTTTAGATATCGTATATATGGTGTGTCATAAAGGATTCGAACCCTCGACCTTCTGGTCCGTAGCCAGACGCTCTATCCAGCTGAGCTAATGACACATATAGATATAAATAAAAGCATCAATATATATATTGATGCTTTTGCTTTGGAGCGGAAAACGAGATTCGAACTCGCGACCCTCGCCTTGGCAAGGCGATGCTCTACCACTGAGCCACTTCCGCATATGGTAGCGGTGAACAGATTTGAACTGCTGACACTACGGGTATGAACCGTATGCTCTAGCCAACTGAGCTACACCGCCATTTAATAGCAACATATAAATATTAGCATAATATATTTTTAATGTCAAATATTTTAAATAAATATTTTTTATAAAATATATCGTATAAAATATTATTTTTGTAAATATGCATATAATTAAAATATGTTGCAGAGATTATGTTTTATTTATAATAAATTTTAATTAAAAACTAAATCAATTTATTCTTTTTCAAAATTGGATACACAGCTCTAAAAATAATATTTGCAATTATAACAGTTAATACAGCATTGAATAGGGTAACTCCAGCTGATAATTTTGCAAGAGCAGATGCAAATGTTACTGGTTGTCCTAGAAGATATAAATTGTAAAAATATCCTACTAGAGGATCAGCTATAACATTGAATGACATTCCACAAATTGAAGCTATTATTGACCATTTCATAATATATTTCATATCATTTGAATGATTTATTTTTTTCAATTTATGAGCAACTAAACCAACAATCAATCCTATACAAAGTTTTAGTACAAATGTTTTTGGTGCAACTAATACATATACCGGGTCCATTAAATCTGCTAGAGTCATACCGATTGCTCCTGCAATACCACCATATACGCCACCTATCAATAGGGCAGCAAGGACTAAAAATATATTCCCAAAATGAATTGATGTGAAATTCCCGCTTCCAGGAACAGGTATTTTTATTTGAAAATATGTAAAAGCGATATAGGTCAAAGCGATAAATACAACGCTTTGAGCTAATTTTAATGTTTTATTGTTCATCATAATACTCCTTAATTTTTATATACTATTTTAGTAAATTGTGATAAAAAAATCAAATGGAATTATTATTTTTTTCATATACGATAAATTCTCTTATTAAATAAAGTGATCCACACCAAAGTACTAAATCATTATTTTTTGCAATAGATTTCGAATATTCATATGCTTCAATCCTATTTTCAATAGAGGTGACATCGTTGAACTTTTTTTCAACTTCTGTCTTTAAATCTTCTAGCTTAAATGCTCTTGGATTATCAATATTGGTAATTATAATCTTATCAGCGACAGTTGCTAGTTTAGATATAATATATTCAAAGTCTTTGTCTTTAAGTATACTAAATCCAACTATTAATCTATCATAGTCATATGTTTTAAGTGATTCAATAAGAGCATCTATGGCTTCGTCATTATGACTTCCATCAACTATTACATTAGGATTTTTATGAATCAATTCAAGTCTTCCATGATTTTGTGTTTTAAGTATTCCTTTTTTGATAATATCATCAGTTAAATTAAATTCATCTTTGAAATAATTTAAAACCATAAGTGCCAATGAAGCATTATATAATTGGTGTACTCCAATGAGTTTCGTTTTAATATCTTTAAAATTTCTAAAGGAAAATTGATTAAATTCTGAATTTAGCGTAACATCGGTAATTTCTTCTTTTGAAAATGTATAAATTTTACTTTTTTCTAAAGTAGATTTTTCTTCAATAGAATTCATTGCACCACTATATTCTTGAGGATAAACAAATACTGGTGATCCATCTTTAATTATTCCAGCTTTGTTTTCTGCAATTTCTTCTATAGTATTTCCTAGTACATTAATATGATCATAGGATATAGTTGATATTACAGAAGCGATAGGTTTTTTTATAATATTAGTGGAATCTAAGGATCCCCCAAGACCTACTTCTACAACTGCTATGTCAACATTATTATCAGAAAAATACATATACATAATGGCAGTAAGAACTTCAAAATAGGTATTGTGATATCCTTCAGTATCTAAATTTTCAACTATTGGAATTAATTTATTAATATATGCTATAAAATTTTCTTCAGAAATTTGTTGGCCATTTATAGAAATCGATTCAAGTATACTTTCCATATACGGAGAAATAAACAATCCACATTTTACAGTTTCTGAAAGTACAGATGCAAGATATTGACTTGTAGATCCTTTACCATTTGTACCCGCTACATGAATTACTTTAATTTTATCTTGTGGATTGTCAAAAACATCAAGTAATCTTCTAATATTTTCTAAGCTATGTTTACCTTTTGTGGATCCTCTAGAATATATCCAATCTAAGCATTCATCATAATTTTTTAAGTTATTTAATTTGTTATTCAATTGACACCTCACTTGTAAATATTCCTTTAGTAAATTATAATTGATAGTATCAAACTTGTATATAGCCGTCAAACAACTATGCTATATACATTTGAAATTTAATTAATATATTATGGAGGATATATTATGAAAAAGGGAATGAGCACAAAAATACTTGTAAGTTCAGCGATACTTGCTGCTGTTTCAATTGTTTTAACAAGATTTTTATCAGTGATGTTGACAGAAAGTCTTAGAATTGGATTTGGAACACTTCCCATAATGTTATCAGGATACATGTTCGGTCCATTTGCAGGAGCTCTTACTGGTATAGTTGCAGATTTAGTTGGAGTGATGATAAATCCAATGGGTACATATCATCTTGGATTTACATTAAGCTCAATGTTGCAAGGTCTATTACCAGGACTTGTAAGTGTTTTATTAATGAAAAATAGAGAAAAACTAGATATAGTTAATTTGCTTATAGGAACAGTTTTAGTATATTTAGGTGTTCATTTACTTTTAAACACTTTATGGCTTAGTCAATTACAAAGAATCAATTATTTAACGCTATTATCAGTTAGAGCCTTAAAAGTGTTAATAGAAGCGGTTATAAATGCAATTATATTAAAAATAATATATGATATGGTAGTTCCTAAAATCAAAAATTTATAAAATAATTAATATAGATAGATTTATTCATTTAATTTAATTACTATTTTTGGAATAATTTATAAATATATAATATATTATTGATAAATGTATCACAAATCACACTATAATATAAATTTTTGATGTATAATATAAGTAAATATTATAAAGGGGAGATGTTATGAAAAATAAAATTATTTTAGTAGGAGATGGGGCTGTTGGATCATCATATGCATTTGCATTAACATTGCTTGGAGTTGGTAGAGAACTAGGTATTATTGATGTAAATAAAAATAAGGCTGAAGGCGATGCAATGGATTTATCCGATGCGCTTTCATTTACAGCGCCTAAAGATATTTATGCTGCAAGCTATGATGATTGTAAAGATGCAGATATTGTTGTTATCACTGCAGGTTTACCACAAAAACCTGGTGAAACAAGATTAGACTTAGTAGAAAAGAATTTAAAGATATTAAAAGAAATTGTAACTAGTGTTGTAAGCTCTGGATTTAATGGTATATTTGTAGTAGCATCAAACCCGGTAGATATCTTAACTTATGCTACATGGAAATATAGTGGATTTAATGCAAATAGAGTTATTGGTACAGGTACAATGTTAGACTCATCAAGATTGAGAAAAGAAATAGCTGAACTTTCAAAGGTTGATCCAAGATCAGTTCATGCTTATATTATGGGAGAACATGGAGATAGTGAATTTGCCGTTTGGTCTCATGCAAATATTGGTGGCCTTCCTATCGATGAATGGGTTAAACACAATGATGTTGATGAAAATAGCTTATTGAATTCTTTCACTAAAGTCCGTAATGCAGCATATGAAATTATAAATAAAAAAGGTGCAACTTTTTATGGTATAGCAGCAGCATTAGCTAATTTAACAAAAGCTATATTAAATAATGAGAATAGCATTTATTCTGTTTCTGCATATTTACGTGGAGAATATGGACATGAAGATATTTATGTAGGAGTACCGGCAATAATTAATGCAAATGGAGTAAAAAATGTTTTAGAAATTCCATTAACGGATAATGAACAAGAAAGAATGAATGAATCAGTATCTATATTAAAGGATATTATTGATAAATCAATAAAATAAGAATATAAATTTTTTAGACGAAGGTTATACTTTATCATAAGTAGATTTTGTATACCTTCGTTTTTTATTTACATTTTTAAAATAAAGTTTATTTAAACTCATATTATATTTTTATTATAAATAAATCTAACTATATTTTACATAAAATATACATTCGATCTAAATGTAAAAAAAAATAAATATAAATATCTAAAAAATTTAAAATATTTAATTTTTAAATAATGATACATAATTAAGATGTAATCAATAAATGTAGAAAATATGAAAAATTTTCATGTTTTTTTTGAGCTATATTTGCATCGTTTTTTATTTTTTTAATGGAAATATATAATCTAATATAGTATAATTTTAGTTACGAAATGGTTACTAATGTAAGGGAGGTAATATGCAAGAAAAGAAAACAAATTTCGAAGATAGTCTTGAATATCAGTTTTTGTACAATGATGATGCAGATTCAATTTTCTTGTTATTATCTTGGTTAGAGAACAGATACATAGGTGAAGGCCTTGTTCCTAAATACACTGTAACCAAAGCTTTATTGACAGGACTTAGACGAAGTATTAGAGGACGAAAAGACAAAAGATCTATTGTAGATGCTGTAAATAAATTAATAGGTGACGATATTAATAGACTCGAGTTAGCATTTACCATAAAAGCATATAGAAATGCTATTACATATGACAAATTAATTGATAAATTAGAAGTGTTAGCATTAAAAAAATATAGTCCAAATCAACTTAAAGAAATGAATACTCTGTTTCATAATTCGGAGGATAGAGATATACTCAAATTTAAGGAAAATGTTAAAGAAAAATTACTTAAATCAAAAGTATTATCAGAAAATGAATACCATACTTATTGCTTTATGGATAAATATGTTAAGAAAAAGTTTTTCAGAGTCAATTTTTATATGGATAAACAAATAGTAGTTGATTATTCCAATAGTGAGATAATGACATTAGAAGGAAAAAATTTAACTATAAAAGAATTGCAACATTTTTACTCTAAAGCGAAATTTTATGTGAATAGAGCGTTACAAGAAGCTTATTTCAATCAATTTTGGTATTCGCTCAATGATCAAGTATTAGGAAGATACCAATAGGTAATATATGAGAATATTAGGAATTGACCCTGGTTATGCTATCGTGGGATATGGTATAATAGAAAAAGAAGGTAGTAAAATCAAGATGTTAGAATACGGGAGTATTCAAACAAAGGCTAACACAAGTACAGCGATTAGATTAGAAATTATTTTTAATGAATTAAACCAAATTATAAAAGAATATAAGCCAGATGAAGTTTGTTATGAAAAATTATTTCATGAAAAAAACACAAAAACATTTATGGCGGTTAGTCAAGCTAGAGGAGTCGAAATTCTAGCAGGTAAAATTAATAATCTTGATATATTTGAATATACACCTTTACAAATTAAAACTGCACTTACAGGATATGGAAGAGCTACTAAAAAACAAGTTCAAGAGAGTGTAAAGCGAATTTTAAATTTACAAGACATTCCAAAACCTGATGACGCAGCAGACGCACTAGCTATTGCTATATGTCATAGTTTTAGCGGGAAATTAAAAGATTTATATAAGATGGAGTAAAGATGTTTTCATATATTATTGGTGAAGTTAAATTTATACGTGAAGATTATATAGTTTTAGAAAATAATAATATTGGCTATAAAATATTTATGCCAGCAAGAAGCATTTCTAAATTTGTTCTTAATGAAACTAGAAAAGTGTTTACTGAATTTGTAGTGAGAGAAGATTCAGTAACATTGTATGGTTTTGATGAAATTGAGGATTTAGAAATGTTTTTAAGTTTAAATAATGTATCGGGAATTGGTCCTAAAGCGGCGAACTCAATACTTTCAACATTATCAGTTTTCGAATTGAAACTTGCGATTGTTAATAATGATTATAAGACTATAACAAAAGCACCAGGAATAGGTAAAAAAAGTGCTTCAAGAATTATATTAGAACTTACTGATTCTATTGATATTGAGTCTTTATCTGGAAAAGAAGAACATACTCAGATAGTTGAAAAAGATGAGAATTATAAGGTTGCAGTAGAAGCGCTTATTAATTTAGGTTATAATAATATAGATGCAAAAAAAGCTCTTAAGGATATAGACACTACAGATATGAAGCTTTCAGATATAATTAAATCTGCACTTAAGAGAATATAAAATATACAGTCAAAGTTTATATAGTTTAATATTAGAAATATTAAGAGGAGAAAATGTCAGAAAATAGAATTGTTGGATCAGTACAAATTGATGATGAAGAAACAACTGAATACTCACTTAGACCTAGATGGCTTAGAGAATATATTGGTCAGGATAAAGCTAAAGATAAGTTATCAATTTTTATAGAAGCCGCTAAAAAAAGAAATGATTCTCTTGATCATGTTCTATTACAAGGACCTCCAGGATTGGGTAAAACAACTTTATCTCATATAATTGCAAATGAATTAGGTGTTAAAGTTAAGGTTACATCTGGACCTGCAATTTCAAGACCGGGTGATTTAGCTGCTATACTAACAAATCTTGATAAATATGATGTTTTATTTATTGATGAAATTCATAGACTTAATAAATCAGTAGAAGAAGTTTTATATCCCGCAATGGAAGATTTTGCGCTGGATATAATTGTTGGAAAAGGTCCTTCTGCACAATCATTGAGAATAGATCTTGAGCATTTTACAATGATAGGTGCAACTACTAAATCAGGTATGCTCTCATCACCATTGCGTGATAGATTTGGTGTAATGCTTGAACTAGATCTATACAAGGTGAAAGATTTAGCAACTATTGTTTCTCGATCTGCAGAGATATTAGAAGTTGATATTGAATTAGAAGCAGCAAATGAGATTGGAAGAAGATCTAGAGGTACACCACGTATAGCTAATAGATTATTAAAAAGAGTAAGAGATTATGCTCAAATCAAGGGGGATGGTGTAATCACCCATGAAATTTCAAAAGAAGCTTTAAATTTTTTAGAAATTGATGAATTAGGACTTGATAAATTAGATAAAAAAATTGTTCATACGATTGCAGAAAATTTTGGTGGTGGTCCAGTAGGCCTTGATACTATTGCAGCAGCAACGGGTCAAGAATCTATAACTATTGAAGAAGTATATGAGCCATATTTACTGCAAATTGGATTTATTAATAGAACTCCAAGAGGAAGAGTACTTTCAAAAAAAGCTTATGAACATTATGGAATTATATACAAGGAAGATTGATGAATACAAATGATTTTGATTATGAATTAGATCCTTCTTTTATTGCTCAACATCCAGAAGATAAAAGATCGGAATCTAAATTAATGGTATTAGATAGAGAAAACAATACAATAGAGCACAAACATTTTTACGATATAATTGACTATTTAAATCCCGGCGATGTATTAGTTGTAAATAATTCAAGAGTTATACCTGCAAGATTATATGGTAGTAGAGAGGGAAAAGAAGAGTCAATTGAGGTATTACTACTTAAAAATATTAAAGATAATAAGTGGGAATGCTTGGTAAGACCAGGTAGAAAAATGAAAATATTTACGAAAATAGTATTTAGTGATAAATTAACAGGATTAGTAGTAGATATAACTGAAGAAGGGCATAGAATTATTGAATTTGAATATGAAGGAATATTTAAAGAGATTCTTGAAGAAATTGGGAATATGCCTCTACCACCATATATAACAGAGCGTTTAGAAGATAAATCAAAATATCAAACTGTATACGCAAAGCTTGACGGTTCTGTAGCAGCACCTACTGCTGGTTTGCACTTTACAGAAGAATTATTAAATAAAATACGTGAAAAAGGTATAGATATTGCATATGTAACATTACATGTAGGACTTGGAACATTTAAGCCAGTAAGTGATGATAAAATTGAAAATCACAAAATGCATAGTGAATATTACATATTAGACACACAAAATTATGAAATAATTAAAAATGCAAAGGATAATGGAGGTAATGTTATAGCGGTAGGAACTACTTCTATAAGAACACTTGAATCTATAGCTTCTAAATTTGGTGAATTAAAACCGGACGCCGATTGGACAGATATATTTATCTATCCAGGATATGAATTTAAAGTTGTAGATAATTTGATTACAAACTTTCATTTACCAAAATCTACTTTGATTATGTTAGTTAGTTCATTATACGATAGAGAAAGAATATTAGAAGCATATGAAGAAGCTAAGAAAAACAATTATAGATTTTTTAGTTTTGGAGATGCAATGTTAATTAAGTAGGAGATATATGCAAGCATTAAAATATGAATTAATAAAAAAGTCTTCACAATGTGAAGCTAGGGTAGGGGTTATTCATACTCCACATGGTGATATTCAAACACCAATTTTTATGCCTGTAGGTACTAAAGCTACAGTTAAAACTATGACCCCAGATGATTTAAAAGAGTTAGGAGCTCAAATTATACTTGGAAATACATATCATCTGTATTTAAAACCTGGAGATGAATTAATAAAGAAAGCAGGTGGTCTTCACAAATTTATGAATTGGGATAGACCAATATTAACAGATAGTGGTGGATTTCAAGTTTTTTCTCTTGGAGATATTAATAAAATTCAAGAAGAAGGAGTAGAGTTTAAGTCTCATTACGATGGTTCAAAACATTTCATTACACCTGAGAAATCTATATCTATTCAACAAAATCTTGGTTCAGACATAATGATGGCATTTGATGAATGTGTATTTGCAGATGCTACTAAAGAATATGTAGCCAAGTCTCTTGAGATGACATTAAGATGGCTTGATAGATGTATAAAAGCACATACAAATGAGAATCAAGCATTATTTGGAATAGTACAAGGTGGATTGTTTAAAGACTTAAGACAAAAGTCTGTAGAAGAAACTATTAAACGAGATGAACATCTTGATGGCTATGCAATAGGTGGTCTATCTGTTGGTGAAACAAAAGAAGAAATGATTGAAATGTTAAGATACACAACTCCATTACTTCCAGAAAATAAACCTAGATATAATATGGGAGTAGGAACTCCAGATTATCTTTTCGAATCAGTAGAAGCTGGAATTGATATGGCAGATTGTGTTCTTCCTACGCGTATTGCTAGAAATGGTGCAGCTTTAACTTCTGAAGGACAGTTAAATATAAGAAATGCAAAATATAGGGAAGACTTTACACCAGTTGATCATGAATGTGATTGTTATACTTGTAAGAACTTTACAAGAGCCTATATTAGACATTTAAATAATGCAAATGAAATATTGGCTTCAAGACTTCTAACATATCACAATCTATATTTCTTAACGCATTTAATGGATAATATAAGACAATCAATTTTAGAAGACAGATTTTTAGAATATAAAGAAGAATTTTATAAAAAATATGGATATACAAAGGAGGATTAAATGTATATAATAGCAGCACAACAACAAGGAGTAGGAAGTATTTTACCTTCACTTGTTATGATGGCGTTAGTTTTTGGGGTGTTTTATTTTATGTTGATTAGACCACAAAAGAAACAACAAAAAAAATTCCAAGATACTATGAATGAATTGAAAGTAGGAGATCAAATAGTTACAAGAGGTGGAGTTAGGGGTAAAATAGTCGAATTAAAAGCAGATTCATTTGTTATACAATCTGGGAATACACAAATTGAATTTTTAAAACAAGCTCTAAGTTATGTAGAAGATCCAACAAAACAATCAAATGAAGGTGTAAATTCAGAATTTCAAAATGTACCAGTACAACCACTACCATATGGAAATGATAAAAGATTTTCAGATAAATTAGATGAACTTAAATCTAATATAAATGAAGAAATTGAATATGATTTATTACTTGAAGATGTGTATGAATTTATAGTAATAGAAGATAAAGCTTCAGTAAAAGAAATTTCAAATACATTTAGACTTTCAGAAGGAAGAGCTACAGAAATTATGAATCAGTTAGCTTTACTTGGAGTAGTTGGAGAATCAACTGGTACTGATTATAGACAAATCTTAGTAGATCCAAGATAGTTGTTTATTTTTAAGAATTTTAAATAAGTAAAAATGGAAAGTTTTTAACTTTTCATTTTTTCATATATAGAGATAGGTATTATGGAAAACTGGTATTTAATGCAAAATGCAACAAATTACAATTTAATAAAAGATATGAGTGAGTTTTCAACAATTCAGAAAATTATATTGGCCAATAGAGATACTGTGGATGAGTATAGTCTGAATACTTTTTTGAATCCATTAATGAAAAATATGCATTCACCCCTTCTTATGAAAGATATGGAAAAAGGTGTAGATGTAATATTAGAATCTATGAGAAAAGGTCAAAAGATCTTGATTGTAGGTGATTACGATCAAGATGGAGTATCCGCAACAGTAATATTATATAAAGGATTAAAATTTATTTATGATGAAGTTTATTATTCAATACCAGATCGCATAGAAGATGGTTATGGAATTAATAATAGTATTGTAGATAAAGCATGTGAAGATGGAATAGGACTTATAATAACGTGTGATAATGGTATAGCCGCTCTTGACACAATTCAGTATGCAAAAGATAAGGGTTTAACTGTGATAGTAACTGATCATCATGAAATTGTAGTTAAAGATAATATTGAGTATTTACCAAATGCAGATGCTATTATAAATCCCCATCAAAGAGAAGATAAGTATCCTTTCAAGATGATATGTGGAGCTTTAGTTGCATATAAGTTTATAGAATCTATACAAATTATGTATGGAAATATGCTTGGATTTGATAGAAGTTCAGTTGAATCTCTTGTCCAATTTGCAGCACTTGGAACAATTTGTGATATGATGCCAATTATAAATGAAAATAGAATTGTAGTTATTGAAGGTTTAAAACAATTAAATTTCAGAAATAATTTAGGTGTAGATGCTCTATTAAATGAAATGAATTGGACTAAGGATGTAGATATTTATACAGTTGGATTTTTAATAGGTCCTACTATCAATGCTTCAGGTAGGATATATACTGCAAAACTTGGCGTTGAATTATTTTTAGAAGAAAATATTGAAATTGTAAAAGAATACGCAAGTGCTCTTGTTGAATTAAATAATGAAAGAAAAAAAATGACAAAAGATTCTGTTGAACTTGCAATTTCAAGAATAGAAGATGAAAATATTGATAAAAATGATATAATTGTACTATATGAAAATTCAATTCATGAATCAATATGTGGTTTAGTAGCAGGAAGAATTAAAGATAGATATAATAAACCAACATTAATACTGACAGATGCTACTGAAGATGGTTTAATAAAAGGTTCGGGAAGAAGTATAAAGGCGTATAATATGTTTGAAAGATTAAATCAATTTAGAGACGATTATGTTGCCTTTGGTGGTCATGAAATGGCATGTGGATTGACTTTAGAAAAAAATAAATTGGCTTATATTTATAAAAGTTTATTAGATAATAGTCACTTACAATCAAAAGATTTCATGAAGGAAATAGAAATTGATTTGACATTGAAATTTAGTCAAATAAAATCAGAAATTATAAAAGAGATTGAGTTTTTAGAACCTTATGGATTTGGATTTAGAAGTCCTATATTTGCTACAAAAAATGTAAATGTAGTTAATGCAAGTATTTTAGGTGTTAATAGAAATGTGCTTAGACTTGTATTATCTGATGGGACAGATACTCACCAAGCTGTTGGTTTTAAGCTTGAAGATTATGTAAAAATATTAAATAAAGATAATATTAAAGATACTGATGATCTAGAGAAATTAAAAGGTCAAAATATAGACATAGCTTATAAAATTGGTCTTAATACATTTAATGGATATACAAATATTCAATTAGAAATATTATCTATAAGATGATTATTAATTTTTAGAGGATGATACTATGTTAGAAAGATTACTTAATTCAATAAAAAAATACAATAAAAATCCTGATGTTGCTCTTATAACAAAAGCTTTTAATTTGGCTAAAGAGAAACATGAGGGACAAGTACGTAATTCTGGTGAAGCATATATAGTTCATCCTGTTGAAGTTTCGATAATATTAGCATCATTAGAAATGGATGATGAAACGATATGTGCAGGACTTATGCACGATGTACTAGAAGATACGGATTATACACGAGAAGAGATGGTTGAAGAGTTTGGTGAGGAAATTACAGCTTTAGTTGATGGTGTAACTAAGCTTAAAAACTTACAATATAAAACTAAAGAAGAAGCTCAAATTGAAAGTATCAGAAAAATGGTCCTTGCTATGGCAAATGATATCAGAGTTATTATTATTAAACTTTCTGATAGATTACACAATATGAGAACTTTAGAATATAAAACTCGTGAAAAGCAAATATCTACAGCAAATGAAACTTTAACTATTTATGTACCAATCGCACATAGACTTGGTATCAATACTATAAAATGGGAGCTTGAAGATTTATGTTTAAGATATATAGATCCTGTTTCTTATTATAATGTTGCTCAACAAATTGATCAAAAAAGATCTGAAAGAGAAAAAGTAATAGAACATATTATAGAAAAAATATCGAATGAATTAGATAAGTTTAATTTTAAATATTCTATAACAGGAAGACCAAAAGGAATTTATAGTATATACAATAAAATGAAAAAACAAGACACTACAATTGATAATATATTTGATTTAATTGCAGTTAGAATTATTGTACAAGATATAAATCAATGTTATGCAGTTCTAGGTATAGTTCATAATATGTGGAAACCGATTCCTGGCAGATTCAAAGATTATATTGCTAAGCCAAAACCAAATTTTTATCAATCATTGCATACAACTGTTATTGGTGAAAAAGGTCAAATATTTGAAATTCAAATTCGTACTGAAGAAATGCACAAAAATGCAGAATTTGGTATTGCAAATCATTGGCAATATAAAGAAAATAAAAAGAAAGCTTCAAATTTTGATAATAGATTAAATTGGATTAGACAGCTGATAGAATGGGGTAAGGATACTTCTGCTTATGAATTTATGGACTCATTTAAAGGAGACTTATTCAATGACGAGGTATATGTATTTACACCAAAGGGTGATGTGATTGATTTACCAAAGGATTCAACACCAGTTGATGTCGCATTTAGAGTGCATTCAGAAGTTGGAAATAAAACTGTTGGGGCAAAAGTAAATGGTAAAATGGTTCCACTATCTTATAAACTCAAAACGGGTGACATAGTAAATATATTGACGTCAAATAATTCAACAGGACCAAATATAGATTGGTTAGATTTTGTTGTATCTTCTCATGCTAAAAATAAAATTAAAGCTTTTTTTAAGAAGAGAGATAAAGATAAAAATATCGAATCTGGAAGAGATTTACTTGAAAAAGAAGCTCGTAAAAAAGGATATGATATTTCAAAAATATTGGACACCGAATCCCTAAACTTTTTAGTAGAAAAGTACAAGAAAAACAATATAGAAGATTTATATAATTCAATAGGTTATGGTTCTTTAAATGTAAATACTATGATGAAACATTTAGAATCAAGATACAATGAAAAATATAAAATTAAAGAAGAAGAAACTGAAGAAAATGTAGATAATATAAAAAATGTTGAAGTTAATAATGAAGTTAGAAATAATTTATCCGATGGCATAATTATCGATAATTTAACAAATCTAGATGTTAAATTTGCTAAATGTTGTAATCCAGTACCTGGAGATGATGTAGTAGGTTATATAACTACGGGCCATGGAATTACAGTTCATAGAAAGACATGTATGAATATAAAAAATGCTAAGAATAAAGAAAGACTTATAAAAGTTAGCTGGAATGAAAGTTCAAATTCTTCTTTCTATGTAGTTGTAAATATCACTGCAAATGATAAACCAGGATATTTAGCTGAATTGACACGTGTTTTATCTAAAGAAGGATATAATATTGCAGGAATTAATTCTAGAATAAATAGTGATACTACTGTAAATATTAGTTTAACAATACATGTTAAATCTACAGAAGAAATTAAAAAAATATTGTATTTAATTCGAAAAACAGACGGTACATTAGAAGTTTATAGGGAGTAATTTTGAGAGCTATTATACAGAGAGTAACAAAATCAAATTTATATATTGACAACAAATTATATTCATCAATTAATAAAGGAATGCTTGTATTACTTGCAATAGAAAAAAGTGATGAATACGAAGATTTGGAATATATAGCAAAGAAAACTTTAGGACTTAGAATATTTAGCGATAGTGAAGATAAAATGAATTTATCCATTAAAGATATAGATGGAGAGATTATGATAGTTTCACAATTCACATTATATGGAGATGCTAGAAAAGGTAATAGACCAAGTTTTACTAACTCAGCAGATTCTAAAAAAGGTGAATACTTTTATGAAAAATTTATTGATAAGGTAAAAGAAAATATAAAAATTGTAGAGACTGGTGTATTTGGTGCAGATATGCAGATAGAATTTGTAAATGATGGACCAGTAACTATACAGCTAGATTCAAGTAAAATTTATTAGGAGATTATATGTCACTAAAAATTATGCAAGATAATAATAGTCCTGCAAGCACAAACACTTATTTAATATGGGACGAAGATACCAAAGATGCTTGGATTATAGATGCATCTTCAAAGACAAAGCCTTTTATTGATAAAATTGAAGAAGAAGGCTTAAAAATAAAGTATTTAATGCTTACACATGGTCATTGGGATCATATACTCTCACTTGATTTTTGGAG
Organism: Helcococcus sueciensis DSM 17243; assembly: GCF_000423145.1. Taxonomy (GTDB): domain Bacteria; phylum Bacillota; class Clostridia; order Tissierellales; family Peptoniphilaceae; genus Helcococcus; species Helcococcus sueciensis. Next base: position 109,852 of record NZ_AUHK01000001.1, on the reverse strand, counting down.
AGAAAAATATGGAGTTAAAGTTGTAGCACATAAGAATTCAAAAGATTATCTAGAAGATTCAAGAATTAATATGAGTTTCAAATATTCAGATATACCAGATATAAGTACTCATGCAGATATTTATCTTGAGGGTGAAGAAGGGAATTTTGACATTTTTGAATATTATTATACACCTGGTCATTCATATGATCATCTTATGTATAAATTAGGAAATAAATTAATATTTTCTGGGGATTTAATTTTTAGAGAATCAATTGGTAGAACAGATATATATGGTGCTAAATTTGAGGACTTAAAAAGTTCAATTCTAAATATTGTGTATAGTAAATTTGATGACGAAACTATACTTTTACCAGGACATGGTGGAAGTACAACTATAAAGCATGAAAAACAAAATAATCCATGGATAAGGGAAGAGGAATAATTATGAAAAGAACGCATTTTTGTGGAGAACTTAGAAAAGAAAATATTGGAGAAACTGTTGTATTAAATGGATGGGTATCTAAAACTCGTGATTTAGGCCCGTTGCTTTTTATAGATATTAGAGATAAAACTGGTATCTCTCAAATAGTTTTTAAGAAAGAAGATAATGAAGGACTTTACTTAAAAGCTAAAGAATTAAAATCAGAATATGTAATTGGCATAAAAGGTAATGTTGAAGAAAGAGAAAGTAAGAACCCAGATATATTAACTGGTGATATTGAAATAATTGTAGATGAATTAGTTTTATATGATAGCGCAAAAACACCTCCAATATATATAAAGGATGGTGATAATGTTTCAGAAGAAATGAGATTAAAATATAGATATTTAGATCTTAGAAAACCATCTATGCAAAAGACCTTAAGACAGAGAGCAGAAATCGTTAAAGCTTTTAGAGATTTTCTATATGATAATGGTTTTATAGAAGTTGAAACACCTTTTTTAGGAAAACCAACTCCTGAAGGCGCTAGAGACTATTTAGTACCTTCACGAATAAACAAAAATACTTATTATGCACTTCCTCAATCCCCTCAATTATACAAACAAATGTTAATGGTTGGTGGAACGGATAGATATTATCAAGTTGTAAAATGCTTTAGAGATGAAGATTTAAGAGCGAATAGACAGCCAGAGTTTACACAAGTAGACTTAGAAATGAGTTTTGTTGATATCGAAGATGTAATAGAATTAAATGAAAATTTGGTTAAACATATATTCAAAAAAGTAAAGAATATTGATTTAGAGTTACCTTTCAACAGAATGAGCTTTGATGAGGCTATGAGTAAATATGGTTCAGATAAACCTGATTTAAGATATGGATTTGAAATTCAAGACATTTCAGATTTATCAGAATTTATAGATTTCAATCTTTTTAAGGATTCAGTAGCTGATGGAAAGAAAATTAAAGCGATTAATTTCAATTCATTAAGTGAAAAATATTCAAGAAAGAAAATCGACAAATTAACATCTGTAGTAAAAGGTATGGGAGCTAGTGGTTTAATTTGGTTTAGATTAGAGAATGGAGAAATTAATTCTTCAATAAATAAATTTTTAAATGAAGAGTTCAATTCAAAATTAATTGAAAAATTAAAATTACAAGATGGAGACTTAGCTTTAATAATAATTGACAAAGAACCAAGAGTTTTAGAACTTATGGGTTCTCTTAGAACTATGATAGCAGATGAAAATCTTGAATTTGATAAAAATGATTTTGCTATAACTTGGATAAATGAATTCCCAATGTTTGAATATGATGAGGAAGAAGAAAGATATGTTGCTAAACACCATCCTTTCACACATCCAGTAGATGAAGACATTGAATTTTTAGAAACTCATCCGGAAAGCATGAGAGCTAAGGCTTATGACTTAGTTATAAATGGGGATGAAATAGCTGGTGGATCTATAAGAATAAATAATTCAGAACTTCAAAATAGAATGTTTAAGGCCTTAAAATTAACTAAGGAAGATATTGAAAGAAAATTTGGATTCTTTGTAGAATCCCTTGCATATGGAACACCTCCTCATGGTGGTATTGCATATGGATTAGATAGATTAGTAATGACATTATTAAATAAAGATAATATTAAAGATGTAATTGCTTTTCCAAAAACACAATCAGCTTCTGACTTGTTAACTGAAGCACCAACAGTAGTTGATGAAGAGCAATTGAAAGAATTAAATATTAAAAATATAGATTAGGGAAATTATGAATAAATTAGGTATTATAACAGAAGTAAAAGACGATACAGCTCTTGTAATGGTTGCAAAATCAGAAGCTTGTGGAACAAGTTGTGGATGTGGTGCACTTACAAGAACTGGTAATCATATGAAACAAGATAATCATCATTATGTTAAAGTGAAAAATACAATAAATGGTGAAGTAGGAGATCCAGTAAACATTGAATTTGCAACAAATAAATTATTATCAACATCAGCATTAATCTATTTATTACCACTTATAATGTTGGTTATTGGTATAGTTATAGGAAATGCAGTGCAAGGAGAAAATCCTAGTGAATTGATATCATTTTTGATAGGAATAGTTGCACTTATCAGCTCATATTTAATTTTATCTATAGTTGATAAGAAAAAAGGTAAGGAAGAACTAGTTTCAATTACAGAATTTAGAGGTTTTTAATATGGAAAATATAAAGAAATTTGATCCGGAAATATATGATACTATTTTAAAAGAAACAGAAAGACAAGAAAACAATATTGAATTAATAGCTTCCGAAAACTTTGTTTCAAAATCAGTACTTGAAGCTGCAGGATCTATTTTAACTAATAAATATGCTGAAGGATATCCAGGTAGAAGATACTATGGTGGTTGCGAATATATTGATATAATTGAACAAACTGCAATAGACAGATTGAACAAATTATTTGGTTCAGAATATTCTAATGTTCAACCACATAGTGGTTCAAGTGCAAATTTAGGTGTATACTTCGCTTTATTAAATCCAGGAGATAAAGTTTTAGGAATGAATTTAGCTGAAGGTGGACACTTAACTCATGGATCACCAGTTTCAATTTCAGGTTCATATTTTGATTTTGTTCATTATGGTGTTGATAAAAAAACTGAAATGATAAATTATGACGATGTCTATAATATAGCTTTAAGAGAAAAACCAAAAGTAGTACTTGCTGGAGCTAGTGCTTATTCAAGAATAATTGATTTTAATAAGTTTAAGGAAATAGCTGATGAAGTAGGAGCTATATTTATGGTTGATATGGCACATATCGCAGGACTTGTTGCTGCAGGTTTACATCCATCACCAGTTTCACATGCAGATATAGTGACTTCAACTACTCATAAGACTTTAAGAGGTCCAAGAGGAGCTTTTATTCTTATGAAAGAAGAATATCAAAAACAGGTTAACAAAGCTATTTTCCCTGGTACACAGGGAGGACCATTAGAACATATAATAGCAGCTAAAGCTATTGCGTTTAAGGAAGCTATGCAACCAGAATTTAAAAAATATCAAAAACAAGTTCTTAAGAATGCTAAAGCAATGTCTGAAGTTTTATTAGAACAAGGAATTAGAATAGTGTCTGGTGGTACAGATAATCACTTAGTTTTATTAGATGTGTCTAGTATCGGATTAACAGGAAAAGATGCTGAACATATGCTTGATGAAGTTAATATAACTGCAAATAAAAATACTATTCCAAATGAAAAACAAAGTCCTTTTATCACTTCAGGTTTAAGAATTGGTTCACCAGCGATGACAACTCGTGGATTCAAAGAAGAAGATATGAGGGAAGTTGGAATGCTGATAGCAGATGTTTTATTAAACAGAAAAGATAAAGAAAATATTTTAAGAAGGGTAAAATATCTTACAGAGAAATACCCTTTATACTAAGGAGTTTTTATGGCAAGACCAATAGTAAGTATTATAGGTAGACCAAATGTTGGTAAGTCAACATTATTTAATAAATTAGTAGGAAAAAGACTATCTATAACTGAAGATACCCCAGGGATTACTAGAGATAGATTGTATAGTGAAGTAGAGTGGCAAAATAACTACTTTGTTTTAGTTGATACAGGTGGTTTAGAATTAGAATATAGTGGAGATTTCAACAAAGAAATTGAAATTCAAGCTGATATTGCCATTCAATCTTCAGATTTAATTTTATTTTTAGTAGACGGTAGAGAAGGTCTTACTAATTTAGATAGTTTAATTTCTGAGAAATTAAGAAAATCAGGTCGAGATATTATAATAGTAGTAAATAAAATAGAATCACGAGAAACACCTTTATCAGTTTATGATTTCTATACTTTAGGTTTTGGAGATATTCAAGTTATATCTGCGGAGCAAGGTTATGGACTAGGGGATTTACTTGACGAAATTGTAAATAGATTTCCTGATGATTCCTTAAAAGAAATAGATGATGATAGACTACATATAGCAGTTATAGGAAAACCAAATGTTGGTAAATCATCATTTATAAATATGATTATAGGTGAAGAAAGATCTATTGTATCAAATATTCCAGGAACAACACGAGATTCTATCGATTCAGAATTTGAAAGAAATAATAAAAAATATACATTTATCGATACAGCAGGACTGAGAAGACAAAGGTCAGTAGACTCAAGAGTTGAAAGATTTTCAGTTATTCGTACACTAAATGCTATTGATAGATCTGACATTGTATTATTCTTCATTGATGCAGCTGAAGGAGTGACTGAGCAGGATACAAAAATAATTGGATATGCTCACAATAACAATAAAGCTTCAATTATAGTTGTAAATAAATGGGATTTAATTGAAAAAGAAACTAATACAATGCGAGATTTTGAAGCAGATATTAGAAATAAAATTACATTTACTTTGTATGCTCCTGTAGTATTTATATCTGTGAAAGATAAACAAAGGATTGATAAATTATTTGATTTGATAGATGAAGTTGATGAAAATTATAGCTTTAGAGTTCCTACTGGCCTTCTAAATACAATGCTGAGAGATGCTATGTTAATTAACCCTCCTAAGACTAAAAAAGGTAAAAGACTTAAAATTTATTATATGTCTCAAGTAACTACGAGACCACCTAAGTTTTTAATATATGTAAATGATGAAGAATTGATGCATTTTTCATATTTAAGATTTATTGAAAACAAATTACGTGAAAGTTTTAATTTTAGAGGGGTTCCTATAACTTTAGAAGTTAGAAGTAGGAGATTTGATGTATGATAATTAAAACAATATTGATTTTAATTTTTGTATATCTATTAGGATCAATATCAGGATCGATAATTATAAGTAAGAACTTTTTTAGAGAAGATATAAGATTAAAAGGAAGTGGAAACGCTGGAACAACAAATGCTTTTAGAGCATATGGAGTTAAATATGCTGCACTCGCAATGAGTATAGACTTTATAAAGACTATACTTGCAATGCTAATTGCTGATAAAGTCGGATTAGCAGTTGGAGCATCAGAATTTACTAAGTATATATCTGGTGTAGTAGTTGTTATAGGTCATATCTGGCCAATATACTATAATTTTAAGGGTGGAAAAGGAGTTGCATGTTCAATCATGGTAAATCTATATCTATCTCCGATTATAGTAATAATTCAATTAATAGAATTTTTCACGTTAAATTACATTTTTAGAATAATGTCATTAACATCCTTGATTTTGACTTATTCTGCGGTTATTTATCAATTTATAAAAAATAATAATTTGCCTATGTTAATCATGCTAATTGTTAATGCTATAATAATTACATATAGCCATAGAGAAAATGTAAAAAGATTGTTTAAAGGTAAAGAAAATAAAATTGAAAGATTGGGTAAAAGATGAATATTTCAGTACTAGGTGGAGGTAGTTGGGCTACAGCTATTTCTAAAGAACTATCAAAAAATCATAATATTTTTATGTATGTAAGAGATGAAATAAATGCAAAATCTATAAATGACAATCATCAGAATATAAAATACTTAAAAGGAAATATATTACCTGACAACATAAAAGCATATACAAATATAGAAGATGTATTGCATAATAAATATATAATAAATGCAGTACCAACTCAAAAAATTAGATCTATGCTTGAAGAATATTCTGAAAAGTTTTCTAAAGATAGTATTATAATTAATCTTTCCAAAGGAATTGAGGTGGATACTGATCTTAGAATTTCAGAGATATTTAAGGAGTTTCTTCCTGAAAATAAATTTGTTGCGCTTTCAGGTCCATCACATGCAGAAGAAGTAATAAAAGGCGTACCTACATCTTTAGTAGCTGCTAGTAAAGACTTTGATGTAGCAAAAGAAATTCAAAATATAATGATAAGTGAATCTTTAAGAGTCTATACTAATGAAGATTTGATAGGTGTAGAATTTGGTGGAGCTGTGAAAAATGTTTTAGCCATTGGAGTAGGTATACTTGATGGAAAAAATTTTGGAGATAATTCTAGAGCTGCTGTGATAACTAGAGGAATCCATGAAATGACAAGGTTTTGTATAGCTATGGGTGGAGATAGAACTACTTTATATGGTTTAGCTGGAATTGGTGATTTAATTGTAACGGCTACGTCCCAACATTCTCGTAATCGTAAAGCGGGAGAATTAATAGGACAAGGACACACTATAGATAGTTTAGAAAAAGATATTGGAATGGTTGTGGAAGGTATACCTACATGTAAGGCATTGTATGAAATATCTAAAAAGAAAGATATATATATGCCTCTAACCAATATTATTTATAATATTTTATATAAAAATATGGACGTTTCAACGGCTGTTGAAATTCTTATGTCAAAATCTGGAAAAAATGAATTTGAATTTTAGGATAATATGAAAAGAAAATCAAAATTTGGAATAACATTATTCATAATAGTAGTAGTTATATTAATGTTAATTTCTTTTACAGTAGAGATAATACAACAAAATAAAAGAGAAAAGAACTTATACAATATACAAAATCCAATAGTTGAAGAAATTGATCTTAAATTACCAGCGATAGCAATTTTTAATGAATTTGTAATGGATAATTTTAACGGCTTAGAGGTCGAAAAAGATAATTCTAAAATATATAGGGTTGGAGATATAGTTGAAAATACAGAAAATAATGAGGCATTAAATGCAATACAAAATCTTTTAAATGTTTCTGTAATGAATATAGATTCAAAAGATATAAATGAGTTTAATTCTATAAAAGAAAAAATTTTTAATAAGGATTATAATAATTTAAATATAGACTATATAAATGGAGTAAACCCGGGTAAGGACTATGGTAAGGTATTAGAAAAATATATAAAATCATATGTTTCTAATCATTCTGTTTTTATGGACAATTCAGGATATATAGTTAATTATTATGATGGTTATGAAAATTTATTTGATATTAATAATTTATCGATAGATTTAGATACTTTAATTGGTAATAAAGAATTAAATAAAATGACTGGATTAAAATATGTCGATAATAAGATGTATCATATTGTGACATATATTGAAGACTTAAATCAAATTAATATAAAAGCATTAAAACAAATTAGTTTGAATATTTTAAAAAATAATAAAGAGTCAGATACTTTACAAGCAATATATGAAGATATTTTAATTCTAGATAAGGGATATTTGATTGTTTTTAAGTTGTTTGATGGTATAGAAGAAAGTTTAGAAAATAGATTTTTTGATATTAAACTAAACTTAGGCAAATTTGAAACTTATAAAATACCAAGTACAGCTATAACTCAAAGAAATGGTGTCGATGGTGTATTATATTTGAAAGGCAATATTATTAAATTTACGCCTGTGAAAATAGAAAAAGAAGAAGATGATTATGTGTATATATCTAATGATTTTTCTGAAATATTTCCAAACACCGATACGACAAGTATTGAATTTGAAAATTTACATCCATTTACAAAGATAATAAAAAATCCAATTAATTATTCTGAAGGAGAAATTTATTAAAAAAATAGAAAATAAAAAATATTTATTATATAATAGATTAAATAGGAGGTAGTATGGCTATTTGGGATAAAATTAAAGATTTCATAGGGATTGAAGATGATTACTATGACGAAGATTATGAAGAATATATAGATGATGATTTTGGTGAATCTGAAGAAACTGAAGAAGTAGTTTCTAATGAAACTACAAAAATAGAACCAACTATAAAATCAGAAAGAGCAGACACCAATTCAATTCAAAACGTTTCAAAAAGACCGACAGAAACAAATAGATATTATAAGACAAAATCAGGAGAAAATATGGTAGTTACAATTAGAGAACCAATGACATATGAAGATGGTAAACTGGTTATAGATGACATATTACAAAGAAAAGCAGTTGTATTAAATCTAGAAAATTTAGAAGTAGATAAGAAAACACAAATATTTTACTTTGTAAGTGGTGGAGTTTACTCATTAAAAGGTACAATACAAAATGTAACAAAAGATATTTATGTATTGGCTCCTGAAGGAGTAGAAATAGATGGCAAAGCATCAAAATTATTTGCCGAAAAAAATCTATACTAAAATTCAAAGGGCTTAAAGCCCTTTTTTTATTAGGAGATAATATGTACGCAATTTTATTTGTAATATTGGTAGCGATAGACCAAGTTACCAAATATATAGCAATTATAAATTTAAAAGGAAAAAATGAAGTAGTAATTATTGATAAATGGCTACACTTTACATATGTAGAAAATTCTGGAGCTGCTTTTGGAATATTTCAAAATGCGACTATTTTATTTACAATATTGACTATAATAATAGTTTTTGGAATTATGTGGTATATGTTAAAGGAAAGTAATAATATTGGCATTTTTTTAAAGTTTAGTCTTGTTATGATAATAGCAGGGGCTATTGGAAATTTAATAGATAGAATTCGCCTTGGATATGTGGTAGATTTTATATATTCACCACTTGGGGGACTTTATAATTTTCCTGTTTTTAATTTTGCCGATATATATGTTACTTGTTCCGCTATACTCTTAATTATATATTTATTATTTATTGATGGAAAAGATGTTAAACAATAATTGGGATGTCGTTTTAAGCGATATAATTAATTCAGAAAAATTTAATAATTTTTTTAATTCAATTAAGGAAGAATATAAAAAAGAGAGTATATTTCCAAAATTTGAAGATATATTTAAAGCTTTTAAATTAACGGATTATGATGGTGTTAAGGTAGTAATACTTGGACAAGATCCCTATCATGGAGAAAATCAAGCTAATGGTCTTGCATTTTCAGTAGAATCAGGTCAAATATTACCACCATCATTAAGAAATATATTTAAGGAAATAAATAATGATTTTGGGATTGTGAATACGAATGGAGATCTTTCTTCTTGGGCGAATCAAGGAGTCTTTTTACTAAACTCAGTATTAACAGTAAAAAAGTCTAAACCTGGATCTTTTTCGAATACATACTGGGAAGAATTTACCGATATTGTCATAAACCGCATTTCAAAGAGAAAAAATATCGTATTTCTATTATGGGGAAAATATGCTCAAAGCAAAGAAAGTGTAATCGAAGATGGTAATTATATAATTAAAACAAGTCATCCATCACCTTTTTCAGTATATAGAGGGTTTAGAGATTCAAAAATTTTTTCTGAAACAAATAAAATATTAAAAAATATTGGAAGTGAGGAAATAGATTGGAGAACTTAGAAAAAATTATAGTAGATGATACTGAAAACATAAGAATTGATCAATATCTATCTGAATACTATGAAGATATTTCAAGATCTAAATTATCTAAAATGATTAAAGATAAAGCTGTTTTGGTAAATGGTAAATCTGTTAAACCATCATTTATAGTTTCTGAAGACGATTTAATTGAAATAAATCTTAAATATTTAGAGTTAAAAGAATTAGAAGCTGAGAATTTAGATATAGAAGTAATATATGAGGACGAAGATATCGCTATAATAAATAAACCTTTTGGTATTATTTCTCATCCTACTAATCAAATTAGAACTAATACAGTAGTAAACTTTCTACTTAGTAAATATTCTAATCTTCCATCTTTATATGGTCATGATAGAGTAGGCATAGTTCATAGACTTGATAAAGATACTAGCGGCCTTATGATTATAGCTTTAAATGAAAATTCTATGTTTAAATTAAAAGATATGTTTAAAAATAGAAAAATCATAAAAAAATATAGAGCAATAGTTCTTGGCAAAATGCCTGAAACAGAAGGAACTATTGAAGGTTATATTTCAAGATCTACTAGAAATAGAAAATTAATGATGCTTTCAGATTCAGGAAAATATTCTTTAACTACTTATGAACTTAAAGAATATAATGAAGGTTTTTCATATATTGAGTTAAATTTACACACTGGAAGGACACATCAAATAAGAGTACATTTAAGCTCAATAAGTCATCCTATTTTAGGTGATAGAGATTATAATACTTCAAAAAGTAAATTTAATGTACAAAGACAATTATTACAAGCTTTCTATCTAGAATTTCATCACCCAGTATCAGGTGAATTGATGAAGTTCGAAATTGATCCATACCCCGAATTTAAAAAATATTATGATTTAATATTTAAGGGGGAAGAATGGAAGGAAGAATCAAAGTAGTTAACTTAGAAGATAAGAAGGATTCAATTGTTGAGATAGATACAAAAATTACTAAAGGTATGGTAAAATTTACTATTACTGGAATGATTTCAAGAACGATTAGAGAATCAAACACTAGAATTAAACAAGCGTTTAAGAGTGTTGGATTGAAATTTCCCTATGGAAATGTAATAACAAATATTAGTCCTGCAAATATAAAAAAGAATGGAACACATTTTGATTTACCAATTGCAATTTCTATATTAAAGGCTCATGGACTTGTAAATTTTAATGAAGATTTTGTTATATTAGGAGAATTAAATATAGATGGTACTTTAGTTCCATTAGATAATCCATCTAGACTTATAAATGCTTGTATACAAAATAATATTAAAAATATACTAATAGCTAAAGGGAAATATGATTATATTTCTCTTTTTACTGATTTAAATATTACTATGGTTACCAATTTAAAGGATGCAATTAATTTTTTAAATGGTAAGTATAAAAAAGAAAACATAGAGTATACATATCCAATTCAAAAATATGAAACTACAATCAATGATATTATATCTCAAGAATCCCTGATTAGAGCATTAATTATTGCAATTTCCGGAAATCATAGCTTACTTATTAAAGGCCCAATAGGTAGTGGTAAATCATTTTCTATAAAAGCTTTAGAATCTATTTTACCAATAATGAATATAAGAGAAGCTTTAATTTTAGACGATATAAAAAGAAGATTTGATTTAAACAAGCAATTTAGTTTTATTCCTGAAATTTATTATGCTTCATTAAATTCATCTGCAAATGAAATATTTGGGAATGATAAAATTTTGGGGAAAATCTCACTTTCGAATTTTGGAATATTAGTATTTGATGAGATTAATATTTTTTCAAAAAAAGTATTAGATTTACTAAAATTACAAATGGATAATTATCAATTTTATGATGAAAATTTAAATAAATATTATGATTATCCAGTAAACTCAACAATTATAGGTATAATGAATCCTTGTCCATGTGGAAAATATGGAACGAATGAAAAATGTACATGTACGGCTGGAGAAATTAGCAGATTTAATAAAAAAATAGATGAATCTTTAATGGATAGATTTCAAATGAAAATTTATGTTAATTCACCAAAATATGGGTATTCTAAACATAGCTATAATATAAATAATATTAGAAACAGTATTGAAAATGCATATAATAAACAATTACAAAGATATTTATCTGGAGAAATTAGAAATGCAAATATAAATACAAATATTTTAACTGAAAAAATTTCAATTACAAATGAAATAAAGAATATATTAAACGTATTTATGAATAAATACAAATTATCTAAAAGATCATATGATAATATTGTCAAAGTAGCTAGAACAATAGCAGATGTTGAAATTTGCAAAGATATAGAAGTTCAACATATATATGAAGCGATAAATTATCAAAAATAAAATTTATTTACATTTATGATATTTATCCGAATACATGATTATGATATAATAAATTCATAATATTTTTATGGAGGATTTAATGATAGGAGCAAATGAATTAAGAAAAGGAATTACTTTTGAATATGATGGAGATTTATATGAAGTGATAGATTTCCAACATGTTAAGCCGGGTAAAGGACCAGCATTTATACGTACTAAAATTAGAAATGTATTAAATGGTTCTTCAAAAGAGGTTACTATTAATCCAAATGATAAATTTAAACAAATCATTGTTGAAACAAAAGAAATGCAATATTTATACAATGATGGTTCATTAAATTATTTTATGGATATGAATACTTATGAACAATTACCAATAGAACAAGAATTATTTGAAGAAGCTTCACAATTTGTAAAAGAAAATGAAATGGCAATTATAAAATTCTATAGCGATAGACCATTTTCTGTTGAAGCACCAAATTTTGTGGAACTTGAAGTTACTGATACAGAACCAGGATTTAGAGGTGATACAGCGCAAGGAGCTAGTAAACCAGCAACTGTAGAAACAGGGTATACTTTAAATGTTCCTTTATTTATTGAAATAGGTAATGTATTGAAAATTGATACAAGAACTGGTGAATATTTATCAAGAGTATAAAATGAATAGAGCTGATGAAAGAAAATGGATAACAAAGTTAATATTTCAAAATGATTTTAATGAATTTGATTACTCTATGATTGAAGATGTAATTGATAAGCATAATATTAAATTGTCTAAGTTTGCATATAATTCGATTGAATCAATACTAAATAATAAAGAAAAAATAGATGAGATCATAGATTCAAAATTAATAGGAAGAAAAACACAGGATTTACCCGCTATTGAGCGTGCCGTGTTAAGAGTTTCAATAAATGAATTTTATATTCAAAAAACAGTTCCTGTTAGTGTATCAATAAATGAAGCTGTAGAAAATATAAAAATATTTTCCATAGGAATTTCTCATAAATTGATAAACGGAATACTTTCTTCTGTCGCTAAGGATATGAAATGACAAAAGCCATTACAGTTAAGCAATTAGGTCAATATTTAAAAAGAGAAATTACAACAGATCCTTTTTTAAGAGACTTATATGTAGTAGGGGAAATTACAAGTTTAAGTAAAAAGAAATTTACATATTTCTCATTGACTGAAGAGAATGAGTCTATATCATGTGTATATTTTGACTCAAATTTTCCTTTTGAAGAAGGAGATGAAGTTGTAGTTAAAGGATCTATAAATTTATTTTTAAGGGATAGTAGATATCAAATAAAAGTTGATGAAACTAAACTCGTTGGTGAAGGAAGTCAATTAGCAGAATTAAATAAATTAAAAAAGAAATTAATTGATAAAGGATATTTTGATTTAGATAGAAAAAAAGCTATACCAAAATTCCCATATAAAATAGGATTGATTACAGGATATAACTCGGCTGCGTATTATGACTTTTTAAAAGTTTTAAATGATAATAGATATAATTGTGAAATATATTTATTTCACACTTTAGTTCAAGGAGAATATGCTTCGCAAGAGATTGTACAGGCTTTAGAATATCTGGATAATGAAAATTTAGATTTAATTGTTTTAACAAGAGGTGGAGGTTCAAAGGATGATTTGTCGGTTTTTAATAGTGAATTAATAGCTGACAAATTGTTTGAAATGAATACCCCTGTAATTTCTGCGATAGGACATGAAATCGATTTAAGTATTTCTGATTTAGTTGCGGATATGTATCTTTCTACACCTACAAAGGCATCGGAATATATCACTACTAATTATGTTCATTCAATAAAAAATGTAATTAATATAAATAAAAATATAGAATATTTTATCAAAAGTAAACTATATGAATCTGAAAATATAATTAATAGTATAAAGTTAAATATTAAATCCAATACACCAGAGTATCTTATAGAAGGATATATTAAGGATATATCTATTCTTAAAAATAATATAGATTATATTATCAATGAAAATATTAATTCTATACAAGAAAAAGTTAATTTCACATATCAAAGACTACAAGATAGTATGAAAAGAATAATGGAAGAAAATTATATCGATTTATTAGATATAGATAAAAGACCCATTAGTTTTGATGAATTACAGATAAATAAAAATTACTATATTAAAAACAAAAATACTATTTATAAAATTTTAGTTGAGGAGAAAATCGATGAGTGAAAATTTTGAAAAACTTTTAGACGAATATAAATCTATTGCTGATAGATTAGAAAGTAAAGAATTAAATTTAGAAGAATCTATCAAAATTTATGAAGAGAGTAATGAAATTTATAAAAAATTAAATGAAAAAATAGAGAATGCGAAACAAAAAATTATTAATATAAGGCAGTAAATATGTTTAGTGAATATGTAAAAAGAAAAAAAGAAATAGACTCATTAATAAAAAACTACTTTCCACGGAATAACTTTAATGATATACTTAACTACTCTATAGAAGAAGGTAAAAGAATAAGACCAATAATAATGCTAGAAACATTTAAAATATTGGGTGGGAAAAGCAAGATGGTAAACGATTACGCTTTAGCACTAGAGTTTATTCATAATTATTCTTTAGTGCACGATGATTTACCTGCTATGGATGATGATAATTATAGGAGAGGAAGAGAGTCAGTCCATTATAAATATGGTGAAGATAAAGGCATTTTAGCTGGAGATGCGTTATTAAATTACGCATACGAATTATTATTTGAGACTATATTGGAAAATAATGATACTGACTATATAAAAGCAGCTAAATATATTTCAAATGCTTCAGGAAAAGATGGTATGATCAATGGACAGATATTAGATGTTCAAAGTGATTTAAATAGTTTGGATAAAATTAAAGAAATGTATAAAAACAAAACTTGTAGACTTTTTATGTGTGCTACAACAGTTCCAGCATATTTAACTCACCAAAGTTCAGAAATCATACAAGAAATGGAAAAACTTGGATACTATATAGGTATGGCATTTCAATTACAAGATGATATACTTGATTTAGACCAAGATAAGGAAATCAATAAAGTAACATATGCTAGTTTTTTAGATGAAAAAAGGACATATAATGACATGATTGATTTCACTGATAAAGCAATTGAAATATTAAAGAAATATAATAATAATGAATTTCTTATAAAGCTGATTAATTATTTACGAAATCGAGAGTTATGAGGAGAGGATTATAAATTTATGAAAAAGTATGATAGACAAAGAATTATTTTATCATTAATAGAAGATCAAGTTGTTGAAACACAAGAAGAACTTACAGAATTACTTTTACAACATGGGGTAAGAGCTACACAAGCTACAATTTCACGAGATATAAAAGAACTTAGAATAACTAAGGTTCAAACAGATGAAGGTGTATATAAATATACAGTAATCGATGCTATGAGAGATACCCTTAATGAAAGACTAAGAAAAATCTTTAAGTCAGCAGTTTTATCTTTTGAAATTAATGAAAATCGTATATATGTAAATACTATTTCATATGCAGCTACAGTAACTGCACAAGCTATTAATATTAAGAAAATTGAAGGTATAGCAGCTATTTTAAGTGGACATGATACAATCTTTATTGATGTTAAAAAAGATTATGATGTAAACAAAGTATTAAATGAATTAAAGGATATGATTGTTTAATGTTAGTTAATTTGTATGTGAAGAATTTCGCGATTATTAAAGAAATTAATATTGATTTTGAAAAAGGATTAAATATTTTATCAGGAGAAACAGGTTCAGGTAAATCTCTATTATTAAAGGCTCTATCTATACTTAAAGGAGAGAGATTTAATAAGAATTATATTGGAGTATTTGGGGATAAAACAATTATTGAAGCTGTTTTTTCTACCAATCAAACAATAAATAAAATCCTTGAAGAAAATGATATAGATATAGATTCAAATATCGTTTTGTCACGTACATTTACTGAAAATAGTTCGATAACTAAAATAAATAATAGGGCATGTAATATTAAATTTTTGGGTGAGATTTCTTCACTTTTATTTGATATTCATGGTCAACATTCAAACTTGGTGGTATTAAACAAAAACAACTATATATCATTGATAGATAAATTTAATGAAAAAACTGATGAATATAAGTTAAAACTAAGTAATAATCTTAGAAGACTACAGTTATTAAATAAAGAAAATCAAGATTTAAATATGTCAGATGATGAGATTGAAAGAGAAAAAGATTTATTAACATATCAAATCAATGAAATTGAAAATTTTGACTTTGATAGTTATGATGAAGATTCATTAAATAAAGAATATAAAAAATTATCTAATCAAAGTGAATTGATTAGTGGAACAAATTCTATTATAAACTTTTTATCAGAATCTTCGAGAATTCCTTCTTTTAAGGAGATGTCACAGATATTGTATGATAATTTAGTAGATTTAGAAAATTTAGATGAAGATTTAAATACCTTAGTTAGTGACGCTTTGAATATTAAAGAATTAATAAAAGATTTATCTGAACAAATTGAAAGATACTCTTATAGTTTAGATATAGATGAGGAAAGAATTCAAATTATTGAAGAATTATTTTCTTCTTTTCAAGTTTTGAAATTAAAATATGGCAGAAATAGTGAAGAAATCTTAGGCTTTCTAGAAGAAAATAAAAAAAGATATAAGATTGTTTCAAATATACATGCCAGAAGAGAAGAAATTCAAAAAGACATAGATGATATAAAAAGAGAAAATATTGATATTTCAAAAAAATTAAATGAAATAAGAAAAGATATCATAAAATATTTAGAAACAAAAATAATAAATGAATTAAATGAGATGAATATGCAATATATTGATTTCAAAATAGATATAAAAATCAATGATAAAATTACTAAGGAAGGATTTGATGAGATAGATTTCCTAATATCAACGAATAAAGGTCAAGAATTAAAAAGTTTAAGTGAAGTATCTTCTGGAGGTGAAATTTCAAGATTTATGCTTGCTATGAAGGCGGCATTTATTGAAAAAGAGGATATTGATACTATTATTTTTGATGAGATAGATTCTGGTATTAGTGGTAAAACTGCTGATATTGTTGGAAGTAAATTAAAGAAAATATCAAATTCTGTTCAATTGATAGTAATATCTCATTTAGCTCAAATTGCAAGCAAAGCAAATGCAAATTATTTATTATCAAAGAAAGAAATAGATGGTTTTACACAAAGTAGTATAGAAAAATTAAATTATGATAATACTATTAAAGAGATAGCTCGATTAATTTCGGGTTCTGATATAACTGAAAAAAGTTTAATTTCAGCTGAAGAACTGTTAAAGGAGGATTTATGAGTGATAATTTTCATTATGAAGAAACGATTAAATCAGAAAAAATTTATGAGGGAAAGATAATAAAAGTTAAAGTGGATACTGTAGAATTACCCAATAGATCCTATGCTAAAAGAGAAATTGTCATACATGGTAGAGGTGTTGCTATAGTAGCAATTAATGATGAAAATAAATTATATTTAGTAAAACAATTTAGAAAACCATTGAATAAGGTAATTTACGAAATTCCTGCGGGAATAGTAGAGCCAAATGAATCAATTCAAGAAGCTGCTATTAGAGAAGCTCAAGAAGAAATTGGTCAAAAACCAAATAAATTAGAATTGGTAACGGAAGCTTATGCATCTCCTGGTTTTACTGACGAAATAATTTCAATTTTTTTAGCAACAGAATTAGAAGAAAATAAATTAGAACTTGATGATGATGAGTATGTTGAAGTTGAATTAGTAAGCATACAAGATGCATTGGACATGATTGATAGTTTTGAAATAACAGATGCTAAATCGATTATTGGTATTTTATATGCAGCTAGAAAGTTAGGGATATAATGCCTTCTAAGGATATAACTACAATTATATTGCAATTTGTAGCGATTTTATTTGTATTAGTTACACATGAATTTGCCCATGGATTTGTTGCTTATAAATTTGGAGACACCACAGCAAAAGATAGAGGAAGATTAACATTAAACCCTCTTGCACATTTAGATTTAATAGGTACATTATCGTTGTTTATATTTAGATTTGGATGGGCAAAGCCTGTTCCTATAAATTCAAATAATTTTAAAAATCATAAATGGGGAATGTTCTGTGTATCTATCGCTGGTATATTGATAAATTTACTGACTGCATTAGTATCTTTATTTATTATACATATTTTTAAATTAGAGGGAATACTGTATATTTTATTTGAAAATATATTTATTTATGGACTGGTATTTGCTGTATTCAATTTATTACCAATTCCACCACTGGATGGTTCTAAAATTATAGCATCATTTTTACCATTAAATTGGCAATATAAGATTTATAAATATGAAAGATATGGATCAATTGTACTTATTCTATTAATATCCACAGGAATTATTAGTAAAGTTATGAGTCCATTGTTAAATAGCATAGCAAATTTTTATATGAAATTAGTAATAAGGATTTTATATGGTTAATGTAACTACTGGTGAATTCTATGGGCCATTTGATTTACTCTTAGAATTAATTAGAAAATCTAAATATGATATATATGAAGTAAATATTTCTGAAATCACAAATGACTATTTACAAACGATTCAAAATATAGATATTCCTACGGATGAAGTGGCTGATTTTATACTAATAGCCACTCAATTACTTTATATTAAGACTAAATCTTTGATAAAAGATACTTTAGAAAATGATGAAGATGAAGAAGATTTTATTAGTGAAGATGAGCTTAAACAAAGACTTCAAGAGTATAAAAGAATTAAGTCAATTATACCTAAATTAAGAAGTCTTGAAGAAGAAGGTCTAAAAAAACATGTAAAACTTCAAGAAGATTTGTCAATTTATAAAGATGAAAATAACGAAATTATATATGATGCACAAAGATTAAAATTTGTTCTAGAAGAATTAATTTCTCAATTTTTATCTGAAGATGAATTTAAAGTAGAAAAAATATTAAATATTGAAGAGTATTCATTAGAAAAATACACATTAGATATAAAGTTACAATTAATTGAAGAAAAAATGATTAGCATCTCACATATGTTAAAGAAGGTTGAAAATAAATCTGAAGCGATAATAATATTTCTATCAATATTAGAGCTTTCAAAGACAAATAATTTATCAATAATTCAAGATGTAGATTCATTAGAAATATCTATAAAATTAAAAGAAAAAGGTGAAGGAGTAGACAATGGATAGGAGAGAAATTAAATCTATAGTAGAATCTATTTTATTCGTTTGGTCTGAACCTATACATATAGATGTATTAATGTCTATAATTGAACAAGATAAAAGAACTACTAGAGAAATAATAAAAGAAATGCAAGATGAAATGGAGCATTATAGACGTGGAATTATTATTAATGAACATAATGACTATTTTCAACTATCTACTAGAAAAGAACATGATAAATACCTTAAAAAGTTAGTGAAAAATTCTAATAGGAAGATATCTAACTCTTCTATGGAAGTTCTCGCATTAGTGGCATACAATCAACCTATTACAAGAATAGAAATTGATAATATAAGGGGAGTAAAATCTTATTCATCTATAGACACTTTAAGGTCAAAAGGATTGATAGAAGAAGTTGGTAGATCTGATGCAATAGGAAAGCCGATTCAGTATGGAACTACAATTGAGTTTCTAAGATTATTTGATTTAAAAAATTTAGAAGAACTTCCAGAAATTGAAGAAATAGATAAATTAACTCAAATATTGGATGAAGATGATGAGAATTAATAAATATATTGCAAAATGTGGAATCACTTCAAGAAGAAAAGCTGATACATTGATTGAACAAGGGAAAATCTCCGTAAATGATAAAGTAATGACATCTTTAGGTTATATTGTTCAAGAAGATGATGTAGTAAAATATGAAGGTAAAATTATTAAGCTGATAGAAGATAAACATTATATAATGCTAAATAAGCCAATAGGATATACGTGTACAAATAGCAAAAATTTTGACGATAAAGTTATTTTTGACCTTATAGATATAGATACTAAATTATTTTCAATAGGAAGGCTTGATAAAGACAGTAGGGGTCTGATTTTAATTACCAATGATGGTGACATTTATAATAATGTGGTTCATCCTAGAAATGAAATTTTTAAGAAATACATAGTAAAATTAGATAAATCTTTTTTACATTCAGATAAATATAAAATTGAGTCTGGAATTGATATAGGAGACTATATTACAAATCCTTCAAGAATTAAAATATTAGGAAAAAATATTTTACAAATAGAAATTAACGAAGGAAAAAATAGACAGATTCGTCGAATGTTTGATGTTTTAAATTATGAAGTTATTGATTTAAATCGTGTTTCAATAGGAGATATAAAGTTAGGAGAGTTACCAATCGGAAGTTACAGGGTTTTATCTAATAAGGAAGTGAACTACTTAAGAAATTTATAGGAGTTTTTATGTATAAATCAATAGCTATAGATGGTCCATCTGGTGCAGGAAAAAGCACTATCGCAAAAAGGCTTGCTGAAAAAATTAAATTCAATTATTTAGATACTGGTGCTATGTATAGAACATACACCTATTATTATTTAAAAAACAATTTAGATATTAATGATGAAAAAGTAATTAATGATAATATTAAAAATATAAATATATCAATTAAAGATAGCAAATTTTATTTAGATGGAGAAGATGTATCAGAAATAATTAGAGGAAAAGATGTTACAAAAAATGTTTCTCTAGTATCTTCATATAAAAAAATAAGAGAAAATCTTGTTGAGATGCAAAGAAATATTGCTAAAAATTCCAATATTATCTTAGATGGAAGAGATATTGGATCACATGTATTAAAAAATGCAGATATGAAGTTTTTCTTGACTGCAAAAGCTGAAGAACGTGCACGTAGAAGGCTAGAACAAAGTGATAATCCCAATTTAAGCTTTGAATCAGTATTAAATGACATTATTAGAAGAGATGAGTTTGATTCCAATAGAAAAATAACTCCATTAATAAAAGCTGATGATGCTATACTTATAGATTCTACTAATTTAAGTATAGAAGAGGTTATAAAATTAATGATAAATTATTTGGAGGAATCAAATGTTATATAAAATTTTATTACCTATAATGAAAACTTTTATGAAATCTATTTTTTGGTACAAAGAAGTTAATAAACCGGAATCAATAGAAGGAGAACCACTAATAATATGTGCTAATCACATTTCAAATTGGGATCCTTTATTACTGATGGTTTCATATGACAGAATTATTCATATGCTCGGTAAAGTTGAGCTTTTCAAATATAAATTACTCGCTAAATTTTTTAGTGCAGTTCATGTAATTCCAGTTGATAGACAAGGAAATGATATTGATGCAATAAGAAAGTCATTGCAAGTTCTTAAGAATAATAATGTAATTGGAATATTTCCAGAAGGTACAAGAATAAAAAATAAAGAATTAAGATCTAGAGAAAGATTTAATGATGGAATTGCACTAATTGCTTCAAAATCTAAAGCAGATATTTTACCTATAACTATTAAAGGTAGGTATATTCCATTTAGTAGAATAGAAGTAATATATCATGATAGAATTGAAATAAGTGATTATGATGAATTAAATCGAAAAGAAAAGTATGAAAGCATAGTAGATGATGTTTATAATTCTATCTATAAAGACCTATAGATATATTGAATATGTTAATAAACTTTAACTTTTAAATGCTAAAAAACATAAATTTTAATAAATAAATAAAAAAATCGTATTAAATCTAAATATTTTTTTGCAAAATTATTAAATTTAATATACAATATCATAAAGTACGATAATATCGTATTTGGTATGATTTAGGAGGAAGTCGGTTAATGGACAATATAAGTAACGAAGAATTTATGGAACAAGTAGAAGAAAGCATGGTAAAAATTTACCCTAAAGATATAGTTAAGGGTACAGTAATGAATGTCAAAGATGATGAAGTCTTTGTTGACATCAAATATCGTGCGGATGGGATTATAAAAAAAGAAGAGATGTCTGATGAAGAGGCAGCTAATCCTATTGAAGCTTTTAAAGTGGGTGAAGAAATAGATGTATATGTTATCAAATTAGATGACGGAGAAGGAAATGTTTCTTTATCAACTAGCAGAGTAGAAGGATTAAAAAATTGGAAAAAATTATTAGAAGCTTTTGAAAACAACGAAGTTGTTACAGCTTCTGTAAAAGGATCTAATGCTGGTGGACTTGTAGTAAAAGTAATGGGCATCAATGGATTTATCCCAGCATCTCAAATTACTACTTATTTCGTTAAAAACTTTAAACAATTTGAGGGACAAGATTTAGAAGCTCGTATATTAAGTATTGATGAAAAGAAAAAGAGAGTTGTATTATCTAGTCGTGTATTACAAGAAGAAAAACTTGATGAAATATGGGAAACATTGATTCCAGATTCAATAGTTACTGGTAAAGTTGTACGTATGGTTGACTTTGGTGCATTTGTAGACTTAGGTGGAGTAGATGGTTTAATTCATATTTCTGATATTTCATGGGATAGAATTGAAAAACCTCAAGACGCTTTAGAAATAGGTCAAGAAGTTGAAGTTAAAATCCTTAAAGCTAATAGAGAAAAGAACAGAGTATCTCTAGGATTGAAACATCTACAAGAAAAACCATTTGATGTTTTCTTAGCAAAACACAAAGTGGGAGATGTAGTTAACGGAGAAGTTGTAAACTTATTAGACTTTGGTGCATTCTTAAAACTAGAAGAAGGTGTTGAAGGATTAGTTCACGTTTCTCAAATTTCAAATGAACATGTTGAAAAACCATCTGATGTATTAAATATTGGTGATAATTTAGAAGTTAAAATTCTTGAAATTGATGAAGAAAATCAAAGAATTTCATTAAGTAAAAGAGCTTTAATGGAACCTAAGGAAACAGTTAGAGAAAATAAACAAGTTAGAGAAAATAGACCAAAGAGAGAACGTAAAGAAAATACTAAATTAGAAAATGAAGAACCACAAAATTCATTTGGTTCAAATTTAGGTGCTTTACTAGATGAATTAGATTTGGATTAATTTAATATAAATATTTAGAGTGTTGAAATTTAATCAACACTCTTTTTATTTTAAACAAATAAATATAGTATTAAATTATATTTTGCTGTATGACTATTTTAAATTAATCCGAAATATAATAAAGGTTAAGGAAAAGTATAAAAAAGATTACAAAAAAATAACTATTTATTGAAAAGAAGGTTCTTATTTGGTAATATATATATTACGATAGTGGAAGTGAGGATTAACATGAAGTCGAAAATTTTAAAAAAAATATTGCTTTTATCATTAGCGTTTATATTTATTATAAATACATCAGTTTTATTTGCTTCTGATAAAATTAATATTCCAAAATCTGTTACAATTTATTATACTGCTGCAGATGCAAAAAATCGAACTAATTCTAAAGGTACTTGGTCTGCAGGTGATTATTATGTTTTTACTAGATACGATGGTATGATAAATATTTCTAATTCATCTAGTCAACCAGGAGCTTGGATAAATCCGAATGATTTTAAAAGTGGTTCAATTGAAATAACACCTGATGTTCCAATTCTTACTATAGAATCTACAATTAATAGGTACTCATCTTTTGTAGTTTATTCTGATATGAAAGGATATAGAAGCGCAAGTGATGCGTATAATAGCAATTCACCAATAACTACTTTATCTAGTGGTATATATTATGTATTAAGCGCATCCAATAATATGATTGAAATTTCTAAAACTAAAAGTAATACTGGATATTGGATTAATCCAGCATTAAATAGTGGATCATATAAAACTGCAAATGATTATACTACTTCTGAATTTATTAATGAGATAGGACCATTAGCTCAGAGACTAGCGGCAGAACATGATTTATATGCTTCAGTTATGATGGCTCAAGCCATTTTAGAGTCTGGATGGGGAAATTCTTTATTAGCAAATAAACCATTTCATAACTTGTTTGGTGTAAAAGGATCTTACAATTCAGATTCTATTTTAATTAAAACTTTTGAATATACAAGTAGTGGAAATAGATATGATGTATTAGCTAATTTTAGAAAATATCCGTCTTATTTAGAATCACTTAAAGATTACGTATATGTTTTAACAGGAGACGATGATAAATCTTCATGGAACTATAATTTCTATTTAGGTGTTAGAAAATCTCGTACATCAAATTATAAAGAGGCAACTAATTATTTAACTGGGAGATATGCAACATCTCCAGCTTATGCTAACAGTCTGAATAGTTTAATTGAAACTTACAATTTAACTAGATTTGATGAATTGGGACCAAAAGTCTCTGGTTACACAACTAGATCTTATAATTTAAGAGACGGTGCTAGTATAAACTCAAAAGTAGTTGGATTATTAAAAGCTGGAACATATATTGAAGGACATAAAGTAGAAAACTTTATAAAACTTTCTAATGGAGCATATGTATATAATGGACCTTTATTAAAAGAATTAAAGAAGGTTTCAGGATATCTAAAATCAGACGAAAATGTTTCAAATCATCCTGATCAAAAAGTTGTTGATAGATATAAACAAGGTCAATATATTGAAGGATATTCTCTAGGAAATTATATTCTTTTAGAAAATGGAAAATTTATTAAAAATGTAGGACTTGAGATAGGAGAAAAAGTCTCAGGTTACACAACTAAATCTTACAATTTAAGAGATGGTGGTAATCTAAACTCAAAAGTAATTGGGTTATTAAAAGCAGGTTCATATGTTGAAGGGTATAAGATAGGAAACTTTATAAAACTTTCTGATGGAACATATGTATATAATGGACCTTTATTAGATGTATTACAAAATATTTCTGGTAATATAGCTGAAGATTCAAAAGTTTCAGGACATCCAGGAACTAAAACTATTAATACTCTAGAAAAAGGAAGTTATTTAAAAGGAAAAGATTTAGGAGAATGGATACTTTTAGAAAATGGTAATTTTGCCGAAAATAAAGGCTTTATTTCTGCAAATTCAAACCAACATGGCAAAAAAGTATCTGGTACTATAGATAGAATTATGAATATTAGAAAAGCTCCGAGTACAAATTCCAGTATTGTAGGACAAAAATATTTAGGTGACTATATCGAAGGCTATAGAATAGAAGGATGGGTAAAACTGTCTGATGGTAATTATATCCATGATTCTGGTATATCAAATATCTCAGTATTAGAGACAGATTCTGTTCCAAAAGGTACGAAAGTATCTGGTAACTTGAATAAAACCATGAATATTAGAAAAGAAGCAAGTACAAATTCAAGCGTAGTGGGAACCAAGTATATTGGTGAATATATTGAAGGATATTTAAATGATGGTTGGATAAAATTATCTGATGGTAATTATATTCATGAATCAGGTTTATCAAATAACTCTGTGCCAAAAGGTACAAAAGTATCTGGAAAATTAATTCAGACAATGAATGTTAGGAAAGAAGCAAATACAAATTCAACTGTAGTAGGAACCAAGTACGGTGGTGAATATATTGAAGGATATTTGAATGATGGTTGGATAAAATTATCTGATGGCAATTATATTCATGAATCAGGTTTATCAAATAACTCTGTGCCAAAAGGTACAAAAGTATCTGGAAATTTAATTAATACAATGAATGTTAGAAAAGAAGCAAATACAAATTCAAGTATAGTAGCAATCAAGTATGTTGGTGAATATATTGAAGGGTATTTGAATGAAGGTTGGATAAAATTGTCCGATGGTAATTATATTCATGAATCAGGTTTAGATATATAAAATATGAAAAAATCGTTTTAGATATAATCTAGGACGATTTTTTAATTTAAATAATTAATTATATTAAATTTAACTATTATTTAAATAGAAAATTGATATTTAATGTTATTATATAAATATAAATAATATTAAAGGGGGATATTATGTTAAAGGTAATTCATGTTTTAGCTCCATTTATAGATAGAGACGAAATAAAAGAAATTTATCTAAAAGTATTAGTTAATGTTGATACACAAACTTTAGAAGAGGTAGTAGACTTAATAGGAAACGCTGAATCTGCAGTAAAGCTATTGAATGATGCTATAATCAATAAAGTTCAGATATCTGATTTAAGCAAATATTTTTCAGATAATAATTCTCTAGAAGCTGTAATATATAAGTTATCAGAAATCGTTAATGATATGATTACAGAAAATACCAATAGATTAGAACTTGATAAAGTGAAAGATTATGTAGAAGAAGGATATAATCTAATAGATGTTAGAGAAGTTGATGAGTATGAAAGAGGATATATTTTAAATGCAAAGAATATTCCTCTCAGTGAACTAACTAATAGAGTTGATGAATTTAATAAAAATGAAAAATATGTTCTTTATTGCAATTCATCATCAAGATCTGCACAAGCTGAAAAGTTTTTGAAAAAATTAGGATATGATGTATATAATCTAGATGGATCTTATGCTTTTTACAAACTATATAAGGATAAAATGTAATTAAAATTAAATAAAGAATTATTTATTAATAAAAGCAAAACGAAGACTATGTATTTACAAGTCTTCGTTTTTATATAAATTAATATAATCCTGCAAAGTAGGATATGCTTACTACAGTCAATATACCTGTTATAATTAAAGAAATAGAGCTTATTGCACCTTCTGTTGCACCGATTTCGAAAGCTTTTGATGTCCCCATGGCGTGTGAAGAAGCTCCAAGTGAAACTCCTTTAGCAACAGGATGAGTAATCTTAAATAGCTTAAATATGTGGTCATTGACCATCGATCCGAATATTCCAGTGATAATTATTATAATAACGGTAACTGGAACAATTCCTCCTAATTCTTGAGAAGCTCCCATCCCAAATGCACCTGTAATTGATTTTGGAAGTAGGGTAACATAATCTTCTTTTGACATATCAAATAGAATCACTAGAGGAAGTATTGTGAGCGCAGATGAAATTACACCCATTAAAATACCTATTATAATCCCTTTCCAATAATGTTTTAATATTACTAGATTTTCATAAAGTGGAATTGCAAGGCATACGGTGGTTGGAGTAAGTAAATTAGATATGTAATAACCTCCATTCATGTAAGACTCAATCTTAATATCTAATGATAAAATAATTGCTAAAGTAATCAGAATAGATATAAGTAGAGGATTGAATATTGCAAGCTTTGTTACATCTTTTATCAAAAGAGCGATATTGTAAGCAAGGAGAGTTAGAGCAATTCCAAAAAATACATTTTGACTAATATTTTCTATTAACATTTTTATTCTCCATATTATTTAATATTTTTTGTGTCAATACACCAGATGAAATCATTACAATTAAAGTTGAAATTATACATATTACAAAATAAGCTATTATTTTAGATTGAATATTTGGCCAAACTGTAATTAAATTTATTGCCGGTGGTATAAACATAATAGGCATTATTGAAATAAGAAAATAAGCCGATTCTTTAACATCATCTAGTTTAATAATTTTAGTCGTAAGTGCTAACAACATTAAGATAAGTCCATAAACACTAGATGGTATAGGGAATGGAATAGGCGATATTTCTTTTAATATCTCACCCATAAAAGTAATTGTAAATATAATTGAAACTTGTTTAATATATTTCATAAATCCTCCTTTTAGAATTATAACATAATATTAACACAATGATTTGATATGAATATTTTATGGTCTATTTATGACATATTAATATATATTATCACTTTTATTTAATTAAGAAAAATATTTAACAATTTAAATTTAAGAAAACGTAAATCAAAATTTATTTTTTGTAATAATATATTAATTAAGTTAATAATTTGATAATATAGGTATGTAATGTTTATTTAAAAGGAGAATATTATGGCTAAAATAATTGTCGTAGGGGCAAATCACGCTGGAACAGCAGCGATAAGAACAATATTAAATAGTAAAGAAAATCATGAATTAACAATATATGATAGAAATAGTAATATTTCATTTCTAGGCTGTGGAATGGCGTTATGGATTGGAAATCAAATTTCAAAACCAGATGGATTATTCTATGCAAGCAAAGAAGAATTTGAAAAAAATGGTGCAAAAGTATTTATGAATGCTAATGTACACAATATAGATTTTGAAAATAAAGAAGTACATGTGACTTTAGAAGATGGAAGTGAAGTAGTAGATAAGTATGATAGATTAGTATTATCAACTGGATCAGAACCTATTACTCCAGATATACCAGGACATGATTTAGAAAATGTACAACATGTTAAAATTTTTCAAGATGCACAAAGTATAATAGGTAAGATTAATGATAAAGATATTCAAAACATTGCAGTAGTAGGCGCTGGATATATAGGCGTTGAACTTGCAGAAGCATTCCAAAGACATGGTAAAAATACTACATTAGTTGATCTTGCAGACACTGCTTTATCAACATATTATGATGAAGAATTTACCGATTTAATGAAAGAAAATTTATCAAGCCACGGTATAAATTTAGAATTTGGACAGTCAGTAAAAGAAATAAAAGGAACAAATGGTAAAGTTACATCAATAGTGACTGATAAAAAAGAAATACCGGCAGATATGGTAATTTTAGCGATAGGATTTAGACCAAATACAGGACTTGGTAAAGATAAATTAGAATTATTCAAAAATGGTGCTTATTTAGTAAATAAAAAACAAGAAACAAGCATTAAAGATGTATATGCAATTGGAGATTGTGCAACAGTTTATGATAATTCTATAGACGAAACAAATTATATTGCTCTAGCATCAAATGCTGCAAGAAGTGGTATAGTTGGTGGTACAAATGTATCTGGCGGAAATCTTGAATCAAATGGTGTACAAGGATCAAATGGTATTCAAATATATGATTTAAAAATGGTTTCAACTGGTATTACATTAAATAAAGCTAAAAAACTAGGTATAGAAGTAGAATATACAGATTTTGAAGACTTACAAAAACCAGCTTTCATAGAAGAAGTGAATCCAAAAGTAAAATTAAGAATTGTATTTGACAAAAATTCTAGAGTAATTTTAGGAGCTCAAATGGCTTCAGAATACGATATGTCAATGGGAATCCATATGTTTTCACTTGCAATTCAAGAAAAAGTTACAATTGACAGATTAGCTTTATTAGATTTATTCTTCTTACCACATTTTAATCAACCATATAACTATATTACAAAAGCTGCTATAAATTCATTATAATTAAAGTCGACTCTATATGAGTCGATTTTTTATTAAAATAATGTATTTATCTATAAAATTATAAATATTGGGTATTATTTTAGTATCGGAGGATAAAATGATAAGAAAATTTAAAATAGCAAAAAATTTATTAAAATATGGTAAAAAGGGATCTAAAGAAGCTGTAAAATTTGTTCGAAAAAATCCTGAATTAGTATATGATGCTTTAAAAGTTGTTGGACCTGCTGTATTAGGTGCATTTACAGTATTGAAAACTAAGAAAAATAAGTATATTGAAGTTCCAAATGTATTAGATTTAGATATTAAAGAAGCTGAAAAAATACTTGAAGATGAGGGATTTGTAACTCATAGTATAGTAGTGACCCCAAATCATAAATATTATGATAAAAGGGCCAATTCAGTGATAAGAGTAATGCCAAATTCTAAGAAGATAAAAGAAGGTAGTCATATTAAACTATATTATATTGACGAAAAAGTTCTGAAAAAAAGTATAGAATTGAATGAAGAAAAAACTACTTTTACAGAAAAAATAGCTAATACTTTTAATAAAAAAGAAGAAGAATAAAATAAATCTCAGTAATATCAAATAAATGATACTACTGAGATTTTATTTATTTAGTATATACTAAAATCTTATTATCTTTTCTTTCCATTATTATGTCATATCCAAAAATATTAAATTCATGAGATTCCATTTCGCCTTTTTGTATTTTTAATAGATTATTTACGGTGGTTTGTAAATTATATTTATCAATAAAAGTATCTACGTCATAATTTTCTTTTAAAAAATTAGCATCTAAGGTCATCATTATATTTCCAAACTTTTCTACAATATATGTTTCATAATTATTGTGATAATATGAAATACTTTTAGCTAGGACTAAACCCTCTTTATAAATAAAATAGCTTAATCTATCTTCATCAAATTCGAAAATAGTATTTGTATTAACAGGATAGTAGTCAGTTTGTTGGTATTGTAGTACTTGTGTAAAACTATATTTAGTAACATTATTTGCGATTTTATTATTAACTTCTTGCATTATAGCTATATATTCGTCATCAATTTTTGAATGGTGATATAAGTCATACCAACTTAAAAAGTTAAAAATCATAACAATAGTGAAAGCCCATAATGCAATTCTACGATAAAAATATTTATTAAAAGAATTATCTTTTCTTCTATCTTCGTTTGAATAAAAGTTTGGAATCTTTAATTCACCGAAATCTGTTGAATATATCAAACGTTTTTTATTTTCTGACTTTAATTTAGTATTTGAAAATGTTGTTTTATCATATAAATCAGTGTCAATAAATGCTTCGACAAAATTCAATTGTTGATTTAATTGAACTCTTGCTTTAATTATTTTATAAAAAGTAAATAGATTATTTTTAATTTCAATATTGTCTAAATCTGTAGATTGTATAGTTACAATGCTATAACCTTGATAAATGAGTTTATTTATTTTTAATATTCTTTTATCAGATTTTAAGTTTGCTTTTACAATAGTGTCTTTATCGATTATATATGCTGTAGTCATTTTATTTATATATCTACTAACACTTCCTAAAGCAGTGATAAAAA
This sequence comes from Helcococcus sueciensis DSM 17243, assembly GCF_000423145.1. Lineage (GTDB taxonomy): Bacteria > Bacillota > Clostridia > Tissierellales > Peptoniphilaceae > Helcococcus > Helcococcus sueciensis. The sequence goes on along the minus strand of NZ_AUHK01000001.1, from coordinate 79,097 downwards.
GTATATTAATTACACTAAATAATACAAAAGATCTATTTAATGAAATATAAGTGAATAATACTTTAAAATTATCTTTTAATAAATCCTGACCAAGTATTACAAATATAGGTACAATTAAAAGGCAAATAATTGCAGAAAATCCTATTATTTCAACTGTTAATGATCTGTTTGTGTACTCTTTTTTTAGAGAAGGTACGTAAATATTCATTATAGTCTCTCCATAAATCTATTCGAAACTTTTTTTGCTAGTCTATTTACTGATAAAGCATCATTATTTCTATAATGTGTTTTTCCAATCCACATACCTTGAATAAACAAATTATCTATTAATCCGTATTTAACGCTTAAAGCATTACAATTAGGCCATTGTACGGATATGAAATCACCATCAGAATCTGGTTTTATCAAATACTTATCATAAAGATTTTTAAGTAATTCATTATATTCAATATTTTCTAATATATTAAATGTAAATCCTGTAGTATTAACTAATATATCTAAATCTACATTTGTATTAGCTTCTACAAAAAATTTATTATCTTTATATTCAATATTTTCAAGACCTTTTATTATCTTTACATTTTCTTTTTTTTCTTCATCATAAATCCAGTTAAAAGTTCCTGCAGGGATTAATGTAATAAATTTATCAATATCTTCATCATATTTTTCAATAAATTCTAATTTATCAAGTTTCGAAAGATTTCCATATAGTCTTGCTAGATAAGGGAATAATTTTTTGAAATAATCTATTAGAATAATAATTTTTGGATCTTTTTCATCGATGAATTTTCTATAGTCTTCTAAATCATTAAATTTCATCTTTTCTAATAATTCATAAAAATTGGTACCATTTATTTCAAAATCATCTTTTATTAAATTAACCATATCATTGAGATTAATAAAATCATTTCTATCTAATTTTTCGTCAATCCATTCTTGACTCATTGAAAATCTATATTCTGGTTTTTCTAAATCATAAGTAAAATCAGGAGTATCAAATAAAGAAGATCTCGATAAGAAATATATAGAAGTATCATTTTTATATTTACTCATTAAATGTCTAAATACGTCTAATGATGTAGCTCCAGTTCCAATAATTCCAACTTTATCAGATTTCTTTATAGAAGATAAATTATTATTTAATGGATATACATCCCATATGTATTTATTAGTTTCCTTAAAATCATATATATTTTTATAGACTGGATGACCTAAAGCTAAAAATAAATAATCAAAATCATTATAAATATTATTTTCAGTTTTAATATTATATGACTGAATTTTTTGAGCGGATGTGTTTGGAATAACATCTATAACTTCTGAATTTATATATTTAACATTTTTATTTTCATAATATTTTTTAAAATAATCATGCAAATATTCACCATAATATGTACGTGGTGCAACTTTTTCGAAGCTTTCTTCTTTATTATTTTTATTTAACCATTCTACGAAATCAAGAGGGTTTTTATCATCAACACTCATTAAATGAGATTGCACATTTAGTACTCTTTTAATTGAATCATATTCATGAGGAAATCCCGCTCCATAAAAGCTTCTTTTATCAAATACGGTAATATATGTACTAGAATTAAAATTTTTATGTTTAATGATTGTCTCCAAAATCGTAGACCCTGTTAATCCAGCACCTATTATAGCTATTTTCATAAAAACTCCTTTATCTTATTTATTATATTATATACATAAATAGATATAACTACAAAATATGTTATTATTTAATATTCTTGTTTATATTTTGATAAATAAGGTATATATATACATAAACAAGGAGGATATAATGTATGGACAATAAAGATAGAAAAAAATTAAATGAAAATCAATACAATGATGAATTTGATAGGGAAGATGTAAATTTTGATCAATACTATAATGTTAATAATGAAAATCAGACAGTAAATAATGATTTTTCGAGAAAAAATAAATCTAATACTAAAAACAAATTAATTATTATCGCAGGAATAATAGCTATAGCAATATTACTTTTCTTTATAATGAATAAATTTGTATTTTCAAAGACATCAGAAGGATTCCCTAAAGGTCAATTATTAGAACAGAAATTTTCACCTAATAATGCTGATATTATGCGAGTATATGGTGATACTTCAAATCCTGTAACTTCTAAATTCATAAGAATTGAAGTAGAAAGTGTTCAAAAGAAAACTACAATATACTATCAGGATTCTGTTAATCCCGCGAATGTAGATTATAAATGGTCTAGCGATAGTAATTCAATAATCATAAATGGTGTGAATTATGATAAGACTAAGACCTTTGTAGAAGAATCTAATGAGTCAAATAATGAAAAAGAAAGCATCAATGAATCTATATTAGAAACAGACACGGAAACTGAACTAGAAACAGATATGGAATCAGTTGAGTCCACAAATTAATATTATTTATTAAATTATTCTAAAAGTTAAAAGTATTACTTTAAAAAGTAATACTTTTTTTTGTATTTAATTTGTATATTTTATATAATAACAACAATGGTTAATATAACTATATTAAGAAAAATTAGAGGTGAATATGATAGAGATCAAGAATTTACGAAAGGTTTTTGACAATAATTATGAGGCTTTAAAAAGCATCGATTTGAAGATTGAAGATGGAGATTTAGTTTGTTTATTAGGACCTAGTGGTTGTGGTAAAACTACTATATTAAATCTTATATCAGGCTTATTAGATCCAACTGATGGAGATATATTATTTGACAATAAATCTATTGTAAATCTACATCCAAAAGACAGAGGAATAGGTTTAGTTTTCCAAAACTATGCTTTATATCCTCACATGACAGTTTTAGAAAATATAATGTTTCCTTTAACTGTAGGTAAAAATAAAAAGAAAAAAGAAGAAGCTAAGCTAGCTGCTGAGAAATATATGAAAATAACTAGTATAGAGGAGTTAGCTGACAAAAAACCAGGAACAATGTCTGGTGGTCAACAACAAAGAGTTGCTATTACAAGAGCTTTAGTTCAAAATCCTAAGGTACTTCTTTTAGACGAACCTCTTTCTAATTTAGATGCTAGATTAAGACTTAAAATTAGAGAGGAAATTAGAAGATTAGTTAAAGAAATTGGTATTACAACAATATTTGTTACTCATGACCAAGAAGAAGCTTTATCAATAAGTGATAAGATTGTATTAATGGATAAAGGTGTAGTTCAACAATATGATATACCTCATAATTTGTATTTAGATCCAACGAATCTATTTGTCGCTAAATTTATGGGTAATCCAATCATTAATTTATTTGATATGCATAATGATGGTGAAAACCTTACTTCACAAGAATTTAATATTAAATTATCTAAATTAAATAAAACTAAATTTAAAGATGAATTAATTAAAGATAGAGAATATGTCGTAGGTATTAGACCAGAATATTTCAATTTATCTGAAAAAAAATCTGAAGATACTATTGAGATAAATGTTGAATCAGTTGAATTAATAGGTAAAGATGCAATAATTAATTTTAATTTAGATGGTAAATTTTCTAAGACTATCACAGATGCAAGTCATAGAATAGCATCAGGTGATAAGATTAATATAGATATAGATTACGATAATATTTATATATTTGAGAAAGAAGGAAGAAGGGTATACTGATATGAAATTTAAATATAGAGCAGAAAATTCACCTATAGGATGGCTATATTTATTACCTGCATTATTTTTTATAGGTATATTTAACGTAACGCCATTAGTTAAAACTTTTATAATAGCGTTTCAAAAAGGTACTCTTAATAATCCTGAATTTAACGGAATAAAGAATTTTCAAATTGTATTAAAAGATCCTAAGTTTCATAAATCACTATCTAATACAGCTTTATATGCATTTATAGTAGTTCCATTAGGTATTATTATATCTCTTTATATAGCTATAAGCATTTATGAAAAAATAAAATTCAAAAAGGCTTTTGAATCAATCTTTTTCTTACCTTATTTGACATCTATGATTGCCATTGGGGTAGTATTTAGATATTTATTTAATCAAAATTATGGTTTAATTAATTATTTTTTAGGATTAATAGGTTTTGGACCAGTAAACTGGTTAGATAATCCGCAAACATCTATGACTACAGTTATTATATTCGGTATCTGGATGGGGTTAGCATTTAATATAATCATATTACTAACCGGAATTAGAAATATTGATGAATCTTATTACAAAGTTGCTGATATGTTTGGAGCCAGTAAATTTGAACAATTTAGAAGAATTACTTTGCCACAATTAATACCTACAATAACATTTTTAATGTTAATGAATTTCATAAATGCATTTAAGGTCTATGGACAAGTTTATGCAATATTTAATGGTAAACCTGGTATAGCAGAATCTGCTTCAACAGGAGTATTCTACATATTTACCAAATTCTATACAGAAAATAGATATGGTCAAGGTATGGCAGCAGCTGTAATATTATTCTTATTTATATTAATATTTACATTTATTCAAAATCGTATTATGAAGAAAGTATCAGAGTAGGTGAAATATGAAAAAATTAAATTTATTTACTAGAATATCAATGGTAATACTTGCAATTATTACATTATTTCCTTTTATATATATGATTTTGTCATCTTTAATGACATTTCAAGAGGCTACTTCTATTCCGCCTACACTAATTCCTGAAAAATTAAACTTTTCAAATTATAAGGAAGCGATGGAAGCAGCACCTTTTGCAAGATATTTCCTAAATACAATATTTACATCATTAGCTACAACAACAGGAACACTTATAACTACAGTTCTTGCAGCATTCGCAGTAGTTAAATTAAAATTTAAAGGAAAAAATATTGTTCTTTTGTTTATGGCAGCTCTTTTAATGGTACCTTATGAAATTACAGTATTTACAAATTATCAAACTATCGCTAAATTAGGCTTGCTTGATACCTATTGGGCATTAATAATTCCTCACATGGCAAGTATATTCTATATATTCTATTTAAAGGGATATCTAGAATCAATGAATTTATCATATTACAATGCAGCTAAGGTAGACGGTGCTTCTGATTTAGAATTTATTATTAGAATATTGGTTCCAATGTCTAAACCAGCTTTATTTACAATGGGAATATTGAGCTTTATTTCTGGATGGAATTCATTCTTATGGCCAATATTAGTTACGAACTCAAGAAATATGAGATTAATAAGTAATGGACTTTCAGCATTCTCATCAGAAAGTGGTACTGCTGTACAATTACAAATGGCAGCTTCAACAATAACTATTATTCCAATATTTATTTTATACTTTATTTTTAGAAATCAAATTATGAGAGGAGTTTCTAGAAGTGGACTTAAAGGATAATGACACAAAAGTAACCTATCATCATGGCATGCGTACTATAGGCGGAACTTATATTGAAGTAGAACATAATGGCTACAAAATATACTTTGATTTTGGTTCAGTGTTTAATCCCAAGATTTCTATGGAAGGGAATTTCTTAGAAAAGGCAATTAAAAATGATTTAATACCAGAACTTAATGGTGTTTATGATAGGAATATTACCGGACAATTAAATGAAGATTATAGTAAAAAAGCTGTTTTCATTTCACATATTCATCTAGATCACACTCAAATGATTAATTTTGTAGATAAAGAAATACCAGTTTATATGTCAAATGATACTAAGAATTTATTAGAAGTTCTCAATATAAATGGAGAGTTCATAACTAATAATCCAAATTTTGAAGGAACAAGAAAATTAAATGGTGTTAATTATGATGACATCGTTAAAATAGGTGAGATATCAGTAAAATTGATAAGAGTTGACCATGATGGATATGGTGCATGTGGATTTATAATCAATACTCCTGATGTTAAAATCGCCTACACTGGAGATATTAGATTTCATGGATATTTAGAAAAAGAAACATTAAATTTCATAGAAGAAGCTAAAGATTCTGATTTATTAATTATCGAGGGAGTTAGTGTATCATTTGATGAGAAACTTAATGATACCAGTGATTATAATAAGAAGGTATATGATTCTGAAATTAAATTACTAGAATCTTTAGATTCAATGATAAATGAAAATCTAAATAATCCCATTTTCTTTAATTATTATGAAACAAATATTGAAAGAGTAATAAAATTAATTGAAATAGCTAAAAAATATGATAAGGTAGTTGTTTTAGATGCATATTATGCAAATATAATAAAATCATTACTGAATTTAGATGTCTACTATTATCAAACTGGTGATAATAGCTATAATATAAATTCAGATTATAATATTGATATTAATTCAATAGGGGATAATAAATATATCTTCCAATTACCAATCGAAAATTTTGAACTATTAAACTTTGTACCAAATAATTCAATTTATTTACACATTGATGCAACTCCACTTGGAGAATTTGATATAAGTTTTGAATCATTTTTAAATAAAATTAAAAAATATTTTAATAATATATTTATCCTCAAATGTAGTGGTCATGCACATCCAAAAGATCTGTATAGAATAATTGATGAAATAAAACCAAAAGTTTTAACACCAATACATTCATTTAAACCAGAAATGTTGTATAATGAGTATGGTAATCGAATATTGCCAGATAGAAAGCAAACTATAAAATGGAGGAAACATGAAACAATCTAGAATCTTGTCACTTTTACTTGCTATGATATTAGTATTGGCAGCTTGTTCACAAGGTGGTACAGAAACTAAAAAAGAAGATGAAACAATCGGTGAAGTTACAGAAGATACAACTATTGTATTTTGGCATGCTATGAATGGAGCTCAAGAAGAAGCTTTAAAGGCTATGACTGATGCGTTCATGGAAGCTAACAAAAATATAACTGTTGATTTACAAAATCAAACAGGATATCAAGAATTACAACAAAAATTAACAGCAACAACAACTAGTCCAGAAAACTTGCCAACACTTACACAAGCTTATCCAGACTGGATGTTTAATCCGATTCAAGATGGTTTAGTACATGATTTAACAAAGTTTACTGAATCAATAGATAGCTACGATGATATTCTTGATGGGTTTAAAGAAGGAACAAAAATAGATGGTAAAGTTTATTCAATGCCATTTAATAAATCTACAGAAGTTTTATTCTACAATGAAGAAGCATTGAAAGAATTAGGAAAAGAAGTTCCAAAAAACTTAGATGAATTAGTTGAAGTTTCTAAAGCATATAAAGAAAAAACTGGAAATGCAGCATTAGGATTTGACTCATTATCTAACTACTATACAACTTTCTTAAATGCAGAAAATGCTGTATTTGATGATAAATTTGATCCAACAAGTGAAGCTTCTAAAAAAGCAGTTAATTATTATTTAGATGGTGTAAAAGAAGGTTACTTCAGAATAGCTGGTTCAGATAAATATATGTCAGGACCATTTGGAAACGAACAAGTATTAATGTATATCGGTTCAAATGCAGGTGAATCATATGTTAAACAAGGTGCAGAAGGTAAATTTACACCTAAAGCTGCTAAATCACCATTCCCTGCAACAATTCAACAAGGTACAGATATATTTGTATTTGAAAGCGCTAAAGATAATCAAAAAGCTGCAGCTTATAAATATTTAGAATGGATTACAAATGCTGAAAATCAAGCACAATGGGGTGTTAACACAGGATATATTCCAGTATCTAAGTCAGCTATAGAATCAGATCTATACCAAAACTCAGATTCTATAATAGCTCCAATTCTTTCTGAAGCTACAGAAAAACTATACTCAAATCCAGTTTTAAGAGGTGCAAATGATGCATATAGAGAAGCTGGTACAGTATTAGAATCTATATTAGCTGATCCAAACTCAGCTGATGTTGATTCAGTATTAAATAATTTCAAAACAACATTAGAAGGAATTTGGAATTAAAATATTATATTTTAATAAGCAAAGTGATTAATCACTTTGCTTATTTTTTTGCTCTCATATGATATAATTTATACTTATGGAGGATTTATGAAAATTGTTATATATCATACTACAGACATGCATGGACATGTTTTTCCAACGAATTATATCGAATACCAAAATCTTGGTATGTTAAAAATATTTTCATATATTAATAATGATGAAAAAAAATACGATGGTAAATTACTTCTTGAGGGGGGAGATTTAATCCAAGGAACAGTCCTTACAAACTTTCTTTCAAAAAGTAGTTATTTACCGAATCCTATTCTGAAAATTTGCGAAATGGCAGGATACGACGCATATATTATGGGGAATCATGAATTTAATTACGGATTAAAACATCTTAGAGAATCATATAAAGATGTGAGCGCTAAAATATTAAATTCTAATATTAAGAATTTAGGATTTGATTCAAAACCATACAAAATATTTGAAATTAAAGGATATAAGATAGCCGTGTTTGGTGCTACAACTACATATATTCCAAATTGGGAACAAGGAAAAAATATCGAAGGCCTTGTATTTACTAATCCAATAGAAGAATATGCTAAGTTTGAAAAAGAAATAAAAGAAAATTCAGATTTAATAATAGTTTTGTATCATGGTGGTTTTGAAAAATCATTAGATGGAAAATTCATTCCAACTGAGAAAATTAATGCTGAAAATCAAGGTAGTGAATTTTTAGAAAAATTTGAATCAATTGATATTATGCTTACGGGTCATCAGCATAGATCTTTTATTACTAAAATAGGAGATGTTATATGTTCTCAACCTATAAATAATGCAAGAAATTTCACGAAAATAGTTATAGACACTGAAACCAATGAATTTGATTATCAATTGATAGATGTAGAAAATATAGATATTGAGATTGATTCAAATCAAGAAAAAATATTTGATGAAATAAATCTAGAACTTGAAAAATACTTATCACAAATAATAGGATATCTTGATAAGGAATTAATATTAGGAAATCATATGAACGTAAGATTAAACGGGCATCCATATATTAATTTATTGAATAAAATTCAATTAGATATTACAAATGCTGACTTTTCTTCAACAACTTTATTTGATCAAGCTATAGGATTTAGCAAGGAAATAAGCATAAGAGATGTATTAATAAATTACCCATATCCAAATACATTAAAAGTACTTGAAATAACTGGTCATGATTTGAAGAGTGCTATAGAAGTTTCAGCATCATATTTTATTTTAGATGAAAATGGTGAAATTGTATTAAATCCAAGATATCAATCGCCAAAAAAGAGAAATTATCTTTATGATTTCTTTTATGGACTTGATTATAGTATAGACATTTCTCGTCCATTTGGAGATAGGGTAGTATCAATGAAAAAGAATGGAGAAATATTAGATTTAGATAAAAATTATACTATAGTTGTAAATAATTATAGAGCTACTAATTTTACAGATTATTCATGTTATGAAAATAAAAAAGTTGTTATGGAAACTTCTGTAGATTTTAGCGAATCAATGATTGAATATATTCAAAATAAAAAATATATTAATATTGATGAAAATAATAATTTTAAAATTTATGGTTAAAATTTTATTACTTAATAAGATTTTAAATTTAATATAAAAAGGGTATTATATATTGAGAATATGATCAACAAAAATTAATACAATGATGAATTGATATACGTTTTCATTAGTGATAAAATATGTATAGATAAGGAGTTATTATGAATAATAAAATCTATATCACAGGACATAAGAATCCTGATACAGATTCAATAGCATCAGCAATTGTGTATGCTGATTTGAAAAGTCGTCTGGATGATGAAAATAAATACATTCCTTTAAGACTTGGGGAATTAAATAAAGAATCTAAATGGGTATTGGAACAATGGAATCAATCTGCACCGAAATATGTAGAAAATCTTAAGCCAACAATAAGTGATTTGCATTTACAAAAACCACTATTAGTTTCAAAGGATATTTCTTTATATGAAGCCGCAAATTATCTTCAACCAAGAAATAGATCATTTTTGCCTATTGTAGATAAGGATGAAAAATTAATAGGTATAATTACTCTCTCTAACTTAACAAAATCTTACATGAATGTGTGGGATGATGATATTCTTCATAGAGCTGGAGCAACTATTGAAAATATTGTTGATGTACTAAGTGGAGAGATAGTAAACTTGCCAGAAAATCCGAATCCATATGATGGTAGGATGTTAGTTTATGCATCTGAAGTTGATGAAAAAGGTCATGTAAGTAAGGGTGATGTTGTTATAGTTGGTAATAGAAGAGCTTCACAATTAGAAGCTATTGATAGAAAATGTGGAATTATAATAGTATCTTCTGGACATGAGATGGACGAAGATGTATTGGAAAAAGCTAAGAAAAATAATGTAATAGTGATTAAAACAAAATATAATTCTTTCATGGTTGCTAGATTGATACCTCAATCAATTCCAATTTCTCATGTAATGACCACTGAAAATCTAACTTCATTTACACCATATGATTTATTAGAGGACGTTGCATTAAGAGTTGCAAATACTCGATATAGAAACTTCCCAATAGTTGATACCAATGGTCGTGTAGTTGCTGAATTAAATCGAAATGATTTACTTTTTGACAAGAAAAAACAATTAATTTTAGTAGACCATAATGAAGAAAATCAATCAATTGATGATAGAGATAATGTAGATATACTAGAAATTATTGACCATCATAGAGTTGCTAATATAACTACAAATCAACCTATATATTTTAGAAATGTACCTGTGGGTTGTACATCTACTATACTTGCAACTATGTACAAAGAAAATGGGATTAAACCTTCTAAAGAAATGGCTGGTTTAATGGCTTCAGCTATTATATCTGATACATTATTATTTAGATCTCCAACAACAACTATTACTGATAAAATTGTTTTGAAAGAATTAGCAGAAATTGCAGAAATTGATTTAGAGGAATATGCTGCACAAATGTTCTCAGCAGGTACGTCATTAAAAGGAGTAAATGCTAGAACAATATTACTTACAGATTCAAAAAAATTTGATATGCAAGATCAAAATATTAGAGTATCACAAACATTTACTACAAATCTTTCATCAGTAGATTCAATGATTGATGATATCAAGAAAAATATGAAATTTATAAAAGAAGATGAAAAATTAGACTTCTTCTGTTTATTTATAACAGATATATTTGGAGAAAGATCTTTAGTTATTACTGTCGGAAAATATAGTGATGATTTAGCTGAAGAATTTGAATCTATAAATAAAGAAAATGGTTATATTGTTGATGGCCTATTATCCAGAAAGAAACAATTTATACCAGCTGTAAATAAGGTGATAAATAATTTTAATAAGGAGTAATCGTGGAATTAAACATTTTATATAGAGATGATTTGCAAGAATCGATTTATCTTTTTAATGAAGGAAAAAATTATGAATCATATGAATTTATGGGAGCTCATAAATATAAAAAAGATAATAAAGACTATATTAGCTTTACAGTATGGGCTCCACTTGCAAGAGAAGTTTTTCTTGTTGGAGATTTTAATGAATGGCATGATCATAATTTACCTTTGAGAAATATTGATAATTCTGGTATTTGGAATATATGTGTTGAAAATGCACAAGAATTTCAAAATTATAAATACAGAATTATTTCTCACGAATATAAAGAACTTTATAAAGCTGACCCATATGCTTTTTTAGCAGAATTTAGACCTGATACAGCATCTAAAATCTACGATTTTAATGGGTATAAATGGCAAGATAAAAAATACATGAAGACTAGATTAAACAAAAATCATAGAGAAGAAGCTATGTCTATCTATGAAGTTCATTTAGGATCTTGGATGAGACATTTTAACAATGACTATTATTCATTTAATGATATGGCAAAGGTATTACCTGACTATGTCAAAAAAATGGGATATACTCATGTAGAAATTATGCCCATTACAGAATTTCCATATGATGGGTCATGGGGATATCAAGTTACAGGTTATTTTGCAGTAACTTCAAGATTTGGAACACCTAAAGATTTTATGAATTTGGTAGATGAGTTTCATAGGAGAGGTATAGGTGTAATACTAGATTGGGTACCTGTTCATTTTACAAAAGATGCTCATGGCCTTATACATTTTGATGGATCTGCCGTATATGAAAAAAGCGATTATTATAGAGCACAAGTAGAAGGATGGGGAACTCATTACTTTGATTTTGGTAAAAAGCAAGTCAAGAATTTCCTAATATCATCTGCTTTATATTTATTGAAATATTTCCATATAGATGGACTTAGAGTAGATGCAGTATCTGCAATGCTTTATTTGAATTATGGTGGTAAAAATCTTTACAATGAAGATGGGACATCGACTAACTGGGAAGCTGTTGAATTTATAAAAGAATTAAATTCTGTAATACATCTTTTCCATTCTGATGTAATGATGATAGCTGAAGAATCTACCGCATTCCCTAAGATTACTCATTCTGTAGATGAAGGTGGCTTAGGATTCGATTATAAATGGAATATGGGATGGATGCATGATATTCTCAATTATTTTGATATAGATCCAATATATAGAAAATACAATCATGATAAATTAACATTTACAATAACATATGCTTTTTCTGAACATTATATACTTCCATTCTCACATGATGAAGTAGTTCATATGAAAGGTAGTATGATCAACAAAATGCATGGAGATTATGATAATAAATTTAAAGCATTAATGTCATTATATGCTTATCAATTTGCTCATCCTGGGAAAAAATTAATGTTTATGGGTGATGAGATTGGGACTTTTGAAGAATGGAATTATGATAAAGAATTATCTTGGTCAGTATTAAATTATGAAAATCACCAAAGATTACAAAACTTTATTAAAAAATTAAATGAAGTATATACTTCAGAAAAGAGTCTTCATGAAGTCGAAGATGATTATTCTGGCTATGAATGGATAGTAGTAGATGATAAAGATGCTAATACAATAGCATTTGAGAGAATAGATAGAAGTGGCAATAAAGTATTATGTTTCTTTAATTTCTCACCAGAGTATAGATTGGGCTATAGATTTGGTGTAGATTCTAAAGGAATGTATAAGATACTTATTAACTCAGCACATAAAGAATTTGGCGGATCAATTAATAGAAATACACCATATTATGCTAAGGAAATATCTGCACATGGTAGACCTTATTCAATTGAAGTTGATTTACCGCCATATGCGGCTATATTTGTAAAACATAGATAGAAAGGAATATATTATGGCATCAAGAAATGAAATGGTGGCGATGCTTTTAGCAGGTGGTCAAGGTAGTAGATTAAAGGCTTTAACAAAACACACAGCTAAGCCAGCAGTGCCATTTGGAGGAAAATATAAAATAATTGACTTTGCGATATCTAATGCAGCAAATTCTGGTATTGATAATATTGGTATATTAACTCAATATAAACACTTTTATCTAAATGAACATATTGGGCTTGGACAAGCTTGGGACTATGATAGATTAAAAGGTGGATTAAAACTTTTATCACCATATTATACAGAAGAAGGTGGTAGATGGTATAAAGGTACAGCAAATGCTATTTATGAAAATATTGATTATTTAGATAATGTTAATGCTAAATATGTATTAATTCTATCTGGAGATCATATTTATAAAATGAATTATGATAAAATGCTTGATGTTCATAAACAATCTAATGCTGATATAACAATTGCTGTTATGGAAGTTCCTTGGGATGAGGCATCAAGGTTTGGAATTATGAATACTGATGATAGCGATAAGATTGTTGAATTTGAAGAAAAACCTGAAAATCCAAAATCTAATTTAGCTTCAATGGGAATATATATATTTGACTGGGATGTATTGAGAGCATCTTTGATAGAAGACTATAATAATCCAAATTCTACATATGACTTTGGTCATGATATAATTCCACATCTATTAAAAACTGGTAAAAAATTACAAGCTTATAGATTTTCTGGATATTGGAAAGATGTAGGAACAGTAAGATCATATTGGGAAGCTAATTTAGATTTAATCAAGGATGATAATACTCTAAATATTTATGATCAAAGATGGAGAATTCACACAACTTCTAAAAATTTACCACCTCAATTTATAGGTAAAGATGGTAAAGTTGAGTCATCTTTAGTTAATGAAGCATGTCAAATACATGGATTAGTTAAAAATTCTGTTTTATTCGATCAGGTTACTGTAGAGAGGGGCGCAAAAGTAATAAATTCTGTTCTATTACCTGGAACATATGTCAAAAAAGATGCAAGATTATATAATTGCGTCGTAAATGAAAATATTACGATTGAAGAAGGACAAAAGATCGGTGTAGAAAATGATAAACATGTATATCTTATATCTGAAGATGGAATTTCAAAGGAATAAGGGGGAAAGATGAAAAATTTAGTTGGCTTGATTAAATCTGGGCAAAATACTCAACATTATCAATCACTGTTAAATACAAGACCTGATTATATGCTACCTTTTGGAGCTAGATATAGACTTATAGATACAACTCTTTCAAACTTTCATGAACATGGTATTACTAAGGTTCTATTACATGGAGGATCTAAAATAAGATCTACACTAGATCATGTTGGTAATGGTGCACATTGGGAAATGGATAAAAGAGAAAATGGTCTTGTAATTACAACCCCATCCTTAGAGGAAATAGAATCTAATAATAGAAGAATGCTTTCTTACTATGAATCTTTAACATTCTTTGATGAAGAAGATATTGAAGACATCTATATAGCAAATCCAATGGTTATTTCAAGAGTTGATATAACAAGTGCTTATCAAAAATTTAAAGAAGAAAATTATGATGCAATGTTTCTGTATAGAGTTCAAGAAGATCTTACCGGAAGATATCTAAATGCAAGAAAAATCATATTTGATTCTGATGGAAATGTAGAAAATATTGGAATTAATTTGGGAACTGAAAATATTATTCCATTATTTATGGATCATATTTTTATAAAAAAAGAAGTATTTATGAGAATTGTTAAAAATACGGTTGAAAAAGATTCAGCTAGATATTTATCACAAGCAATCATGAATCATAAAAATGAATTAAATATAGGTTCTTTTGAGGTTAAATCTCATGTTGAATATATAAGAGATTTACAATCTTTCTATATAGCAAACTTAAACTTACTTAACGAAGGCATATATGCTGACTTATTTTTACTTGGTTCAGGTATACTTACAAAAAATAAAGATGAACCATCAACTTTATATAAAGAAGGTAATAAAGTAAGCAATTCAATTCTTGCAAATGGTTCTATCATAGAAGGTGAAGTGAGTGATTCAGTATTATTTAGACAAGTTAAAATAGGGAAAAATGCAATAGTTAAAAATTCAATAATTTTCCAAGGAGCAATTATTGAGGATGGTGCTATCGTCGTTAATAGTATAGTTGATAAGAATGCTGTTGTTAAACAAAATGTATTTGTTCAAGGTACTCGTAACAATCCATATGTAGTTCCAAAAAATAAAGTATTGGAGAAATAGTATGAATATTTTATAC
Source organism: Helcococcus sueciensis DSM 17243 (assembly GCF_000423145.1). Lineage (GTDB taxonomy): Bacteria > Bacillota > Clostridia > Tissierellales > Peptoniphilaceae > Helcococcus > Helcococcus sueciensis. The sequence continues at coordinate 63,646 of NZ_AUHK01000001.1, read as the reverse complement.
ATTACGGCAGAGGCAACTCCTTTTGTTAAAACTGGTGGATTAGCTGATGTTGCTGGTTCTCTTCCAAAAGCCATAAAACAACACGGCCATGATATAAGAGTTGTTTTACCTTTGCACTCAAAAATCGATAAAAAATATAGAGAAAAAATGAAATATATTGGATACTATTATGTTGATATAGCTTGGATGCACAGATATTGTGGTGTTTTTGAATTAGAATATGATGGTGTTACATTTTATTTTCTAGATAATGAATCTTATTTTAATAGAGAACAATTGTATGGTGAATTTGACGACGCTGAAAGATATATATTCTTTTCAAAAGCAGTTGTTGTTCTACCTAAATACTTAGATTTTAAGGTTGATGTAATAAATGCTAATGATTGGCACACAGGACTTGTTCCAGTTTATGTAAATGATTTTAGAAATGGTGATGATTTCTATAAAGATACAAAAACACTATATACAATTCATAATATTAAATATCAAGGCATATTTGATCCTGCAGTATTTTCTATGACTGGACTTGATATTAAATATATGGGACATAATGACTTAGAGTTTCATAATGCTATTTCATTTATGAAAGGTGGAATCGTACATTCTACTAAATTTAACACAGTATCAAAGACTTATGCTGAAAATATTAAAACATCGTTTTATGGTGAAGGTCTTGAAGATGTTATTAATTATCATTCATATAAACTTTCTGGAATTGTAAATGGTATTGATTTTGATGTGTGGAATCCAAAGACAGACACTTCCATTACAACAAATTACACTATCAGGTCTATTAATAGAAAGTCTAAAAATAAAACAGAATTACAAAAAAAATATGGTCTTCCTATCAATCCAAATATTCCAATGATTGGTATGGTTACAAGATTGACTTCGATGAAAGGTCTAGACCTGCTTAGATTTATTTTAGATGAATTACTTCAAGAAAATATACAATTTGTAGTGCTTGGTACTGGTGATTATGAATATGAAGAAATGTTGAAATATTTTGAATATAAATATCCAGATAAAGTTGCTGCTAGAATGTATTTTAGTAGTGAAGAAGCAAATATGATATATGCTTCAAGCGATTTATACATGATGCCATCAATATCTGAACCTTGTGGTATATCTCAACTTATCGCAATGCGATATGGATCTATACCAATAGTAAGAGAGACTGGTGGGCTTAAGGATACTGTTGAACCTTATAATGTATATACAGATGAAGGTACAGGATTTACCTTTGCAAATATAAATGCTCATGAACTTTTATTTAAGACTAAAGAAGCTGTAGAATTATATATCAATGAACGTGAAAAATTCAATAAAATTATAAAAAACGCTATGAGTAAAAAATTTAATTGGGATCAATCATCCAAAGATTATATCAAACTGTATAAAAGCTTGTAGCATGAGGAGTAGTTGTGACAAATTATGATTTAGAAAAAACAATTGAAAACAATCTTTTTAAATTATTCGCTAAAGATTTTAAGCATGCCAGAGATGCAGAAGTTTTTATTGCATTAGCTAATAGTCTTAGACAAATAATTGGTGAAAAATGGTTTCATTCTTTATACGATAATATATCAAGTAAAAGAATATATGTGCTTTCATTTGAATATTCTTTTGGTGAGAATTTATATAAAAATTTAATAAAACTTGATTTATTAAATGATGTTAAAGAAATATTAGATAAACATGAAATTAATTTTGAAAATATAAAACAACAAGATTTAGAATTTGCTTTAGGATTTGGTGATTTGGGTGAAATCTCAAGCTATTTACTTAGTGCGCTTACAAATCACCATAAAAATGTATATGCGTATGGACTTAGATATAGAAAAGGTATGTTAAAACAAGAAATCATAAATGGTAAGCAAATTGAAAAGCCAGATGATTGGAAAGTTAATAAAAATCCTTGGGAGCATGAAAAAGGATTTAGTCATAATATAAATTTTTCCGACTATCAGGTTGAAGCAATACCTTACGATATACCTATAGTTTCAAATGACTCTAACAGAGTAAATACTTTAAGACTATGGAAATCTTATTCTAAGACAGATATTAATTTTGATGAATTTTCTAAAGGTGAAATAAATAATGCTTATAATGATATAATTAGAGCTAATTCTATTGTTGAATTTCTATATCCAAGTGAGGGAAATCTTTCAGGTAAAAAACTTAGATTAACTCAGGAAATTTTCTTTGCTAGTGCATGTATTCAAGATATATTAAAAAAATATAAAAAATATATGAGTGATGATATTGAGAAAATTCACGAGTATATTAAAATTCAAATTAATGATATTCATCCCGCATTCGCTCAAATATTCTACATTTATTACTTAACAAATAAGTACGGAATAGAATTTTCGAAAGCTGTTTCGATTGCAAAAAAAACTTTTGTATATATGCAATTATCCATATTACCAGAATCATTTGAGACTTGGGATATTTCATTGTTAAGTGAAGTTTGTCCATATCTAATTGATACTATTTATAAATTAGATAAATATGTGAAAGAAAACTTAGAAGAAAAGAAAATATTAAATACAAAGCCTTTGTTAATCATTCATGAAGGTAAAGTTGATATGAATAATATTATATATTTTATTTCTAAGAATATTTTTACAGTAGTTGAAGATCATATATTTTTAATGCAAAATAATCAATTAAAAGAATTATATTTCGCTTATAATTCTAAAATTGAATTTGTACAAATTAATTATGATTCAAAACAATATTTGAAAGAAAGTACTCAAAGGGAAAGTAATCCTAATTTTAACCATTTAGATTCTTCAGCTAAAGACTTTTATAATATAAAGAAAGAAAATAAGATTAAGCTATTAGATAGACTTGGAATAGATAAAAATCTAATTAATGTAGATTCTCCATTTGTAATGCATATGGATATTTTTCATGAAAATAAAAGACAGATATTATCAGCATTGGGAATAGCTTTGACGTATTTTAGATTAAAGAAAAATCCTAATTTGGATATTCCACAAAGAATTTATTTCTTTGGTGGAAAATCTTATCCTAATTATTATATCGCTAAAGAAACAATTTCATTCATAAATGCATTATCGAATTTAATTAATAATGATCTTTATATAAAAGATAAGATGAAAATTATATTCATTAAAAATTATAATATGACTGAAGCAACATATGCTATACCAGCATGTGATATAAATCAGAAATTAGAATTATTAAATATGAATACCAGTGATATAACTCTTTATAAATCAATATTGAGTGGTGCAAATATCTTGGAATCAGTAAGTTCTTTTCATAATAGTGATTTTTATAAATTTGATATTAGTGTTTATAAATTTGGAGAAACTAGAGACAATATCATATTCAATAATAAATATAATATGTATGAATATTTAGATAATAATCCTGAAATAAAAGAAATGTTTGACTTTTATCGATATCAATCAAAGAATGATTTTCCTTTTGATATAGATATTATATATAACTCAATATATTATTTTAATGATTCGAATTTTATATTGAAAGATTTATTTGAATATGTTGATGAGCTTGAAAAAGCTTTAAATGACTATAGAAATTATGAAGATTGGTTTAGTAAAATTTATGATAATAAGAAAAAAATAATAAATCAAAATGATAAAGAATCTATAGAAGAATTTGTATACAAAATTGGAGAATTAGATGCAGAAGATTAACGAAATATATACTGATAAGGAGTTAGGTTTAATATACTCTAAAGAAAAATCGATATTTAGAGTATGGGCTCCAACTCAGAAACAAGTAAAACTTGCCTTATATCAAAATTATTCAACTTTGCAAAGACAAGTTTTTGAAATGAAAAAAGATGAAGATGGAGTATTTGAGTGTGAAATTGAAGGTGATTTAGAATCTATGTTCTATACATATATTCTTAATAATAGTGAAGTTTGTGATCCATATTCATTTTCTACTTCAGCTAATAGTGTAAGAAGCGCTATAGTCGACTTAAAAAAATCAAATCCAGAAGGATTTGAAGATCATTATATTCCTTTTAATGATAAAGATAAGGCTATTATAGTTGAAACTCATGTCGCAGATATATCTATAAATGAAAATTCTGGAGCTATTAATAGGGGACTATTTTTAGGTGCTGCAGAAATTGGAACAAAGTGTAATAATGTCTCAACAAATATTGACCACTTTGAAGAATTGGGTGTAACACATGTTCATTTACTACCCGTTACAGATTATATTACTGTGAATGAATTGAAACCTTTATCTAAATATCCTGGTAACTATAACTGGGGATATGACCAAGAGCTTTATATGAATATAGAAGGTTCTTTTTCAACTAATCCAAATGACCCATACTCAAGAATTAGAGAATTTAAAACTTTGATTAAAAACTACCATGAAAAAGGAATGTCTATAGTTTTAGATGTAGTTTATAATCATACTTTTAAAACTTTTGATTCAGTGTTTAATACATTAGTTCCAAATTATTATTATAGAATGGAAGGTTCTGTATTTGCTAATGGTTCAGGTTGTGGAAATGAAATCGCATCCGAAAAACCTATGGTTAGAAAATTCATTATTGATTCACTATTGTATCTTGCTAAAGAATATAAAATAGATGGGTTTAGATTTGATTTAATGGCATTAACCGATATTGATACTCTTATGGAAATAATTAGAGTACTTAGGGAATATAATCCTAATATTTTAATATATGGAGAGCCATGGATGGCAAATCCAAGTCCTCTAGATTATAATAAACAAGTAAATATTGGATCTCAAAAAGGAAAAGATTTTGCAATATTTAATCCATTTTTTAGAGATGCATTTAAAGGAGATAATGACGGCACTGTAGGAGGTTATTTACAAGGTGAATATTATAATAAATATCAAATGCAAGTAGGAATTGCTGGATCCGTACCAATGGATGAGATGGATACAAATTTTGAAAATCCTTTAGAAGTTATTAATTACTTTAACGCACATGATAATTTAATTTTCTATGATAAATTAGTAAAAACTGGTGTTTCAGAAGAAAATATTAATGATTTAACCTATATGGCATTTTCAATACTTATGACAAGTCAAGGATTACCATTTTTCCATTCAGGAAATTCATTCCTAAGAACTAAAAAATTAAACCATAATTCGTATAACGCATCTACAGATATAAATGGTATTGACTGGTCTCTTAAGGAAAAAAATTATGATTTATTCTTAAAGATTAAGGATATAATTAAATTGAGAAAAGATTTAGGGATTTTTAATATGAAAACAGGTGATGAAGTACGAGAAAAGATTTCCTTTATAGATAATCTTAAAGACTATGTACTTGGCTATATTATTGATGACGGTAAAAATTCTTTCTTAATATTACACAATGTATCTAAAAATATTGAAGATATTAATATGAAGGATTTAACTGATAAGGACGAAATTAAATTAATCTTTTCAAATGGATTTGTTGATGAAGATGTTAATAATATAAAATTGGAATCATATACAACAAATGTATATATAATTTAGGAGGATTTATGGAATATAGAAAAATTTATGAAGAATGGTTAAATAATAAATATTTTGATGATAAAACTAAAGAAGAACTACTATCTATTAAAGATGATGAAACTGAAATTGAAGATAGATTTTATCAAAAGTTAAAATTTGGTACAGCAGGATTAAGAGGAAAAATTGGAGCAGGTACTAATAGAATGAACAAATACACTGTTTCTTTAGCAACTCAAGGTCTAGCAGATACAATACTTTCATATGGTGAAGAGGCTGCACAAAGAGGTGTTGCTATTTCTCATGACGTAAGACATAAATCTAGAGAATTTGCTGAAATTACTGCTTCTGTTTTGGCTGCAAATGGAATAAAAGTATATATACACAAAGATATTACACCTACACCAGTACTTTCCTATACTATTAGAAAATTAAATACCATTTCAGGCGTTATGATAACTGCATCACATAATCCTAAAGAATACAATGGTTATAAAGCATATTGGGAAGAAGGATCTCAAATTTTAGATAATATAGCAGATCAAATATTAAATAATATTGAAAAAATCGGTGATTATAGTAATGTAAAAATAATCGAATTTGATGAAGGTGTAAATAGTGGTTTAATTGAAATATTAGACGAAAAAATTATTGATGAATACATCGATGATGTGCTTAATTTGAAAATTGAAGATGAAAATATTGATAAATCTGTAAAAGTTGTATATTCACCACTTAATGGTACTGGAAATAAATTAGTAAGAAGAATATTACAAGAAAGAGGGTTTGAAAATATATACATTGTTAAAGAACAAGAAAATCCAGATCCTGATTTTACAACAGTTGGCTATCCAAATCCAGAAGATCCAAAAGCTTTTAAATATGCTGAAGCTTTAGGGAAAGAAAAGGGAGCTGAGTTATTAATTGCAACAGATCCAGATGCAGATAGAACTGCTCTTGAAGTTTTAAATAAAGATGGAGAGTATCAATTTTTAACTGGTAATGAAATAGGTTCACTATTAACATATTATATTTTATCTAGACTTCATGAAAGAGGTGAAATGCCTGATAAACCTGCAATAGTTAAATCTATTGTTACATCAGACTTACCTGATAAAATAGCTAAAAAATACAATGTTGACTCATTGAATGTATTGACAGGATTTAAGAATATATATGCTCCAGCTAATAAATGGGATGAAAATAATGAAAAAACATTTGTATTCGGATTTGAAGAGAGTATAGGTTATTCATATGGATCAAAAGTTAGAGATAAAGATGCGATATCATCTGCTATGATGATAGTTGAAATGGCAGCTTACTATAAATCTCAAGGTAAATCATTGCTTGATGTACAAGAAGAATTATTTGATGAATTTGGATATCACGGAGCAAAACTAATCTCTATAGTATTAGAAGGATTAGATGGACAAAAACTTATTTCTAGAATAATGAAAGATTTTAGAGAAAATCCTATTAAAGAAATTGGTGGTCAGGAATTAGTAGAAGTAATCGACTATCAAAATGACGAAACTGGATTACCAAAATCTGATGTATTAAAATATATTTTAAGTGATGGCTCATGGTATGTTTTAAGACCATCTGGAACAGAACCAAAGATTAAATTATACATCTATTCAAACGCTGATACAAAAGAAGCTGGAGATGATATGGTAAATGAAATCTTTAATACAGCTAACAACAAAATAAAATCAGTAGAATAAGATATATTCAAATATTACTATAAATTTAATATAACTAAATTGTAAGGAAGAAATGATATTTCTTCCTTATTTTTTGGTATAATATACGATAAGGAGTGAATATGAGAGAAATATTAAATGCAATAAGAAATTTTTTCTTTTATGACATAATTGCAGACATTAATTTATATACAATAATTTCTACATTTTTTAAATTTATATTTGTATTTATCGTTTTATACTATATTTATATTATTGTTAAACTTATAGTACTTGATATAGGAAATATAGATCATAATGATAAAATTAAAAGAAATATTTTAATTGTAAGTCATAGTAATCAAAACGATAAAAGATTTTTATTAGAAAATGTAACTAGAATAGGCAGATCATTTTCTAATGATATAGTGTTAGAAAGTCCAATGGTATCTGCGCAACATGCAGAAATTGTAAAATCTGGAAATGCTTACTATATCATTGACTTAGATTCTTCAAATGGAACAATATTAAACGGAGAGCTTATACATGAAAATTTAGAGCTACTTGATGGCGACATTGTAGATATAGCAGACTTTAGATTAACATTTATTGAAGAAGAAAGCGATGTAAATGATAAAAATATGAATTATAATAATTCATTTACAAATAATACTCAAGGCGGAAACTAATATGGAAATGTCTAGAAATGTATTTACTTTCAATTATAAAAAATCATACAATAGATCAATAATAACAAGTTTATTTATGTTTCAAATATTTGGAATATTATTAGCTATTCTTTCAAATGAAGAAGTAAATATGATATCAATTTATCTTTCAATTGCCTTTGTATTTGCAACATTGTTTAGTAATATTTATATTCCAAAAATTACAAAATCGGATTCTACATTTATATTAATTGTAAATATGTTATATTCAATAAGTGTGATTATGATAATGAGATTATCAAGCAATCTTGTTATAAAACATATTATTTGGTATTTATCAGGACTCGTAATTTTGTTAATAGTATATTATTTTATGAAATTTTTTGACAAAATATTAAAAGGAAAATTTTTATTGTTCTTTATTATAACTACACTTACTTTTATAGTAACTCTCGCATTAGGTTTTACATCTGGGGGAGCTAAAAATTGGATAGATGTTGGTGGACTTTTTTCTTTACAACTATCTGAATTTGGAAAAATTTCATTTATATTTATGATTGCATCTTATTATTATAAATATGATGAATTTACAAGAAATAGAATAGGAAAATATTATTTAATATTATCAACATATATATTTGCTTTATTATTCTTTCTTCAAGGAGAATTGGGAACAGCTATGATATTCTTTGGGCTATTAATTTCAAATATGTTTATTTTCGAAAAACGCTATATTTTTATAGTCCTCAATATTATTTTAGCTTTAGTTGGTGTTTATTTAGCATCCCTTGTATTGCCACACATCAAAGTTAGAATTGATATATGGCTTGATCCATGGAAAGACTTCAATGAAAGAGGTTATCAAATAATACAGTCACTTTTTGCAATCGCAAGTGGGGGATTTTTTGGAACAGGCATAGGATTAGGTATGCCAGATTTAGTTCCAGTGGTTGAATCTGACTTTATACTTACAGCTATAATTGAAGAAATGGGTATGTTTATGGGATTTTCAATTATATTGATGTATATTTTATTATTCTATAAAACATTAAAACTTTCTCTAGAATTTTCTTCAAAATATTATAGCTCTTTATCTTTATCGATAGGATTAATATATGCAATGCAGGCACTTATTATGTTTGGTGGAATATTAAAATTAATACCTTTAACTGGTATTACAACACCATTTTTAAGTTATGGAGGAAGCTCAACAGTTTCTAATTTCATATTACTTTCTATATTGCAATATTTATCACAGAAAGCAGGTGAAGGAAATGAAAAATTCAAAAAATAGAAAAATAGTATTTTTACTTTATACTATTATAGGACTATTTTTAGCTATTTCTCTTTATCTTGTTTACTTTCAACTATTTAAGTCAAATGATTTGAATAATGATTCTAGAAATGCAAGAAATTTTATAGATGAATCAACTATCAAAAGAGGAACTATATATGATAAAAATGGTTTAGAACTTGCATATTCAAAAAAAGTAGATGATAGTTATCAAAGAATAAATAGATATAACTTTATGTATTCTAGTATTATTGGATATAATTCAAGCAAATACGGAAAAAGTGGTATTGAAGCATCTTATAATACAGACTTATTAAATATAAACAACAATAAAGATTTTTTCACTAAGATAGATAGTCTTATCAAACCGGTTGATGGTAATGATGTGTATCTAACGATAGATGATGATTTACAATCATATGCATATGATTTATTAGGTGATTTATCAGGATCTGTAATAGTATCAAATCCAAATACCGGAAAAATTTTAGCAATGGTGTCTAAACCTACATTAAATGTCAATAATATAGATGAAGATTGGGAACAAATTATAAACTCTAAAAATGGAGAATTATTAAATAGACCTACTCAAGGTCACTATGAGCCAGGTTCAATTTTTAAAACGCTAAGCTCTTTAGTGTTTTTAAGAAGTGGTATAGATTTAGACTATTATGATACAGGAGAAGCTACTATAGATGGCCATAGTGTATATAATTTTGATAATGGTATATATGGAGAAATGGATTTAGAAAAAGCTCTTAATGTTTCAGCTAATACCTATTATTATGAAAAGTCTCAACTTGTTTCTAATGCCGATTTTAGAAAAGCCATACTTGACTTTGGGATAGGAAAAAAATTTGATTTTCCATTAAATATTGTTCAATCTGAATTTCCATTTAAAGATTCATTATCTGCAATAGATAAAGGAAATGCTGCATTTGGACAAGGATTAACTTATGTAAATCCTTTAGATATGAGCCTAATTGTTAATGGGATTGCTAATAAAGGAATAGTACAGAAACCAATTTTAGTTGATAAGGTTGTAAGAAGTGGAATCGAGTTACCAACAAAAGAAGAAGTCCTATCAAGTGAAGTAGAATCTCAATATGCAAATATTATTAAATCTTATATGAAAAGTACTGCAGAATATAATAATTATACGGACTATATTGAAACAAGCCTTGCTGCTAAAACAGGTACAGCAGAAAATGGACAAGGTTCATATAATACATGGTTTATGGGAATGGCTCCAGCTGAAGAACCAAAGTATACAATAATTATTGTTATTGAACATCAAGACGAAGCATCAGGAAGTAACGCCGCTCCAATAGGTACAAGGATTCTTGATTATGCAGTGCAAAATATTGATTAATACAATTAAGTATATAAAAAGCAGATGATCTAAAAACAAATCATCTGCGTTTTTTATTATTATATGAATTTTTCTTTAATATTAATCCAGAACCAATCTGGGTTAAATACAATTTTATTTATAATCTTATCACTTAGTTTAATATTAATTTCACGTATATTGTCATGTTCTTTATGAATTCCATCAACACCAATTGAAAATGGAACATCACCTCTTGATTTAGGAACAAGTCTAATCAAAGTTTCTTTTGGTACTACCAAGCTCTTATCAAGAGATCTATGAAGAGAGGATCTTATTGCAGCAAGTGGTGTAATTTGAAAAGCATTTAAATTTTGACAAAGTAAAGCTCCACCAGCTGATAAATTATATGCTGTAGAACCAGATGGGGTAGAAAATAAAATTCCATCTCCTGCAAAAGTTTGAAGTTTAACATGGTCAACATATAAATCAAAGTTCATGATGCTTGTATACTTAGCTTTTAAAACAATTTCATTAATACTATTGTAAGTGTAAGTTTTATCATCAGTTATAATTTCACAATCAATAACTTTTAAATGATTTAGTATAAAATCATTTTCTTTTAATTTCTTTATAGCTTCTTCAACTTCATAATATTTAACATCATTATAAAACCCTAAGTGTCCAGTGTTGATACCAATAAATGGTATACTTGAAAACTCTGAGTCATGTACAGCTTTAATAAAAGTACCATCTCCGCCGATAACAATATTAAAATCTGCATCAGGATGAAAAGTCTCAGATACATCAATATCATTATCTATAAGTTCTTTTATAACTTTTTCTTTTACTTCAAATGATAATTGGTAAAGATTTGCAAAAATATTAGCTTTTTTAGTCATTTCTTCCTCCATTATTTTAATTATACTATAAATGGCAAAAAAATATTCTAAAACTTTAAATGTTATATTTTATTTGTTATAATATATATATCCACAAATGATTTTGTAATTAACCTACACTATTTATAAGGGCATCCGGAGTTTGTATTTTGATGCAAAGCCTTAAATGGACTGCAGATATCTATGACAGGTAGCCCACCTTCACATACGAAGGTATAATTTCGGTCATTTGTGGATTTTTAATAAAAGGGAGGAAAAGAACATGTCAATAAAAGATTATTTTGTTGCAAAACAAAGAGAAATAGATAGAAAGAAAAGATTAGATACAGCCGCAAAAGTGGGTGTAGGAGTAGCGTTAGGTTCGCTAGTTGGATCAGCAGCAGGTGTTTTATTTGCTCCAAAATCTGGTAAAGAAACTAGAAAAGATATTAAAGATGTTGCTGAAAAATCAGTTGATACAATTAAAACTAAATCTAATGAATTAAGTGATACAGTTCAAGAAACTTATAGTGAAGCATTAAATAAATTCAATAAATTTAGTGAAGAAAAGCTTACTGACTTAAAGAAAGTTACTTCTGATGTAGAAGAAAAAGCTGAAAAAAAAGCTAAAGAAGTTAAAGAAGAAACTACAAAGAAAGCAAATGAAGCTAAATCTGAAGCTGCTAAAGGTGTTGACAAAGCAGCAAAAAAAGTTGAAGAAGGGGCTAAGAAAGTTTCTGATAAAGCTAAGGAAGAAAAAGCTGAAGCTGACAAGAAAAAATAGGAGGCACTTATGCTACTACCATTAGCAGTTAATGTTTCATTTACTTTAAATGAAGTACTAATATTTTTATTAATATTAGCTGGTATAGTTGCATTAGTTTTCTTAGCAAAACTATTTATGGCACTTGGTAAAACAGTTGAAAATCTAAATAAAACTTTAGAAGATAATAAATTTAGTATAGACCAAACTATAAAAGACTTGCCAAAGATAACAAATAATGTTAACAATATTCTAGATAATACCAATGGACTTGTAGAAGATGTTAGTCCTCAAATTTCATCAGTGTTATATGATGTTAACAATGTAACTTCCTCAGTATCAAATGTTACAACTAACATTTCTGATACAGTAGAAGTTGTTGGTATTGCAGTTGCAGATACTGCTTCCCGATTTGTTGGATCAGCATCAAAATCTACAAATAAATTTGGTTTAATAAAAGGTTTAGTTAGTTCATTATTTAAAAAATAAAATAAAGATGTTGTCAAATTATCAATTTAGTTTGGCGGCATTTTTTTTTACAATTAAATATTTGAAAACATAGTTAATTACTTGAAAATATATAAATCATATGATATACTAATCAAGTCAAATAATCACATCATTTGTTTTTATCTGTGTGCCTATTTTATAGGTTAGATAAGTAAAAGGGTGATGGAAGGCAAATAAAAAACACAAAGGAGAGAATATGTCAGTTATTCCAATGAAGTCCTTATTAGAGGCAGGGGTACATTTTGGTCACCAAACTAGAAGATGGAACCCTAAAATGAAAAAATTTATTTTTACAGAAAGAAATGGTATCTATATCATTGACTTACAAAAAACTGTTAAAAAAGTAGATGAAGCTTATGAAGTAGTAAGACAAGTTGCTGCTGATGGTGGTAATATACTATTTGTAGGTACAAAGAAACAAGCTCAAGATGCTATCGAATTTGAAGCAAAAAGAGCTGATCAATACTATGTTTCACAAAGATGGTTAGGTGGTATGTTAACTAACTATGAAACAATCAAAAAGTCAATTAATAGATTAGAAGAAATCGAAAGAATGTCAGAAGATGGAACTTTTGATTTACTACCAAAAAAAGAAGTTATAGGTTTAGAAAGAGAACTAGAAAAATTAAACAAATATTTAAGTGGTATTAAAGATATGCCAGGTATACCAGATTTAATGTTTGTAGTTGATCCTAAAAACGAATATATCGCTGTAAGAGAAGCTAGAAGATTAGGTATTCCAATAGTTGGTATAGTTGATACAAATACAGATCCAGACGATGTAGATTATCCAATCCCTGGTAATGATGACGCAATTAGAGCTGTAAAATTAATTACTGCAGCTATGGCTGATGCAATCATCGAAGGTAAACAAGGAGAATCATTATCTTATGAAGAAGAGTTTGAAGTATCTAATGAAACTGAAGAAAAAGTAGAAGATGAAGAAGTTATCAGTGAAGAAGAAGTAGCTGAAGAATCTGAAGAAGTTTCTGACGAAGAATAAAATAATTATAAATGAATAGGAAGTAGTTTAACTACTTCCTATAAATATATGTAAACAAATAAATATATATAATTAGGAGGACATATGTCAATTTCAGCAAAACAAGTAAAAGAATTAAGAGATATGACTGGTGCTGGTATGATGGATGCAAAAAATGCATTAGTTGAAACAAATGGCGATATTGATAAAGCGATTGAACTTTTAAGAGAAAGAGGAGAAGCTAAAGCTGTTAAAAAAGCTAGTAAAGTAGCAGCCGAAGGTATCATGAAATTAAAAGTTTCTGACGATCATAAAAAAGGTACTTTACTTGAAATTAATACACAAACTGACTTTGTAGCTAAAAACGAAGGATTTATTGAATTATCTGATAAAATATTAAATCATGTTTATGAAAATCAAATTGACACAATTGAAGAATTAAATAAATCAACAATTGATGGTCAAAATTTTGAAGATTTCATTAAAGAACAAATTGCTAAAATCGGTGAAAATATCGTTGTTAGAAGAGTTGTAAATTATATAGCAAATGAAAATGAATATATTTATGGATATATGCACTTCAATAATAAAAATGGTGTTGTATTAAAAGCTAAATTTGATAGTGAAGCTACAGAAAAAGGTGCAGAAAAATTAATTCAACAAATTACAATGCACGTATCTGCATTAGGACCAGAATATATTTCATATAAAGAATTCACACACGAATTTGTTGAAAGTGAATTATCAGCATTAAAAGGTCAATTAAAAGTTTTAAATGAAGAAAATGAAATTTTAGGAAAACCATTAAAGACAATTCCTGAATTTGGTTCAAGATTACAAATTACAGATGAAGTGTTAGCTGAAAAAGAAGCTGAAATTAAGAAAGAATTATTAGCAGAAGGTAAACCAGAACAAATTTTAGATAAAATTATTCCTGGTAAAATTGCTAGATTTATCGAAGATAATACACAAATAGATTCTCAATATGCTCTTTATGAACAACCATTTGTATTAAATCCTGAAGTTTCTGTTGAAGAAGCAATTGCTCAAGAATCAGAAAAATTAGGTGGAACAATTGAAGTATTAGAATACAAGAGATTCGTAGTTGGTGAAGGAATCGAAAAGAAAGAAGAAGATTTCGCAGCAGAAGTTGCAAGCCAAATGAAGGGTCAATAATCTATTACACTTACAATAAAGAGAACATTTTTATGTTCTCTTTTAAAATATGGAGATTTATATGTATATTAATAAAAGAGTATTAATTAAACTAAGCGGAGAAGCTTTAGCTGCAGGAAAAGGCTTTGGTATGGACGATGAGGCCATTAATGAAATTGCTAAAACATTAAAAGAAGTTCATGAACTTGGAGTAGAGATAGGTATTGTGGTAGGTGGTGGAAACTTCTGGAGAGGCCGCAATACAGAAGATATGGATAGAACTGTTTCAGATAATATAGGTATGTTAGGTACAGTTATGAACGCTTTAAGAGTACAATCTGCTCTAGAATCTTTAGGTCTTGAAACTAGAGTTCAAACTGCTATTCAAATGAATGAAGTTGCAGAACCTTTTATAGTTCGTAAAGCAATAAGACATTTAGAAAAGAAAAGAATTGTAATCTTTGCAGCTGGTACAGGTCATCCTTATTTCTCAACAGATACAACGGCAGCGTTAAGAGCGCTTGAAATCGGTGCTTCTGCGATATTGTTAGGGAAAACAGGTACAGATGCAATCTATGATAAAGATCCAAATAAGTATAATGATGCAGTAAAATATGATAAACTATCTTATAGAGAGATTTTATCAAATAATTTACAAGTCATGGATTCTTCAGCTGTATCTTTATGTCAATCCAACAACATGCCACTTGTAGTATTTGGTATAGATGATCCATATAATTTAGTTAGAGTTGTAAAAGGCGAAAAAATTGGTACTTATGTAGGAGGTCAATAATATGATAGATAAATTAATTTCTGATAATAAAAAAAATTTAGAATCACATATTAATGGTTACAAAGAAGCTCTAAATAATATAAGAGCTGGTAGAGCTAATCCATCAATTGTTGAAAATATAAATTTTGATTATTACGGAGTAGAAACACCTATTAGAAATGCAGCTACTATTACTGTCCCAGAGGCAAGATTATTAGTTATTCAACCTTGGGATGCATCACAAATTAAAAGTATTGAAAAGGCTATATTAGCTTCAAATATTGGAATTACACCATCAAATGATGGTAAAGTAATTAGATTACCATTTCCAGAATTAACAGAAGATACAAGAAAAAATCTTGTTAAAGAAGTAAAACAAAAGTCTGAAAATTCAAAAATTGGAGTTAGAAATATTCGAAGAGATCTTATGGATGCTGTAAAGAAAGCTGAAAAGAATAAAGAAATTTCAGAAGATGAAAAGAAGATATATGAATCAGAAATTGATGATTTAACAGATGAATTCATAAAGAAAATAGAAGATATAACTAAACAAAAAGAAGAAGAATTATTAACAGTATAATTTGGTAAAGCATATGGAAGATAAACAGATTAAAAAATTCATACAAGAATACTCATTAAAACACATAGCTATGATTATGGATGGTAATGGCAGATGGGCCCAAAAACGTGATCTAAAGAGAACAGAAGGTCACAAAGAAGGAGCACTTAGAGTTGTAGAGATTGCAGAAGCTTGTAGCGATTTTGGAGTCGAAGTAATCAGTCTATATGCTTTTTCTACTGAAAATTGGAAAAGACCAATTTCAGAGGTCAAAGCTATCTTTGATTTGTTAAATAAATTCATTACAGAATATTTGGATAGACTTCATGAAAATAATGCAAAAATTGTAATAATGGGGGATATTTCAAAATTAAATATAGTAAATCAAACTGCTATAAATCATGCAATGAATAAAACAAAAAATAATACTGGTCTTATTATAAATATAGGCATAAATTATGGAGCTAAGGATGAATTGTTAAGAGCTTCAAAAAAAATTATCGATGATGTTCAAAATAATAAGATATTTATTGAAGAGATGGATGAAAATACTATTTCTAAATATCTTGATACAAAAGGTTTACCTGATATAGACTTATTGATTCGAACTGGTGGAGATCAAAGACTTTCAAACTTTATGCTATATCAACTTGCTTATGCAGAACTTTTATTTATAGATACATTATGGCCAGACTTTAACAAAGATATATTAAAAGATTGTATTGTAGAATTTTTAAAAAGAGATCGTAGATATGGTGGGTTAAATGAGTGATTTACATAAAAGAGTAATTACAGGAATATTTATATTCTTATTTATTCTTTTTATTTCATTAATTAATAAGTATATATTGTTATTAGGTATTACTGTTTTATCCGTATTGTCTATTTTAGAAATGGACAATGCATTAAAAAAAATAGGCTTTGAAAGCTTATTAAATATTGCGATAAGCTTTAATATAATATTTATACTGTCAGCAAATTATATTGATGTAAGTTTATTATTTGTAAGTATAGCTATTTATTTTATACTCTTATTTGTATTATATGTATTAAAAAAAGATATGAAGTTTCAATCTTTACTTTCAAATATATTCATGTTTTGCTACATTACATTTCCTTACATTTTATTGGGATTAATCCATGATATGAGATGGGTATTGTTCTCATTTCTAATCAGTTCAGTAACTGATACATTTGCATATTTTTCCGGTATATTGTTTGGAAAACATAAATTAATTGAAAGACTAAGTCCCAAAAAAACTATTGAAGGAGCAATTGGCGGTATTATTGGTTCAGTTTTATTTACAATATTATTTGTAAATGTATTTAAAATTGAACATAGCATATTAATTTATATATTTTCTATTATGGTTTCAGCAATTTCACAAATAGGTGATTTATTTGCATCGCATATTAAACGAGATATAGGTATAAAAGATTATTCTAATATTTTAAAAGCACATGGTGGAATAATGGATAGATTTGATTCTCTACTATTAATTGCTCCATTAATTTATTTATTAGATTATTTAATGAGGTTTGTTTTATGATAGGTATAATAGCAGGTTTATTGATGTTTCTGTTTCTTATTACAATCCATGAAGGTGGACATTTTTTAGGAGCGAAACTATCAGATATAAAAGTTAATGAATTTTCAATTGGCATGGGGCCAAATATTTTTAGTAAACAAAAAGGTGAAACAAAATATTCTTTAAGAGCTCTCCCTATAGGGGGATATGTTAGCATGGAAGGAGAAGATTCTTCTTCAGATGACCCAAGAGCTTTTGAAAACTCAGCACCTATCAGAAGATTTTTGACTGTATTTGCAGGACCATTTGTTAATTTATTATATGCATTTATAATAATATTTTTAATAGCATCTTTTCAAGGACACGCATCCACTACTATAGATACTGTAAGCTCTGATATGCCAATAGCAGAATCTGGTATAATCTCAGGAGATAAAATATTAAGTATTGACAATAAAAATGTTCATTTATTTAATCAAGTTAATCAATATATTAATGAATCAAATGGTGAAATTTCTATAAAAATAGATAGAGATGGAGATATATTAGATTTTAAATTAACTCCTATTGAGTCCCAAAACGGTAAAATAATTGGTATAACACCAAAAATTATAAACAGTTTCTCAAGTAATTTACTTTATGCATGGAATATGGTGTTTTTTATAATTGGATCAATATGGCAAGGGCTAAAAGGTTTATTTACAGGTTTATTCGGACTTAATCAACTTTCAGGTCCAATAGGTGTAGTAAAACAAGTTGGACAGACATTAGATATGGGATTTGCATCTTTTATGTTATTCAGTGCATTTATTTCAATAAATCTTGGCTTTTTCAATTTACTACCGATACCTGCTTTAGATGGATCTAAACTGGTGTTTACACTTATAGAAATGATTATTGGAAAACCAATTAATAAAAAGTTCGAACAAACTATTACTATTATCGGATTTATTTTACTTTTGAGTTTAATAGCTATAGTTTCAATAAAGGATCTTATTAATTTGTTTTAGGGGGAATTAAATGAATTTTAGTAATATACTAAATGAATTCAATGAAAAGTATAAAACGAAACTTATTTTAGATGAAGTTTCGTTTTTTAAAATGGAAAATGAATTAGAAATAAGTTTTTTATCTAGAAATATAATTGATGAATCTTTAATCGATATTTTTTTTAATGAAAAACTTGGTGGATATGGTTTGAATTTATCATTTAATATAACATATCTTGATAATATTTTGGAATATTTTAATAATATTTATCCAAATTTAGAATGTGAGACTAAAGAAAATCTCTGTACAGTTCTTTTTAATGATGAAAAGGAAAAAGAATATTATATTGATAATTCTACATTTCAATCATTTATGAGTAAAATGAAGAAGCTAGAATATTCTATTGAACTCAAAAAAAATCATAAAATAAATGATATAGATTTTGATGAAATTCAAAAACAAAAAGAGATTGAATTAAATAATGAAATAAAAAAAGCTGAAGAATTAAGTAAAAAAAATGAAAACAAAAATCTAAATAATAGTATTGATGCAGACACCGGAAATTTTAAATTTGGTTTTATAAAATCCGCTCCTAAAACATTTACAGATATAGAAGATTTAGAAGAAGATACAGATAAAATTGCAATAAAAGGGCAGGTTTATGAACTTAGCTATTTCGTAATTAAAAATGGTGCTTTTGTAAGCTTTGATTTAGATAATGGATCAAATGCTGTATCTTGCAAAGTATATGTTAAAAACGATAAATTAGATTATTTTAAAGATAATTTCAAAGAAGATATGGGAGTCGTTGTTTCAGGTGTATATAAATACGATGAATATGCTAAAACAAATCTTATAAATGTATCTTCAATAGAAGAAATTATTTTACCTGAAAAAGTTGACCTAGAAGATAACAAACGAATTGAATTTAACATACATTCAAAATATACACAACTTGAATCTATTGTAGATATAAATAAACTATTCAAAAGGCTGAAATCTTTTGGGCATACTTCTGTTGGCATTACAGATTTGTTCAATGTTCAATCCTATCCTGAAATTTATAAAGCTGCTAAGAAAAACTCTATTAAATTAAATTTAGGTTTACAAACAAATATTTATGAAGATTATCCTAGTTTATTAACTAATTATAAAAATGAAGATATAACTGATAAAGATTTTGTAGTATTTGATATTGAGACTACAGGCCTTTCAAATTTCACTGATAAAATCATTGAAATAGGTGCAGTTAAAATAAGGAATGGAAAAATAATTGATAAATATCAAACTTTTGTAAATCCTAAAGAACCATTATCAAACTTTACTACTGAATTAACAGGAATAACTAATGATATGGTGATAAATGAAAAAGAAATACATGAAATATTACCAGAATTTTTAGAGTTTTGTGGTAATTGTGTATTAGTAGCACAAAACGCTGAATTTGACCTAGGATTTATAATTCAAAAATCAAATGAATTGGGTATAGATTATAAACCTGTTTATGTCGACACATTATATATTTCAAGAGCAATCAATCCGGAATTCACTAATCATAAACTTGGAACACTTGCTGCTAAATATCAAGTATCTCTTCAAAATCATCATAGAGCTCTTGATGACGCTATGGCTACAGGTGAAATATTTATAAAAATGATTGAACAAATTAAAGATTTAGGATTTGAATTCAATAATGAAATAAATAAAATTAAAACTACGATGCCTACTTCTCATAATATGAATTTTCAAAATATTATGTATGCAAAGGATAAAAATGCACTTAAAAATCTATATACAATAGTTTCAAAATCTAATCTTGAATATTATTATAGAGAGCCGGGCATACCGTTTAATATATTGAAAGAATGCAGAGAAGGACTTCTAATTGGAACAGGAAATTATAAATCAAAACTATTTAAATTGGTATCTCTAAAATACAGCGATGAAGTTTTGTTAAACGAACTAAGTAATTTTGATTTTGTAACCATCGTTCCAAATGATTTTTCTACTCATCTAATAAATAGGGGATATATAAAGGATGAAAAACATTTAGAAGAAATTAATAAAAAGTTAGTTGAACTAGCTAAAAAACAAGATAAATTATTTATTGCTATTGGAGATGTATATTATTTAGATAAAAAAGATTATCCTTACAGAAATATATTAAAAAATTATCCAAGAAAAAGAGGTTTAGAAAATTCTGGTGCTTTCTACTTAAAAAACACTAGAGAAATGCTTGATAATTTTGAATATCTTGACCTAGAAGATAGAGAAAATGCAGTTATATACAATACTCATAAATTGAATGAACTTATTAGTGATATTTCTCCAATTGCTGATGGAACATTCCCACCTAAAATTAAAGATGCAGATAAAATACTTACTGAAGAAACTTATCAAGTAGCAAAGAGAATTTATGGAGAAGAGCTTCCAGAAATTGTTAAAGAAAGACTTGATAGAGAATTAAATTCTATTATTTCAAATGGTTATGCTGCATTATATATAATCGCAAGAAAACTTGTAAGAAAATCTAATGAAGATGGATACTTAGTTGGATCAAGAGGAAGTGTTGGTTCTTCTTTTGCTGCAACTATGGCAGAAATTACAGAAGTTAATCCTTTGCCACCACATTATATATGTGAAAAGTGCCATATAAGTGAGTTCATAACAGATGGTAAGTATACAACTGGAATCGATTTACCTTCAAAAAATTGTCCTAATTGTAATGAAGAGATGAAAAGAGATGGATTTGATATTCCTTTCGAAACTTTTCTAGGATTTAGTGGTAATAAAGAACCAGATATAGATTTAAATTTTGCATCTATATATCAATCAAGAATTCATAGATATACCGAAACCTTATTTGGTAAAAATAAAGTTTTCAAGGCAGGAACGCTTGGAACTATACAAGATAATATCGCTTATGGTATGGCAAGAAAATTTAAGGAATTCTACCCGGATGACACAACTATAAAGACTGATAATGCCTCTATGAATAGAGTTAAAAGAATGATAGTTGGTGTTAAAAGAAGCTCTGGTCAACATCCTGGAGGCCTAATAATTGTACCTGAAGATAAAGATATTGAAGATTTTACACCTGTCCAATATCCTGCAGACGATGCTTCAATTGGTATTATTACTACACATTTTGATTATCATGCAATTGATAGTAATCTTCTTAAACTTGATTTATTAGGACACAATGTTCCTACAATGATTAGATTACTTACAGACATGAGTGGAGTTGATGCTGCCAAAATAGATTTAAGTGATAAAGATACTATGAGCATATTTTCATCAACAGAAAGTCTAAATATAAAACATGATTATTCAAATAAAAACAATGGATCTTTAGGAATACCAGAATTTGGCACATCTTTTGTTAGAGGAATGCTTGATGATACTAAACCTACGACATTTGAAGAGCTTATAAGAATATCTGGTCTATCACATGGTACCGATGTATGGCTAGGTAATGCTCAAGAATTAGTTAGGAGTGGAACAACTGATCTAAAGGGAGCAATTTGTACCAGGGATGATATCATGAATTATCTTATAGATAAAGGTTTAGATAAAAAACTTTCATTTGACATTATGGAGCAGGTTAGAAAAGGTAAAGGCCTTAAAGAAGACCAAATAAGTGAAATGAAAAAAAATAATGTTCCTGATTGGTATATTGATTCATGTTTAAAAATAAAATACATGTTTCCTAAAGCACATGCTGTTGCGTATGTAATGATGAGTTATAGACTTGCATATTTTAAGGTTCATTTACCAGAATATTTTTATGCAGTAGTATTTACAAATTCGGTTTCTGACTTTAAATATGAACATATTTCTAAAGGATTAAATTATTTAACTTTATTATTAGATACCATTAAAAATGATAAAGAAAATAATGAAGATATATCTAAAATATATTTATACGAATTAGCTGAAGAAATGTATGCTAGAGATATAAAATTTGCAGACGTTGATTTATATAAATCTGATCCTGTAAACTTTGTAGTGGTTGAAAAAGGTTTGATTAGACCTCCGCTTACAGCATTACCAACAGTATCTGAGTCAATGGCATTTAAAATAGATCATGCTAGAAAAGAAGGTGAATTTATATCTAAAGAAGATTTTGCTAAAAGAGCAAAAATAGGCAAAAAAGCTTTAGAATATTTAGAACAAACAAATATATTAGATAGTTTGCAAGATACAAATCAGATTGATTTCTTTTCTATATAATTTGACTATATTGCGCTAAATTGATATAATTACAATGATAGAAGTTACTAGAGAGTGGGTTAAGCCCACTCTTTATTTATTAAAGGAGTACAGATGCAAAATAAGCTTCTTGAAAATCTAAAAAATCAATTAGAACCAGAAATTGAGCAATTAGGATATGAACTTATTGATCTTGAATTTGTTTTTGAAGATGGAGAAAACAGACTTAGATTTTATATATATAAAGAAGAT
Organism: Helcococcus sueciensis DSM 17243; assembly: GCF_000423145.1. Taxonomy (GTDB): domain Bacteria; phylum Bacillota; class Clostridia; order Tissierellales; family Peptoniphilaceae; genus Helcococcus; species Helcococcus sueciensis. Next base: position 40,568 of record NZ_AUHK01000001.1, on the reverse strand, counting down.
GGCGTATCTTTAGATGATACTGAAATAGTGTCGAGATATTTAGATACTAGACTAGATGAAATAGACCCAATAGATACAAGTTATTACCTAGAGGTTTCATCACCAGATTTAAATAGACCTTTAAAGACAGATGATGATTTAAGAAGAAACCTTGGTAATGAAATAAGTGTTCATTTGTATAAAAAGATTGATGGATTAAAGGAATATCAAGGTTATTTAGTTTCATATGATAAAGAAAATATTGTAATCGAACTAGATGATGGAATAGAAAAAAGTTTTAATAGGAAAGACATAAGCATAATAAAAATTGTAATAAGATTTTAGAGGGAGTTATGAATAAAGATTTTATTAGAGCGCTTGATGAAATTGAAAAGGAAAAAGGAATAAAAAAGGAAGAAATTTTACAAGCGTTAGAAAAAGCTTTACAAAAAAGCTATGAAGAAAATTACAAAGCAAATAATGCAGAAATATCTATAAATCCTGAAACAGGGGATACAAAAGTTTATGCATTAAAAGAAGTAGTTGAAACTAAAGATGATGTTGAAAACCCAGATTATCAAATAGCATTAGATGAAGCTTTGGTTCATTCTAAAAGAGCTAAAGTTGGGAAAACAGTAAAAATTAAAGTAATGCCTAAATCATTCTTAAGAGTTGCTGCACAAAAAGCTAAAAATATTGTAATTCAACAAATTAGAGATTTCGAAAGAAAAGTAGTCTATGATAGTTATATTGATAAAAAGCATGAATTAATTAATGGAACCGTGCAAAGAATTGATTTCAATAATATTTATGTAGATCTTGGTAAATCAGAAGGAGTAATACCTGAAAGAGAAAGGGTCCCTGGTGAAGAATTTAGTCCTGGAGATAGGATTAAAGTATATGTTAAAGATGTTAAAGAGACAACAAAAGGAGCTCAAATAATACTTTCAAGAAAAGATCCAGATTTAGTTACTAGACTATTTGAACTAGAAGTACCAGAGATAAGTTCTGGTATAGTTGACATCATTTCAATTTCTAGAGAGGCAGGATTTAGAACCAAAATTGCTGTACATGCAAATGATCCAAATATTGATCCTGTTGGAGCTGCAGTTGGAGTAAAAGGTAGTAGAGTAAATTCAATAGTTGAAGAGATAAATAACGAAAAAATAGATATTATAATATGGAGTAAAGATAATAAAGTTTATCTATCAAACTCTTTATCACCAGCAGAAGTTTCAGATATCTTCATTGATGAAGAAAACAAAGAAGCTGTTGCTTTCGTTCCAGACGATCAACTTTCTCTAGCGATTGGTAAAGAAGGGCAAAATGTTAGACTAGCAGCTAAACTAACAAATTGGAAGATAGATATTAAAGGTGATTCTGTTAAAGATGAAGTATTGCCTGAATTAGAAAAGAAACTATTAGAAAATGAATCAACTATATTAGAAGAAAAACAAGAAATAGAATTGGATAATGATTCTAATGAATCAGAAATAGTTGATTCTGATTTAAAAGAAGACGAAGACAAAGAAAATGAGTAATTTTAAATTAAGAAAATGTATAGCTTGTAATGAACATAAAACTAAAGATCAACTGATTAAAGTCGTAAAAAATAAAACAGGTGAAATAAATATAGATACCAGCGGCAAATTAAATGGTAGAGGTGCTTATATTTGTAAAAATAAAGAATGTATAAATAAAACAATCAAAAATAAGCAATTAAATAGATCGTTAAAATGTAATGTTCCTGAAGAAATTTATCAGGAGTTAGAAGCTATGTAGAAAGGTGGTAATATGTCAAAAGTAAGAGTATATGCATTAGCAAAAGAATTAAACCTATCTAGTAAAGAATTAATAGCTACTTTACACGAAGAATTTGGTCTAGAAATTAGCAGTCATATGGCAGTTATAGAAGATGAGAATCTTGAACTGATAAGAGAGTATTTTGAAGAATTAAATGAAGATAAAAATAAAAAACATAAAAAAGAAGAAATAATAATCGATAAATACGAAGAAGAATATGATGAAGAACTTTTAAGAAAAAGTAAGAAAAATAAGAAAAAAGAAAAGAATAAAAAAGAAAATCAACAAAAAAATGAAGAAACTGTAAAAGAGAAATACTCTGCTACAGTACCAGAAGAAGATGATGATGTTGTATACATTGAAGAGGGAATTACTGTAAAAGAATTTTCAGAATTAATTAATAAACCAGTAACTCAAGTGATTGGTGAACTTATGAAAATGGGATTGTTCCTAAATATGAACCAACAAATTAGTATTGAACAAGCCATAGAAGTAGGTATGAACTTCAACATAGAAGTAGAAGAAAAGGTTGTAGAAGAAGACAATTCTGATGATATATCAAGTATTGATTTTGAAGATAAAGAAGAAGATTTATCTCCTAGAGCTCCTGTTGTATCTGTTATGGGACACGTTGATCATGGTAAAACATCTTTACTTGATAGAATGAGAGACTCAAAAGTAGCAAAATCAGAAGCTGGAGGAATTACTCAACATATTGGTGCTTCAACTGTATATGTGAATGATAAGAAAATAGTTTTCTTAGATACTCCAGGACACGAAGCATTTACTCAAATGAGATTAAGAGGAGCAAATGCAACTGATATAGCAATACTTGTAGTTGCTGCTGATGACGGAGTTATGCCTCAAACAATAGAAGCTATTAACCATGCTAAAGCTGCACACACACCAATAATAGTTGCAATTAATAAAATAGATAAATATGAATCAAATCCAGAAAAAGTTATGTCTGAATTAGCTGAACATGGATTGACTCCAGAAGCATGGGGTGGAGATACCATTATGGTACCTGTATCTGCTCATACTGGTGAAGGTATTGATGATTTATTAGAAATGATACTACTTGTAGCTGAAATGGAAGAATTAAAAGCTAATCCAAATAGGGATGCAGTAGGTATCGTTATAGAAGCACAATTAGATAAGGGGAGAGGTCCTGTAGCTACAGTATTAGTTAATAAGGGAACTCTTAACAAGGGTGACTTTGTAGTTTCTGGTAGCACTTCCGGTAAAGTAAGAGCTATGTTTGATAGCAATCAAAGAGAAGTAAAAAAAGCAAAACCTTCCACTCCTGTATTAATTTTAGGTCTATCCGAAGTTCCTGAAGCAGGTGATAAAATCTATGCAATTAAAGATGAAAAATTAGGTAAAAAATTTGCTGACAAAGTAAAAGAAAAAGAAAGAGATGATTATATTAGAAGAACATCTACAGTAAATCTTGATCAATTATTTAATAAGATTTCTGATGGTGAAGTAAAAGACTTAAATATAATAGTTAAAACTGATGTTAAAGGGACTATTGAAGCTGTTACATCATCATTTTTAAAACTTTCAAATGATGAAGTTAAAGTAAATGTTGTTCATGGTGCTGTAGGTGGTATTAATGAGTCTGATATAATGCTTGCAAATGCTTCAAATGCGATAATAATAGGTTTTAATGTTAGACCAAATCAAGGTGCTAAAGCTCAAGCTGAAGAGCACGGAATTGAAATTAGAACATATAGAGTAATATATGAAGCTATTGAAGAGCTAGAAAAAGCAATTAAAGGTATGTTAGCTCCAGAATATGTAGAACAAGTAATAGGAACTTCCGAAATAAGAGATGTATTTAAAGTTCCTGGAGTTGGAAATGTTGCGGGAATATATGTAACAAATGGTAAAATGCAAAGAAATGCTAAAGTAAGACTTATAAGAAATGATGTTGTAATTATGGAAGGCGTGATTTCTTCTCTTAGAAGATTTAAAGATGACGTTAAAGAACTAAATCAGGGCTATGAAGGCGGTTTAGGAATAGAGAATTACAATGATATTAAAGTTGGAGATTATATCGAAGCATTTATAGATAAAGAAGTAGAAAGATAGGTCTATATGAATAAAACTAGAATTAGAAGAATTGCATCAGAACTAAAAAAAGAAATATCAGTTCTTATTAATCAAGATTTGAAAGATTCAAGAATAGCTCCAATTACTTCTATTACTGAAGTTGACTTAACAGATGACTTACAATCTGCAAAAGTATATATTTCTGTATTAGGTTCTCAAAAAGAAAAAGAAGATACTATGGAAGGACTATTGCATTCCAAAGGTTATATAAAAAAAGAACTTGGTAATAGATTAAATTTAAGACATATTCCAGAACTATATTTCATATTAGATGAGCAATTAGAAAAAGCTATGAAAATTGATAAATTAATTAGTGAAGTTATCAAAAAAGATAATGAGGCAATAAATGATAGAGAAGAAGAATAAACTATTTGATCAAATAAAAAATGCAAATAATATTTTAATATCTGCACATGTAAACCCAGATGGAGACGCTGTTGGCTCTTCATTTGGTCTTGCGCATATACTCAGAAATATGGGTAAAAATGCTTATGTAGTAGAAAATGACAAATTTCCAAAAAATTTAGAGTTTATGTATGATGAAACTATTTATTTCAATAATCAATTTGAAGAAATTGATTTATTTATTGCTATAGATAGTGCAGATATATTGAGAATAGGGAACTCTGTAGAATTTTTTAATAAATCTAAAGATACCGCAGTTATAGATCATCATATAACTAATGAAGGATATTCTAACAATGATATTATTTATTTATCAAGCTCTGCTTGTGAAATTGTAGCTGAAACATTTATGGAAAATAATATAAATATTCCACAAAAAGCAGCTGATTATCTATATTTGGGAATTTTAACTGACACTTATAGATTCCAATATTCTTCATCTACTTCAGATACTTTAAGAACAGCAGCTGATTTAATTGATTTAGGTGCAAGAAAAGATTTTATACATGATAATTTATATGAAAGATTTGATCCAAATTATTTATTTTTACAAGCTGAAGTTATAGAAAATGCTACATGGATAGGTGATAAAATTATTACCGCCAAAATTTCTAGAGATTTAATGAATAGATACAATATGGACTTTGATGAAGCAGAAGGCTTAGTTTCTCTTTTAAGAACTATAAAAGGCGTTGAAGTGTCTGCTATAGTTAAAGAATATACTGAAACAGAACAAAAGTTAAGCTTTAGATCACAAAATATCGTAGATGTATCAGAAATTGCTAAAGAATTTGGTGGCGGTGGTCACACAAGAGCTTCTGGAGCAACTGTAAAAGGTACACTAGATGAGGTTTTTGAAAAACTAAATAATAGATTGGAAAAACTTTATGAAAACGGGAATCTTGGTAATAAATAAATCCGAGAATATGACTTCTCATGATGTCGTAGCTATATTGCGAAAAAAACTAAATATGAAGAGAATAGGACATACTGGAACACTTGATCCAATGGCGACAGGAGTTCTTCCTATATGTATTGAAAATTCTACCAGAATCTCTGAATATATTATGAATCAAGGAAAATCATATATAGCTACTCTAAAGTTTGGTGAGTCAACTACTACTTATGACAGTGAGGGAGAAATTACAAATATAAGCGATAATGTATCATTCACATCTGATGAAATAAACAAAGTTTTAAAAACATTTTTAGGTGACATTTCTCAAACACCACCAATTTACTCAGCTATAAAAGTAAATGGTAAGAAACTTTATGAATATGCAAGAGACAATGAAAAAATTGAGATTAAATCTCGTAAAGTAACTGTATATGATATTAAACTATTAGAAATTAAGAATGAATTTGCTAAAATATATATTAACTGTTCAAAGGGAACATATATCAGATCTATAATTCATGATTTAGGTATAAAACTTAATAGTTATGCTCATATGACGGAGTTAATTCGAACTAGAGTTGGACATTTTGATTTAGAAAATTCAATTGATATTTCTAAGATTGATTCATATTCATTAGAAGATTTAGAAAATTCATTAATTTCTATTAATGACGCATTATATAATTTTGAATCTATTGAAGTTACAAAAATCATTAGAGATAGACTTGTTAATGGACAAAGAATTAATATAAAAGATTTAATAAATATAAAAATTCCAAAAGACGAAGAAATTAAAATTATTTCAGAAAATGAATTTATTGGTATAGCTAAAATAAATAATAATATATTAAAAATGGAGAAAATGCTTTGGCAAAGATAATTGATTTAGATTTAGAAAAATTTGATTTTGATATATCGGCTATAGGTCTTGGAAATTTCGATGGATTCCACAAAGGCCATAGAGATATAGTTGAAAAAACAATAGAAATAGCAAAAGAATATAATGTTAAATCATCAATTCTGCTTTTTAAACAACATACAAATGAAGTATTTCCACATTTTCCAAGATATTATATAAATTCATTAGAAGATAAAATAGAAATACTTGAAGAATATGGTGTCGACTATATATTTACTATAAATTTCACCTATGAATTTGCTCAATTAACGAAAGAAGAGTTTATCTTAGATTTTATTAGAAAAGAATTAAATGCTAAATATATTATTTGTGGACCAGATTATACTTACGGGAAACTATCAAAAGGAACCGTATCAGATTTATATAAAATGGAAAAGACAAATGATATAAAAGTATTCGTTGAAGATTACACTATGATTAAAGATGAAAAAATATCTTCTACAATAATTAGAAAGCTTCTGTATCAAGGAAGAGTTTCTGAAGCATATAAACTATTAAATAGACCATATACAATTAGAGGAAATGTTGTGCATGGATTTAAAATTGGTTCAAAAGTTCTTGGATATCCAACAGCAAATATAGAGACTAATTTCAGATATATATTACCTAAAGAAGGTGTATATTTAACTAATCTAATATTAAAAAACAAAAAATATTTATCTTTAACTTCAATTGGTACAAATCCAACAGTTACTGATAGTAGAGAAATAAAATTAGAAACATTTATTATAGATTTTGATAAAAAAATATATGGTGAAGAAGTTAAAATAGAGTTTTTAGAATGGATTAGAGATCAAATAAAATTTGATTCAAAAGACGAATTAATAGATCAAATGAATAAAGATTATCAATATTCACTTAAATATAAAAAGAATTTACAAAATTAATTTATTTTGTTATAATATATAAGTACTTTTGCTTGGTGATTGGAAACTCCGGTCATCACTCGGTAAAAGTGAATATAAAAATAGGAGGAAACAATGATTTCACAAGAAAAGAAACAAGCAATAATTAAAGAATTCGCTAGAAAAGAAGGCGATACAGGCTCAACAGAAGTTCAAGTAGCTATAATGACTGAAAGAATCAAAGAGTTAACTGAACATTTAAAAGCTAATCCTAAAGATCATGCATCAAGAAGAGGATTATATATGCTTATCGGTAGAAGAAAAGGTCTTTTAGATTACTATCAAAAGAAAGATATTGAAGCATATAGAGCTTTAATTGAAAAATTAGGAATTAGAAGATAATTAAAAAGATATATTATTTATTTCAAAATACATTCAAAGAGCAAGAATTCATACGAATTCTTGTTTTTTTATTTATACTTTTTTATATTATATGGTATGATATTATAGTAAACAAAAAGGAAATATAATATAGGATAGCAGGTGCTATCAAGGAGAAACAATGGTAAAAAAATACAGATACAGTTCAGAAAATTACGAATTTGAAGTTGAGATAGGTAAAGTTGCAAAACAAGCTAGTGCAGCAGCAACTTTAAGAGCTGGTGATTCAATGGTTCTAGTTACAGTTGTTGGATCTGATGAAGAAAGAGAAGGGATAGATTTTTTCCCATTATCAGTTGAAGTTCAAGAAAAACAATATGCAGTTGGACGTATACCTGGTGGATATATTAAAAGAGAAGGAAGACCAACAGATGAAGCTACATTAACAGCTCGTATGATGGACAGACCTTTAAGACCTTTATTCCCAGAAGGTTACAAAAAAGATGTTCAAATAGTTTCAACTATTTTAGCTGCTGATGAAAATTACGATACAGGGATTTTGTCAATGATTGGGTCATCAATAGTTCTTGGAATTTCTCCAATACCATTTAATGGGCCTACAGGATCAGTATCAGTAGGATATGTTGATGACAAATATATAATCAATCCAAAATCAGATGAAAAGAAAGTATCAAAATTAGATTTAACATTATCTGGAACAAAAGATGCTATCATGATGGTTGAAGCTGGAGCTTTAGAATTAACAGAAACCCAAATGCTAGAAGCTATACTATTTGGGCATGAAGAAATTAAAAAAATCTGTGAATTTCTTCAAACGATTATAGATGAAATTGGACAAGAAAAAAATGAATTTCATTATGAAGGTGTAGATAAAGTTTTATATACAGAAATAGATGACAATTTCGGACAAAGAATAAAAGAAGCATTACAAACTGTAGATAAGAAAACAAGAGATGATGCCTTAGATGAAATCCAAAATGAAATTATTGAAAAATATACAGATGAAGATGATGAAAACATCGAAGAAAAACTAAAAAGTGTTAATGAAGTATTTGAAGAATTAGAAAAAACAATTGTAAGAAAATTAATCTCTGTAGATAAGGTTAGATCCGATGGTAGAAAAATGCACGAAATCAGACCTTTATCTGCTGAAGTAGCATATGTTCCAAAAGTACATGGTTCTGGATTATTTACTAGAGGTCAAACACAAGTATTAAATATTGCAACACTTGGATCTCCTTCAGATGTTCAATATATCGATGGATTAACTGATGAAGAAGTTAAGAAAAGATATATTCATCACTACAATTTCCCGGGATATTCAGTTGGTGAAATCGGAAGATTTAGAACACCAGGTAGAAGAGAAATAGGTCATGGTAGACTTGCAGAAAGAGCATTAGAAGCGGTAATTCCTTCAGAAGAAGAATTCCCATATGTAATAAGACTTGTTTCAGAAGTACTTGAATCAAATGGTTCATCTTCAATGGCTTCAGTATGTGGTTCAACACTTTCATTGATGGATGCAGGTGTTCCAATAAAAGCACCAGTTGCAGGTATTGCAATGGGACTTATTAAAGAAGGTGATGACTTTGCAATCCTTACAGATATTCAAGGACTTGAAGACCATTTAGGAGATATGGACTTTAAAGTAGCTGGTACAAAAGATGGTATAACAGCATTACAAATGGATATCAAGATTGATGGTATAAATAGAGCAATCTTGGAAGAAGCATTAGAAGATGCAAAAGATGCAAGAATGAGAATCTTAGATGTAATTCTTGAAGCAATTCCAGCTCCAAGACCAGAAGTATCACCAAATGCTCCAAGAATTTTTACAATTCAAGTTAAACCTGAAAAAGTTAGAGAAGTTATAGGTTCTGGTGGAAAAACTATTAACAAAATAATTGATGAAACTGGTGTTAAAATAGATATAACAGACGAAGGATTAATTACAATTACTTCTTCAGATACTGAAAGCGGTAAAAGAGCAATCGAAATTATTGAAAGTATAGTTGAAGAACCAGAAATAGGGGATGTCTACTTAGGTAAAGTCGTTAAAATAATGAACTTTGGTGCATTTGTACAATTTGCAAATGGAAAAGAAGGATTAGTTCATATTTCAAAACTTGACCATAAGAGAGTAGAGAAAGTTGAAGATGTCGTAAAAGAAGGCGACGAAATAATGGTTAAAATCATAGAAATAGATGACAAAGGTAGAATCAATCTTTCAAGAAAAGATGTACTGCCAAAAGGTGAATAAGTAAAGTAATATTGAATGAGTGACAAGTTTCATTTTTAGGAATTTGTCACTTTTTTTGTTATTCTCTAAATGCTACGATTAACTCAATTATAACAAATCTTCATTTTTTTTTATTATTGAATATTATATTAAGAGCTGTAATTTTCTTAATATTAATTGTATTAGTTTTACTATTATTACCATATTTTGGAATTAGAATTTTCCATTGATATAATCCTAATTTAGGGTACATTTGCAATTTCTGCATTTGTACCCAACTTGACTATCGAATGATATGTTAAAATCGGGTACATTCAGCATATTCGCTATTTGTACCCGACTTTTCTTAATTTCTGAAGAATTTAAAATAGGGTACATTCATCACTTTTCCTATTTATACCTACCATTAAACTTATTTGTCATCTTTTAAATTTGATTTGCATTCATAAATATTTGTGTTATAATATCTAAATGATAATGATTCTCATTATCAGCAAAATTATGTTGGAGGATTTATGAAAAAGATATTATTAACAATTTTAAGTATAATCTCTGTATTTATTTTAGTAGCATGTTCAAATACTAAAGAAACAGAAATGGAAACAATGGTAGAAAGTAATGATGAAACCATGAATGAAACAATGATGGAAACTGATAATGAAAAATCAGAGGAAACAAATAATGAAACTAAAATGGAATCTGAAGCTAAATATCACAATGTAATTGCAGGTTCAACCACAGTAGCTGAATATTTAGATGCACTTGGTGTAGATATAGTTGGTGTATCAAGCCAAGACAATACTCCAGAAAGATATAAGGACGTTACAAAAGTAGGAGCTCCAAGAAAATTAGACTATGAAACAATAGTTTCATTAAATCCAGATTTATTTATAGGTGACAAATTACTTGAAGATTTAAGTATAGAAAATTTAAAAAATCAAAATATTGAAACCATATACCTAAGTAATTCAAATATCGATGAAATAAAAGAAAATGTAAATACTTTATCTAATCTTTTTGGAAAACAAAATAAAGCAAAAGAAATAATTGCAAATATTGATAAAGAAGTAGAAAACGCAGTAAGTAATGCTAAAAATTTAGAAGGTAAAAAAGTAGCAATTTTATTTGGTACTGGTGAAAAATATATGTTAGCAACAAAGAGCTCATTTATTGGTGGATTATTAGAAGAATTAAAAGTAGATAATATAGCAAATTATATTTCTAAAGATCCAAGACCTTATGTACCTTTTAGTTTAGAAACAGTAGTAGAACAAAATCCTGATTATATACTAACTTTATCTCATGGTCATAAGGAAGCAATGAAACAAGCATTTAAAGAAGAGCTTGCTAAAGATTTATGGAAATCAACAAATGCTGTTGTAGAAGGTAGAGTATATGCTTTAGATGATAAAAAATTTCCTGTAACAGGAAATATTCATATAGGTGAAATATTAATGAATCTTAAAGATTTATTAGAAAATGGAGAGTAAAATGAAAAACGTCAAAAAATCGTCTTTTTGGATAATGTTAATATTTTTATTGATTTTAGTAACTATATTGAGTATTTCATTTGGTAGTGTAAACATTGAATTCAGTGAAATAATTGATATTATAATTGGTAAAGATACTCCAAATAGAGTGATTTTTTGGAATATTAGATTACCTAGAGTTATTTTTTCTATAATAACAGGAATTAATTTAGCCGTTTCAGGCTTATTATTACAAATAGTTTTGAAAAACCCGATGGCAGACCCTGGAATACTCGGAATAAGTTCTGGGGCTTCATTAGGTGCAATATTAGTTATGCTAATACTTCCTATAAGTGCAAGTGCGTTGCCATTTGTAGCTTTTTTAGGAGGTATTTCGGCATTTTTAGTGATAATGATATTTGCATGGAATAATGATATTTCACCAGTAAGATTAATCCTTTCTGGTGTGGCTGTAAATGCAATGATAGGTGGTATACAATCAACTATCATGACTTTGTATTCAGATAGATTACAAGGCGTAATAAACTTTCTAAATGGAAATTTAAGTGGAAAGACATGGGCTCAAATCCAAACGATGCTAATTTATAGTATTCCAATATTTATATTAATTTTATTATTTAGATCTAAAATAAACATTTTAAATTTACCAGATAATACAGCCTATAATTTAGGAATAAATATTAGAAATTACAGACTTATAGTTGCATCACTTAGTGTGTTTCTTGCATCAATTACAGTCTCACAAGTTGGTTTAATTTCTTTTGTAGGACTAGTTGTACCACATCTTGCAAAAATAATTGTCGGTGGAAACTTTAAAAAACTATTTCCAACAACAATTCTAATGGGGTCGATACTCGTCGTATTTGCAGATTTTCTTTCAAGAATGATAGTTAGACCTTTAGAAATACCAATTGCAACAGTTATGTCAATCATTGGTGGACCATATTTTCTATATTTATTGCATAAACAAAGAGGTGATAAATAATGTTTGAATTTACAATTAATAATTTGGACTTTTCATATTCACAAAAATTTGAAAAAGTATTGAAAAATGTGAATCTTAATATTCACCCAAATAAGTTTACCGCAATAATTGGGGCAAATGGTTCTGGTAAAAGCACATTATTCAAATTATTATCAGGAGAAGAACAACCATCAAGTGGTAGTGTTAAATACTATGATAAAGAAATTTTAGATATAGATTTGAAATCAAGATCTAAGGATATTGCAATAGTTCATCAAATAACTGAAACTATTAATTATTTTACAGTCGAAGAAATTGTAGAAATGGGGAGAACCCCATACCAGTCATTTTTCAATAATAAACTTACTAAATATGATAAAGAAGCAGTTCAAAAAGCAATAAAAATGGTTGGTTTAGAAAACAAAAAAAACAAATATTTTAATCAATTATCAGGTGGTCAAAGACAAAGAGTCTGGATTGCATTAGCACTTGCAAAAGAACCAAAGACAATACTCTTAGATGAACCTATGACATTCTTAGATATAAAATATCAATTAGAAATACTTAGTTTGCTCAAAAAACTAATAAAAGAGTATAATATAACAGTAGTTGCAATTTTACATGATTTGAATCAAGTTTTACATTATTCTGACTATCTAATAGCTCTAAAAGATGGCTTACTATATGCAGAAGGTGAGACTAAAGATACGATAACTAAAGAACTTGTAAGAGATTTATTTGATGTAAATTCAGATTTTATAAAATGTCTTCACGGAAAAAAGATATTAGATATATATTTAGAGGAATAATATGATAAAACGATTACTTAATATTGAAAAGAAATACATGATAACAACTATATTTACAACATTTATGGATTGGTTTGATATGTTTATATTTGCTCAAATTGCAAATATAATGATTAAACTTTATTTAAATGGTGAAATTTTAAACATTACATATAGTCTATTAATCTTATCAATATTATTCTATTCAATTTACAAAATATTTTTAGAAAAAAAATATATAAATATTTGGTACAATAATGCTTATCTTAAGATAAAAGAAATGTATTTTAATTCTATATTTGAAGGACCTGAAAAAAGAAACATCGTTAAAATAGTTCAATCAGATCTAAAAAATATGAAAAGACTTGGAGAACTTTATAATATTGTGTTTCCAGCGGGTATAAAATTTATACTAGGAATTATTCTTTTCACAATATTAGCCATTATTTATAAATCATATTTGCTATTCGTAATTATTGCCTATTTTCTCGTTTTAGGGCTTTCAATGTCTCTTTTTGGCAAATCCATATCAAGAGTAAATGTTCGCTATATGGGTGCATTTATGAGCCTAGGAAATAGATTTTTAGATGACCTAAGTGGTATCAATACTCTAATCATGTACAATCAAGACGAATTCTATTATGAAAAATTTAAAGATGATTCTGAAAATTTCAGAATAAAGACGATGGAGCTTTTATCCAAACAATTACAGACTTTATTTATATTAAATTGTTTGATATTTGTATTTATGTTGGTTGGAACAATTGTAACTATTCTTCAATCTAAAGCATTCAATTTTACCTTATTACAGGCAATAATCTTATTTGTAGTGTTTGCAAGAACTATTCTACTTACAAGAGAAATTGGATTTAGTGTTCATATTGTAAAATCAGCAATGGGCTCACTTAAATCAGTGTTTGAAACAATAGATTCTCATTTATCCGATAATTCATTTCATAAACCCTTATTAAATGTTGAAAATATCAAGTTTGACAATGTAAGTTTTGCATACAATAAAGAAAGACCAATTATTAGTAAATTCAGCTATACATTTAATAAAGGAAATATATATAAAATTGTAGGTAGAAATGGCGAAGGAAAATCCACAATTTTCAAAATGATTAAGGGAATTATTGAAGCTACCAATGGATCTATTTATGTAAACGATATTAATCTAAATGATATTTCATATGGTGAAAAAAGTGATTTAATTGGTTCTTTAAATACAGCTTCATATTTATTTGAAGGAAGTATTAAAGATAATTTAGATATATTTAACAATAAAAATATAGAAAAAGAAATTGAAAAATATAATTTACTTGAGTTTGTCCAAAACCTTAAAGACGGTCTTGATACAAATGTAGGAGAAGATGGAAAACTTATGTCTCCAGGGCAAAAACAACAAATTGCATTTTTTAGACTTCTATTATCTGATAAACAAATTTTCTTGCTTGATGAATTTGTTTCATCTGTAAATAGAGAAAACATAGATAAAATTATCTCTTCATTAAATCAAGTAAAGGACGATAAAATTATATTTATAATAACTCATGATTTGAAACATTTGCTTCCAGATGAAAAAATACTTTTTTTGAGTAATAGTGAAATTATCGAATCTACTCATAAAAATTTAATTGAGAATAACAAAGATTACAAAGAATTATATGAAATGAAAGTAGGCGAAAATGATATTTAAATTATTATCCTATATTAAAAATTTAAAATTTTATCTAATCTTAAGTTATTTATTTGCCTATATAGCAAGCTTTAGCACAGTCTTTGCTATAGCATATTTACTACATTCAATTTTTAAATTAAATATTACATTTGCTTCTGCGATTATATTTCTATTAATTTCAATTTTGCTTGGAGTTTCTAATTATTTAGAGCATTATTTCGGTCATTTAGTAGCATTTAAACTGCTTTCAGAATTTAGAATAATGGTCTATAATAAACTACGTGAAATTGCCCCAGCAAAAATGGATAATAAAGAAAGCTCAAAAATTCTTTCAATAATACACACTGATATTGAAAATGTCGAAGTTTTCTTTGCTCATACGATTGTGCCACTTTTAAATGCAATTACAATGACAATTACTACAAGTATTATATATATTATATTCTTTGGATATTCAGGACTTATTAGTTTAATTACTTATATATTAATTGGTTTTATCATTCCTTTTTATAAGAAAAATAAATCCTTTGAAAATTCTCAAAAAGTAGATATTATCAAGGATAGACTAAATAAGACAATTACAGAAGATATAAATGGTAAATATGAGCTTCAAGAATTTAATTTAATTAATAAGGAAATTGAAAAATTAAATAATATAACAAAAGAAGAAAATAGTATCTCTGACAAAATTGCATTAGTAAATTCTAATAAAACATTTATTACAAATATACTTATATTTGCAACTTGGGGATTACTGTATTTACTAAATATTGAAAATCTAAATACTTTAAAGCTTATTCTTATACTTGTTTATCCATTTACATTTACAACACAACTTGCTTTATCAAAGCTAAGTGTTCAATTTTCAACAACTATGAAATGTGCAAGAAATTTAATAAATTTTCTATCAGAAGAAAGTATTGTAAATGAAGGGACAAAAGAAATATCCGATATTTCATCAATAAGTTTTGAAAATGTAACATTTTCTTATCCAAATACCAATATCAATATTTTAGAAAATCTTTCAATTGATTTTAATCATAATAAAATAATTGGAATTGAAGGTGAATCTGGTATTGGAAAATCAACAATTGTTAAACTAATTATGAAATGGTATACTCCCACAAATGGTTCAATTTACTTAAATGATACCGATATTAATAAAATTTCTAGGACATCTATAATAGAGCAAATTAGTTATGTTTCACAAAATCCATATATATTTAATGGGAATATACGTGAAAATTTAACTTTAGGAAAAAAATATTCTGATGAATTAATTAAAGAAAAAATTAAAGAAGTATTACTTGATAATAGAATTTCGCATATTGAAAATGGATTAGATACAAAACTAAATAAAAAAAATATACCATTTTCATCGGGTGAACTACAACGATTTGAACTTATAAGGGCTTTACTTGTTGATAAACCAATTATGATACTTGATGAGCCAACAAGTAATTTAGACCTTCAAAATGAGCAAATATTTCTAAACATACTAAAAAACATTAAGAATAAAACAATATTTATCATATCTCATAGAAAATCAACCATTGAAATATGTGATGAAATCTATAGATATGATGGAAAAAATATAATTAAAGTAAAATGACCTTATTGATATGAGGCCATTTTTTTATTTATCAAATCTTTGTTCCTATATGAAATCATTAAAATTGAGTAAACAAGGTAAATACTACTGTAAACATCACATATGTTAAATAATGATGAAACTATAATTATTTGTAAAATAGAACAAACGTTCGTATAATATAGATATATAGATAATTCAATTATGGCAATCTTTATGGTATAATTATAGTTGAGTTATTATGGAGGAAGCATGACTAAAAATAAATCATCAAGAGCAAAAAAAAGATCCAAAAATCAATCAACTATTGCTATGTCAATAATTGTATTATTTTTATTTATTTTAACTACTTCTACAGTATTATTAAAAGATAAAATGGGGATAATTGGATTAATATTTAGCCAAGGAATGTTTATACTTTTTGGTTTGGCAGCTTATATTGCTCCATTTTATGCAATGTTTGTTTTCTATTCTTTCAGAAATAAAAAGTTCTGGACAGAGTTTAAATGGAAACTATTAACTTTCACTATATTATTTATTATGTTGTCATTAACTGCAGCAACATTTTTTATGAATGGTGATGAATTAAGTTTCAATCAAACTATTGCAAGCTCATATAATCAAGCTTTAAATTATACAGGAGTTGGTGTAATTATTGCATCTATTTATTTTGTATTTAATTCACTAATTGCTGATATAGGAATCTATATATTTACTGTTTTAACTATTTTCGTTTCTTATTTTTACTTATTTGATAAATCTATGGCAGATTTTATTAAAAATATTTTTTATAAAATTAAGGCATTATTTGTAAAAGATAAAAAAACAAATAAAATAAAAGAGAAATCAATGGCAAAAATTAATAAAAATGAAGATAAAAAGACAGTTATTGAAAATGATGATTTCAAAAATAATAATTTAGAACCAATGATTTCATATCATAATTCAGATGAACAATCTGAAGAAGTGATTCAAAAAGTTGAAGAAACTGGACAGGTAGGAATTGTTTATGACGAAGATTATGAATATATAAAACCTCCAGTCGATTTATTAATTAGCCCTTCTGAATCAGCAGTAGATGATAAAGGTATTTTATTGAAAAACGCTGAAATTATAACTGAAACTTTAAACAGTTTCGGTATTGAATCAGAAGTTGTAAATATCAATAATGGTCCTACTGTAACTTCTTATGAAGTAAAACCACAATCAGGTATTAAAGTTAGTAAGATAGTAAATTTATCTAATAATTTAGCTATGGCTCTAGCTTCTTCTAGCATAAGAATAGAAGCTCCGATACCTGGAAAACCCTATGTAGGGATAGAGGTACCTAATAGAAATAAGGATGTGGTTGGATTCAGACAATTAATTTCAACAGAAGAATTTCAAAAACATGATGAGGATATAACCGTTGCTATAGGTAAAGATATATTTGGTAAACCGTTATATGCTCAAATTAATGAAATGCCGCATTTATTAATTGCAGGTGCTACAGGATCTGGTAAATCTGTATTGATGAATGCAATAATTATGAGTATTATATACAAATACTCTCCTAAAGAAGTGGAATTTATAATGATAGACCCTAAAATGGTTGAACTTAAGATTTATTCTGGTATTCCACATCTAAAAGGACGAAAAGTAGTTACTAAAGCAGTCGAAGCTACAGCTTCTCTACATGAAGCAGTAAAAGAAATGACTGATAGATTTGAATTATTTGCGAAATCTGGTGCAAGAGACATCAAAGCATATAATTCAAAAATTGAAGAAGATGACGAAAATAATACATTGGAAAAACTTCCATATTTAGTTGTCATAATTGATGAGCTTTCTGATTTAATGATGGAAGCTTCTAAAGATGTAGAAAACTATATCACTAGACTTGCTCAAATGGGTAGAGCTAGTGGTGTACATTTAATAATTGCAACACAAAGGCCAAGTGTTAATGTAATTACAGGTATTATAAAAGCTAATATACCTTCACGAATTGCCTTTCAAGTTGCATCTAATGTCGATTCAAGAACTATTATAGATTCATCTGGTGCTGAAAAGCTTCTCGGAAAAGGTGATATGTTGTATTATCCAAGTAAA
The DNA here is from genome assembly GCF_000423145.1 of Helcococcus sueciensis DSM 17243. Classification (GTDB taxonomy): domain Bacteria; phylum Bacillota; class Clostridia; order Tissierellales; family Peptoniphilaceae; genus Helcococcus; species Helcococcus sueciensis. The sequence continues at coordinate 22,361 of NZ_AUHK01000001.1, read as the reverse complement.
TTACCTAAACCAAAGAGAGCTCAAGGTGCATTTGTAACAGATCAAGAAGTTGAAAGAGTTGTTACTTATATTAAAAATAAAAACGAAACTATAAAAGTAGATGAAACATTTAATAAAAAAATTGAAGAAACATACAAACCACAAGATTCATTAGATGATGTAGATGAATTATATGACGAGGCAGTAAAATTTGTACTTACAGAAAACACTGCATCAATCTCTGCTATTCAACGTAGGTTTAGAGTTGGATATGCTAGAGCTGGTCGTATAATTGATCAAATGACTAGAAATGGTATTGTAAGTGAACAAGATGGCGCAAAGCCAAGAAATATTTTAGTTACATTAGAAGAATATGAAAATACATTAGAGGGTGAAGATAATGTTGAAAATGAATTTAGCGAATAAACTAACTATAATTAGATTATTTATGGTCCCAGTATTTGTTGTTATATACAATATATTTGGTGTAAATAGCGTTATACCAGCTATTATTTTTGCATTAACTTCTGCTACTGATTTTTTAGATGGTCATATTGCTAGATCTAGAAATTTAATAACCACATTTGGTAAATTTATGGATCCACTAGTAGATAAAGTCCTTACACAAGCAGGCTTTTTAGTTTTAGTGGGTTCTGGAATTATACCTGCATGGGCTGTAATTATAATAATTTTTAGAGAACTTCTAATAGATGGATTAAGAATTTTAGCAGCATCAAATAATATTACAATAGCTGCTTCAATTTACGGGAAATTAAAGACAACTAGCCAAATGATTACAATAATTTTGTATCTTTTAAGCGGTGTACTAACATTTATTCCAAATATCGTATATGATATATTTCTTTATATCTCAGTTATACTTACTATACTTTCCGGTATGGATTATCTAATGAAAAATATACAGGTTTTAGATTTAGATAATATATAGGAGGAATAATGACTGAAAATATCGATAAAGATAAGAAAAAAGCCTTAGATCGTGCTTTAACACAGATTGAAAAATCTTATGGTAAAGGTTCTATAATGGTTTTAGGAGATTCTCCTCAAACCAATGATATTAAAGCTATTCCTACTGGAGCATTAACATTAGATATTGCTTTAGGTATTGGTGGATTACCAAGAGGAAGAATAGTTGAAATATATGGCCCAGAATCATCTGGTAAAACTACACTAGCACTTCATAGTATTGCTGAAGCTCAAAAATTAGGCGGAATCGCTGCATTTATAGATGCTGAGCATGCTCTTGATGTTAATTATGCAAAAAATTTAGGTGTTGATATTGAAAATCTAGTGCTTTCGCAACCTGATACAGGAGAACAAGCACTTGCAATTACCGAATCATTAGTAAGATCAAATGCAGTTGATATAATTGTAATCGACTCTGTAGCAGCTTTAGTTCCTAGAGCTGAAATCGAAGGAGACATGGGGGATACTCATGTTGGTTTACTTGCGAGACTTATGTCTCAAGCTTTAAGAAAACTTACTGCTATTGTAGCAAAATCAAATTGTACAGTAGTATTCTTAAATCAATTAAGACAAAAAATTGGTATAATGTTTGGTAATCCCGAAACTACCACAGGTGGTATAGCACTTAAATTTTACTCTAGTGTAAGATTAGACGTTAGAAGAAAAGAACAAATAAAAAGTGGAGATGATGTAATTGGGAATATAACTCAAGTTAGAGTTGTTAAAAATAAAGTTGCTCCACCATTTAAAACTGCAACATTTGACATAATGTATGGAACAGGTATATCAAAAACTGGTTCATTACTAGACGCAGCTGTTGATTTTGGAATTGTTGATAAAGCAGGTTCTTGGTATAGTTATAAAGGTGAGAGACTTGGTCAAGGTAGAGAAAATGTTAAAGAATTCTTATCAAATAATCAAGATTTATTAAATAGCATTGAAACTGAAATTAGAAACAATTTAAAATCAGATAAAAACTCTAATACGGAAAATGAAGAAATAGAAGAAACTGATACAGATAAAATAATATAGCAAGAGGTAAAAATGGATAATATGGGATATTATATCCTAGCCTTAATAGTGGGAGTTTTAATAGGTTATATTATTGTTTCAATTATAAAAACAAACTCAGATAAAAAGAAATTAAATTCTGCTAAAAATTTATCAATGAGAATTATTGAAGATGCAAACAGAGACGCTGAATCTCTAAAAAGAGAAGCGATGTTGACAGCAAAAGATGAAATTTTTAAATTAAAACAAAATATTGAACATGAAGAAAAATTAAGACGTAAAGAACTCAATAAGCACGAACAAAGGTTAGTGAAAAAAGAAGAAAACTTAGATAAAAAAATAGATAAAGTTGACAGAAAATATGATTCTCTTAATTCAAAATTAAAAAATGTTGAATTAAAAGAACTTGAAGTAAATGAAAAACTACAAGAACAAATTACAGAACTAGAAAGAATTTCTGGTTTAACTGATCAAGAAGCTAGACAAATAGTTTTAGATCAGGCTGAAGAAGAAGCTGAACATCAAAAAGCTTTAATTATACGTGATTATGAAGCTCGTATAAAAGAAAATCAAACAAAAATAGCTAAAAATATTATAGTTCAAGCTATACAAAGACAGGCTTCAGATACTGTAGCGCAATCATCAGTAGCTGTAGTATCTCTACCTAATGATGAGATGAAAGGTAGAATTATAGGACGTGAAGGTAGAAATATTAGAGCCTTTGAAAGTTTAACTGGTGTAGATATCATAATTGATGATACACCTGAAGCTATCGTTCTTTCTTCCTTCGATTTAAAAAGAATAGAAATCGCAAGAATTACATTAGAAAAATTAATGCTTGATGGAAGAATTCATCCTGCAAGAATTGAAGAAATGTACGAAAAAGCACAAGAAGAAATTGAACAATCTATAAAAGAATATGGTGAAGAAGCTTGTGAAAAAGCTAAAGTTCACGGATTACATCCTGATTTAGTACGTACCTTAGGTCTTTTATATTTTAGAACATCTTATGGACAAAATGTGCTATGGCATTCCGTAGAGGTTGCAAATATAGCAGCAACTCTAGCACGTGAAATTGGTATTAATGATAAAGTAGCAAGACGTGCAGGATTATTACATGACATTGGTAAAGCACTAGACCATGAAATTGAAGGTACTCATGTTGAGATTGGGGTAAACTTATTAAGAAGATATAAAATTAAAGAAGATATAGTTCACGCAGTAGAAGCTCATCACTTCGATGTACCTTTCCAATCACTTGAAGCTATGATAGTACAAGCTGCTGACGCTATATCTGCAGCAAGACCTGGAGCAAGAAGAGAAGCGATTGACGCTTATTTAACAAGGTTAGCTAATCTTGAAGCTATTGCAACTTCTTATGAAGGTATTAAGCAAGCATACGCTATTCAAGCTGGTCGTGAATTAAGAATAATGGTAGAACCTGATAAAATTTCTGATGATAGACTTACTATACTAGCATCTGAAATTGCAAGAAGAATTGAAGATGAACTTGAATATCCTGGAAAGATTAAAGTTCATATAATTAGAGAAACCAGATCTTCAGCTTATGCTAAATAATTTAATTAAAATATTAAAGACGCATTCTTTTTGAATGCGTTCTTTTTTATGTGAAATAGCGTAAATGGGATAATGTTATATTTTTAACTTTTAATAACATTTATAAATATTAGAGTATTAGCTAAGAGTGTAATTAAGCAAGGTGTTTAAATGCTTAAAACCCTGTAATAATCACCCTTGGAGATGCTCTTCAGGGGTGTTTAAATGATTAAAACCTTGTAATAATTACCCTTGATCTTAGCGCTCATGGATGTTTAAATCCACAAAACCATGAGTTAATCACCCTTGAAGTAGGAATTAATGGATGTTTAAATTCACAAACTATGAAATAATCATCCTTGCCGCTGGAACTCATGGGTGTTTAAATATATATAATCATCCATTAATCAATTTTCCCACTTAATACTACTGATGATTAAGGAATAAGCTAAAAATAAATAATTCAATTATTATTTTACATTTAATACTATTTAATTAAATTATTTTACAATAAATTATAAAACTATCAAAAATTTCATTTTTAATAAATCTCCTTAAATTTTAGACATGTAATTATATGCCTATGTTATTTTAAATCGCTTAAAACGCAAAATAGAGCCTCGTTTTTTGCCGATTTTAGAAAAAATATATATTATCAAATAATTGACATTTTTTATTCTTAGAGTAATAATATTTATGTATAGAAAATAAAAAAGGAAGGAAAATTATGAAATTAGTATTAGTTAGACATGGCGAAAGCGAATGGAATAAATTAAATTTATTTACTGGTTGGACAGATGTTGAATTAAGTGAAAAAGGTCATGAAGAAGCTATTGAAGGTGGTAAAGTTCTTAAGGCTGAAGGTTATGATTTTGATATTTGCTACACTTCATATTTGAAGAGAGCTATTCATACATTAAATCACGTTTTAGAAGAAATGGATCGTGAATGGTTACCAGTCGTTAAATCATGGAAATTGAATGAAAGACATTATGGTGCATTACAAGGATTAAACAAGTCTGAAACTGCTGAAAAATACGGCGAAGACCAAGTTAAAATCTGGAGAAGATCATTTGATGTGCAACCACCAGCATTAGAAGAATCAGATGAAAGAAATCCAAAGTTAATCGATGCTTATAGAGATGTCAAAGAAGAATTACCACTTTGTGAAAGCTTGAAAGATACAATAGCTAGAGTAGTTCCATATTTTGAATCTACAATCAAAAAAGACATGTTAGATGGTAAGAGAGTATTAATCGCAGCTCATGGTAATTCATTAAGAGCTTTAGTAAAATATTTTGAAAACTTGTCAGATGACGAAATTGTTGGAGTAAATTTACCAACAGGTATACCACTAGTATATGAATTTGATGAAGACTTCAATGTTGTATCAAAAGGATATCTAGGAGACCAAGAAAAAATTGCTAGCAAAATTAATGCAGTAGCAAATCAAGGTAAAGCAAAATAGTTTTTGTAAATTGATATTTTAATAAAATAAACTATTTTTAAGGACAATGCGTGTTTAGAGCTTATTTTAAGAGCATTGTCCTTTTATAGTGTTTAAAAGTATATTTTGTCACAAAATCATTATTTTGTGACAAAGTTAATTTAAGTTAAATCATCCCTATTTCTATCAAATTCTGTCCAATTTTATTTATCACCCTATTTATTAATTCATTATAAAATAAAAACATTTTTATTATTTCTATCTAAATTATTATTTCATTTATATTTTATGAAAATTAAATTTATAAAATTCTTAATCTTTATAGATTTATATTTTTTTATTCTACTTGTATATATTTAAAAATCTTTTATTTTATGATACTCATTTATTCTTCTATATTTTAATTTATTTCTTTTATTTATTTTAATGTAAAAATTTTGAATACCCCTATTCCTATTTATCTATATTTTCATTATGTGATATACTATTTCTATAATCATATTTAAAGATGGGGTTATTTATGTATAAAGATGTACCAATTTTTGTTGATGACTTTTTATCTTATCTTAAGACTATAAAGGGATTATCAATAAATACAGTAAATGAATACTATTATGATATAAGGCTATATCTAAAATTTATGGCATATCGTTTAAGACTTGTAGATTATGATGACGATGATGAAGTCGAAGATTTAGATATTAGAAAACTTCGTGTAAAAGATCTTGAAGGAATAAGTGTAATAGATCTTCATAGTTATATTTCATATAGGGATAATACACGTGACAATTCTTCAACTACCAGGGCAAGAAAAGTATCAAGTTTAAGAACTTTTTATAAGTATTTGACAACAGTTGATAAATCTATCGATGAAAACCCTACTCTTGAACTTGAGCTTCCTAAACAAAAGAAAAGAAATCCTGTATATTTAACTCTAGATGAATCTAAAAAATTATTACACACAATAAGTCAAGAGAAAAATCAATTCCAAAGATATAGAGACTTTGCAATTGTATTGTTATTTTTAACTACTGGAATTCGATTGTCCGAACTTTCATCTATAAATATAGACTCTATAAAAGATATGGAATTTACAGTTATAGGTAAAGGAGATAAAGAAAGAATAGTCTATATGACTGAAGCTTCCAAGCTTGCAATTGATGAGTATTTAAGTATAAGACCAGAAATCGAAAATGAAAAAGCCCTATTTCTTTCAAATAGAAATAAAAGAATGAGTAATAGAGCTATTCAGCATATGATCGAAAAATATTTACTAAAGGCTGGTTTTGATACTACAAAATATTCTACTCATAAATTGAGACATACAGCTGCTACTCTTATGTACAGAGAAGGTGTTGATATAAGAACACTACAAAATGTATTGGGACATACCTCTATCGCAACAACTCAAATATATACACATGTTGCTGATGATAGTGTAAAAGGAGCTATAAGCTCAAATCCATTAAAGGATATTTCAATTGAAGACTAAATTACAATAGTCTTAATTCATAATAATTTTATATTAAATATAAAAAATATCTGTTAGTTATAATATAAACTGATTTTCTTAAAGTTAGTTTTTTAGGGCAACTTTTTGAGTTAGTTCAATCCTCTAACAGATATTTTTTTATTTTTTATATTATGATCTTTTATTAAAAAAGAAACATCAATTTCAATATATTAAATATGTTCTCTAAATAAAGAAACTACTTTTCCTAATATTTCCAAATTATCAGGTATAATAGGTTCCATAGTAGAGTTCTCAGGAATTAACATAACTTGTCCATTCTTATCATAAAGTCTTTTAACAGTTGCACTATCATCAATTAGAGCTACAACTATATCTCCATGATTCGCATAATTCGCTTTCTTAACAAGTATAAGATCACCATCAAATATACCTATGTCAATCATAGAATCACCTTTAATATTTAACATAAAATATTCTCCGCTTTTAGCAATATGTGCCGGTATTGGAAAATAGTCATTTATATCTTCTATTGCAAGTATTGGATTACCTGCTGCTACATCCCCCACTATTGGAATATCAATCGTTTCTTCTTTTTGAATATCATCTTCTACTAATACTAATGATCTACTCTTTAAATCTGGTCTCTTGATAAGACCTAATTCTATTAACTCTTTAATATCAGATTGAACTGTTGATGTTGACTTAATTTCTAATTCTTTTTGTATCTCTCTAACTGATGGAGAATAATTGTGTTTATGAATATACTCTTTTATAAAATCGTAAACTTTTTGAACTCTAATCTTCATATTATACCTCTTTTCAATATTATTATAGCAAGAATTTAAAATTAAAACAAATGTTCTTTTTTATTTGACAAAGAACATTTGTTCTGGTATTATTTATTTAGATAGAACAGATGTTCGGAGGTTTGTATGAAATTTAGAATTAAAGATAGAAAGAAATTTAATAGATTTATATTTATTACAATGATGTTTATTACTATATTAACTTATACTCTTGTAAGTTTAACTAGCTCATATTTTGTAGAAGGTAAAACAGTCACTAGCAATAGTATAATAGTTAAACAAGGTGATACATTATGGTCTATTGCATCTAATATAGATTCTAGAAGAGATGTTCGTGAAATAGTCTATGATATTCAAAAATTAAACAAAATTAATGGATCTAATTTATATCCTGGAGAAAAATTATATATACCTGCTAAATAGTATAAAATATCACTCACTTATGGTAAAATTACTACATAGGTGAGTTTATGATTTTAAAAGATTTTAATAAAATTTTAGTCATTGTAAGTAGCAAAGGTCATAATGCAGAAAAGACTAAAAGAATAATTTCAAAAGAATTTAATAAATATATAGATACTTCAAAATACGATATTTTACTTACAGAAAATGAAGATTCTGTGCGTAATAATTCAATAAATTTTGCAAAAAATAACACCAATTCCCTATTGATAGTAGTTGGTGGAGATGGTAGCATAAGTGAAGCCGTCAATGCAATTGCAGATGAAGATATCTATTTTGGTTTTTTACCTTATGGGACAGGTAATGACTTTGCTAGAACAGTGTATCCTAAAATGAAATTAAAAGATATTATAAAAGGATTTAATAATATATCAATAAAAGACACTGATTTAATCAAAGTTAATGATGAATTTTCTGTAAATGCTACATCATTTGGATTCGAAAGTATAGTACTTGAAAAATCATTACAAGTTAAGAAATATCTAGGCAAATTTAATAAACTATCAATTCTATTAGGAGTAATTTTTTCATTAAATAAAATAAAACCATATACATATTGCTATGATATTAAATTTGATAATGGAAAAGTAGTTAAAGGATGCACTAAAAAAATTATAAGTGCAATTTGTAATGGAAAATTCTATGGAACGGGATATATGCCTGCACCATATGCAGAAATTAATGATGGCTGTATAGATGTTAATGTAGTAGAATATTTAGGCCCTCTAAAACTCTTATCACTTATGAATAAATACAAATCTGATAAACATTTAAATTTAGGTATAAGCCATAATTATAGAGTAGTATCTGGTAGTATACAATCAATTGAAGGACCAATGATCGCAAACAATGATGGAAATATACGATATTATACCAATTTGAATTTTGAAATAGTTCCAAATAAATTAAAATTGGCAATATTTAACCCGAATAATTAAGGTTCATAATAACTTTTATAATAGTTATTATGAACCTTTTTAATTCTATTTTTTTATATTAATACGTAATTTTAATTTTATATTTCAATAATAAATTGTTAAAAATTAATTAAATACCTTATTCATTATAAATTCAACAATTTCTTCTGTGGTTTTACCTTCTATGTTAACCCATTGAGAATATTCATTTCTTCTAAACCAAGTTAATTGTCTCTTTGCATAATTTCTAGAATGCTGTTTTAATATAGATTTCATAGTTTCAAGATCCGTTTGTCCTTTTAAATATGGAATTACTTCTCTATATCCTATAGCTTTCATAGATTGGGCATTTTCATCAGTATTTTTTAATATGGATTTAACTTCTTCTATTAAACCATCGGTAATCATTATATCCACACGTTTATTTATTCTCTCATAGAGTTTTTCTCTATCATCATACAAAACAAATAAATGATAATTATTTTCTGTATTTTTGATAGATCTGGAATAGTCAATTATCTTTCCGGAGTCTTCATATACCTCTATAGCTCTTATCAACTTTTTTTTATCTTTTAAAGATAGATGTGAATATGACTTATTAGAGATTTTATGCACTCTATCTAAAAGTGCTTTAGGATTTTTTTTATAAATAGATTCTAATTCTTCACGTAATTTAGAATTTGGTTTTACTTTTACAAAATCAAAATCATGTGTGAGAGAATCTATATAAAGTCCTGTACCACCTACTATTATAGGTACTTTTCCTTTTTTATGAATTTCTTCAATAATTTTAAGAGCCTCTATTTGATATTGTTGAACAGAGAAATTTTCATTAGGATTTAAAATATCTATCATGTGATGTTTAATCCCTTGCATTTCTTCCAAATTTGCTTTGGCTGTCCCAATATCCATCCCTCTATATATTTGCATGGAATCTGCTGAAATTATTTCCGTATTTAATTTTTTTGCAAGATTTATTGATAGAGCGGTCTTCCCTACTGCTGTCGGACCCGCTATTATAATTACATCTTTCATATCTTCCTTAAATATATATTAATCAGTTTAACCCTAATAATTTAATAAAATTATCAAATTCTATTTCAAAAATTATTGATTTTCCAAATGGACTAGTATTTGGATTTGAAGTTTTATTTAATTCATTTAATAATAATTTAGATTGTTTTTCATTAATTATTTTAGGTTTACTATTTGCAATTTGAAGTGATTTCTTAAGCAAATAATCTTTCTTATCTAATTGTTCATTTTCAATATCATCCAGCATTGCATGTATTTGATTCATGCTTGATGGTTCATCAAAATAATATGGAATAGATCTTATTGCAATACTTCTATCATCAAATTGATCTATTTCAAATCCTAGTTCTTCAAATAATAATTTATTCGAAGAGATTATTTCAATTTCTTTTGTAGTTAGTTCAATAATTAGAGGTGTCAATAGAGATTGAGTTTTAATTTCATCATTATTGATTTCTCTATCATAAATAATTCTTTGATTTGCTCTATTTATATCTACTAATTTTAATTTTGAATTTAATGCATCCTCAAGAATCATATATCTATTTAATAATATTGATTTAAATTCTAAACTATCAAATTCCATTTCAATTTGAATTTTGTCAGATATATCATCTGATTTACTAAATCCTGCAGGATTATTATCAAAATCTGTATTTTCAACTTCAATTTTATTATCTTTAATAATGTAATAATCTTCTTCTATTTCTTTAAAATTAATTAAGTTTTGATCTGAATAATCCCTATTAAAATCTTTATTTAAGTCCATTGGTAGCTTGTATGCGTCAAGAACTTTTTTATATCCATCTCCTTCATTTATATCTTGGAAATTAATATATTTTTCTTCTACTTCCTTTGTATCTAGTACTTTTGATTTTTCATTATTATATAAAGCACTAGTCAATGTTTCATTGATTAATTCAAGTAATTCATCTAAATATGAGAATTTAATTTTTTGTTTATTTGGATGAATATTTATATCTATAAGAGAAGGATCTACTTCAATTTTAATTTCATATACAGGAAATCTTCCTTGAGGAATCATATTTTGATATGCTTTTTCTATCTCTTGACTAATATTTTCACTTTCTATATATCTATTATTAACAAATAGAAATTGCATACTTCTATTTCCTTTGTAATATTTATTATTAGATATATTTCCTTTTATAATGTAGTGATCTGATTTAGCAAAAATATCTATATTATTTTTCATAAAATCTTTGCCAAATAAAGTTTCATAATTTAATATCTTTGAAAGTGCAGTATTTGTTCTAAATACTTCCCTATTATCTTTAATATATGTGAATGAAATTCCAGGATTTCCTATAGCAAATATATACATTAATTCAGATATCTTATTTGATTCTGAAATATCTGAATTTAAGAATTTTTGTCTAACTGGTATATATTTAAATAAATCAAATACTTCAATAGAAGTTCCTTTATTCATTCCTATATCTTTCTTTTCGATTAAAGCATTATTATCATAAACTACCTGTACACCCGTTGTTTGATCTAAAATTTTTGTTTTCATGATTACTTTAGATACTGAAACAATTGACGCTAATGCTTCTCCTCTAAATCCCATAGAATATATGGTATATAAATCGTCAAATTCGTCAATTTTAGATGTAGCATGTCTTTCAAAAGCTAATTCTACATCATCTTTTGGAATACCATCACCATCGTCAGAGACTTTAATATATGTTTTACCACCATTTTTTATTTCAACAATTATATTTTTAGAATTTGCATCAATTGAATTTTCAACAAGTTCTTTAATAATTGATGCCGGTCTTTCAACTACTTCTCCAGCTGCAATTTTTTGAATTGTATCATTTGATAAAACTTTAATCATATTACACATCCTTTGCTTTGTTTATAAATTTATTTAAAGTGTCAAGAGCTTGTATAGGTGTCATATTATCTATTACAATATCTGATAATTCACGAATTAAAATATCTTTTTCGATATTTACATTTTTATCAGCTATAAAGTTTAATTGTGCATTTTCAACTATTTGATTATCATTTATACTTTCAAGTATTGTATTTGCTCTAAATATTATTTCATCTGGAAGTCCTGAAAGCTTTGCTACTTCAATACCATAAGATTTATTTGTTTTACCTTTTACAATTTTTCTTAAAAATACTATATCTTGATTTGATTCTTCTATATCAACCTTTAGATTTTCAACATTTGGAAGAATATCTTCTAAATCTGTAAGTTCGTGATAATGGGTTGCAAATAAGGTCTTAGACTTATTGTGTTTACTCATATATTCAACTATTGATTTTGCAATACTATATCCGTCATTTGTAGATGTTCCTCTACCAACTTCATCTAAAATTACAAAACTAGTATCTTTAGCATTATTTATAATATTTGACATCTCGTTCATTTCTACCATAAATGTAGATTCACCCTTTGCAAGATTATCAGAAGCTCCAATCCTTGTAAACAACGCATCAGAGATTGAAATATCACATGCAGAAGCCGGTACAAATGATCCTATTTGTGCCATCAATATTATAAGGGCTACTTGTCTCATATATGTTGATTTTCCAGCCATATTTGGTCCAGTTATTATTTGAATAATTTTATTATTCTTACCAATAACTGTATCATTTGAAATAAATTCATTTATTCCCATGCTAATTTCTACAATTGGATGTCTTCCATCTTTAATTCTAAAATAGTTTTCATCATTAAATATTGGTCTTGTATAATTGTTGTTTATAGCAATTTTAGCAAGATTGTTTATTACGTCAATTGTAGAAATAATATCTGTCACTAATTTAATTCTTGTAGAATTACTTGAAATTTCATCTCTAATTGTAGAAAAAATCTTGTATTCTAAATCAACAATTTCACTTTGACTTCCAAGTATCATTTCTGATATTTGATTCAATCTATCGGTAATATATCTCTCACTATTTTTTAAAGTTTGACGTCTTATATAGTGATCTGGTACCTTTGAAATATGAGAATTTGTCACTTCTATATAGTAGCCAGTATTTTTATTATAGCTAATTTTAAGCTTATTTATATTAGTATTCTTTCTTTCCTCTAATTCGTATTCTAATAGCAATTCTTTACCGTGAGTTGATTCATATTTCAAATTATCAAGTTCTTCGGAATATCCAGATTTAATAATATCTCCTTCCGTAATAACGAAAGGTGCATCTTCTCTAATTGAACTATTTACTAGATTAAATAAATTTTCTAAAGTATCAAAATTTTGATACAAGTTATGGTAATGTTTATTATCCATAGTACCAAGTATTTCTTTCAATACAGGTAGATTTTCAATTGAATTTCTAAGATTTAATAAATCTCTAGCATTTGCATTCTTAAATGAAATTTTAGAAAGTATTCTCTCTAAATCATATATAGAAGATAATGTGGCAGAAAGTTTTTCAATTTTATCTTGATTTAATGTTAGATATTCAACCATATCAAGTCTAGTATTGATATCACTTTTATTTATCAAAGGAAATTCAAGCCATGAATTGATTTTTCTTGATCCCATTGGTGTATCGCATTTATCAAGTATTGAAAGCAATGAATTCTTTTTAGAATTATCTTGAAGATTTTTGTGTATTTCAAGATTTTCTCGAGTATGAGCATCAATCTTCATATATCTTACAGTATCTATATAATTGATATTATCAATATGCTCAAGTGTATCATTTCTAAATAGATAAATATAATCTAAAAGCATTGAAGACGATATTATAGAGAACATTTTTTCCATAAAGAAATCTCTATCATATCTTTTAATTTTTCCAGATATATTTTTTATCAAGTTTTTTATATCAAGATTATCTATATCAACATATGAAATTATAATATTATAATTATTTATATATGATGTAAAAGATTTAAATTCTATTGGTTTATTTAATATAATTTCTTTAGGATTTACCTTTACTATTAAATCTATTAAATCTCTTTCAATATTATTAGAATTGATAATTTCAGTTGTATTAAATTCTCCAGTTGTTATATCTACATATGAAACGCCAAAAGAGTCTTTTGTATTGTATATACTAAGTAGAAAATTGTTTTGACTATCCTTACCTTCCATATCAACTAAAGTTCCTGGAGTAATTATTTTTACAATATTTCTTTTAACAATACCCTTAGCAGTTGCTGGATCTTCTAATTGTTCAACAATTCCAACTTTGTATCCTTTATCTACAAGTCTTGTAATATATGCAGATGCTGAATGATGTGGAACCCCCGCCATTGGTACTTTTTCATCAAGACCAGCATCTCTACCAGTCAAAACAATCTCTAATTCTTTCGAGGCTAACAATGCATCATCAAAAAACATTTCATAGAAATCACCAAGTCTGTAAAATAATATAATTTCTTTATTTTCTTTTTTTAAATCGACATATTGCCTCATCATAGGCGTTAATCTGTCATAGTTGATTTTATCTATTAACATATTTTTCCTTAACTATATTTTCTCTTGTTCTGTTAATTATAATTATTCCAATAATTACAAAAATTAAACCTATAATTATTCCCCAAGTAATTTTTTCTCCAAGAATAAGTGCACTTAAAAATGTTCCAAAAAAAGGAATAAACAATCTCAAAAATGCTATTTCTGAAGCTTTATACTCTTTTAGAACCATATACCAAAGTGTAAATGCCGTAGCAGATAAAAACCCGCTATAAAGCAATAACAATGCAGAATTAAACGTAAATACAAGTGGTGTTTTAAGCATAAAATAACCAATCAGCATAAGTAAAATTCCACCATATAGAAACTGTCCACTTGACTGTGCAAATGCTGAAACAGAAGATGAACTTCTCTTAACATACATAGTTCCTATAGCTCCAAGTACGGCATTCATGAACATAAATCCTTCCCCTATTAATGAGAAGCTCCAATTAAATTCCTTATTTAAATTAGATATAATCACACCTACTAGACCAAATATAATAGCAATAAATTTATAAATATCAAATCTTTCATCTAAGAAGAAATGTGAAAATATAACTACTAAAAATGTAGAAGAAGATGTCAAAATAGCTGCTTTCATACCAGTAGTATTTCCAGTACCTATATAGAAGAAAAGATAACCTAAAGTTGTAACTATTATTCCTAATTTTAATAAATATGGGAATTTTGTTATCATTTGATTTACATTTTTTCTATCAAATATAAACATAAGTATAAGAACAAGAACACCTGCAATTGTAAATCTAATTCCTGCTACAAACATCATTGCAAAATAATCTCCACCCTGTATACCTAACTCCTTATACGTAAGTTTTACAGCTGGAAATGCTGATCCCCATAAAAACATACAAAAAATTGAAATCGCATATGCAATCCATTTATTCTTTAATAATTTATGCATTTAACTCTCCCAAAAATTTTATTTTCAATATATACTATATATTATATCATTGCTACAAAATTTTTAACAATTATAAACTAAATTCAAATTATCTTTTCTAATAAAAACTGACCTAATTTAGATAGTTTTTGGTCTATCTTATAGGTCAGTTCATTACTTAAATTCATATAATCTTTATCTATAAACAAAAAATATGTGTGTATATATCACATTTTCTTAAAATTGATTTAATCATAAACAGCAACTTTTCCAAATGGACTGTCTATAACATCTATTTTAGTTTCGAAAATATTTGATAAAATTTTAGTATTCATTATTTCATCTACACTACCCTCAAATAATAATTTCCCTTTTTTCATAGCTAAAATTCTATCAGAAAATCTTGCAGCAAAATTTATATCATGAATAACAATAAGTATTGTTCTTCCAAGTTCATCACATGCTTTTCTTAAGTATTTCATCATAGATACTGATTTTGCAACGTCAAGATTATTTAATGGTTCATCTAGAAGTACATATTTAGTATCCTGCGCAAGAACCATCGCAACATAGGCTCTTTGTCTCTCTCCTCCCGATAATTCATCTAGATATCTATTTTCTAGATGTTTTAATTCTAAAAAGTGTATATATTTATCTATGATTTCCATATCATTTGGCGTTAATCTTCCTTTCGTATAAGGATATCTTCCAAATGATACTAATTGCTTGACAGTTAATTTAGAAGTAAAATTGTTTTCTTGCCTTAAAATTGAAAGATTTTTAGATAATTCTTCGCTAGAACAATTGCATACATCCATTCCACCAACAGTTATTTTACCTGAGTCCATAGCCAAAAGTCTACCGATCATTAAAAGTGTTGTTGATTTCCCAGCACCATTAGGACCTATTATCGAGTTAATTCCGCCTTCTTTAATTTCAATATTAAGTGCTCCTATTTTTGCATCACTATTATAATATTTTTCAACATTTTCTAATTTTATCATTTTCTTCCCTTTCTTAATACTATGTAAAGGAAATATAATCCTCCAACTAATTCTATCAAAATTGATACAACGCCATTAGCATTAAAAATATGATTCATTACAAAGTATGCTAAAGTTATTATAAAATAAGCAAGAAAAAGAGCCATTAAAAATAAGTATTTATGATCATAAGTTTTTGAAATTTCATAACAAATACTTACAGTTAAAAATCCAAAGAAATTCATTGGCCCTATGAGCGCAGTAGATACACTCATCAAAATGCTTACTCCTATTAATGTATAAATTATTGATTTTTTATAATTTAATCCTAAATTATTTGATACATCTTCACCAAGTCCTATTACATTTAATTTATTAGATTTTGTAAAAATTATAAATCCAACAACTCCAATTATAATTGCAGAAATTAAAAAATAGGAAGGATCAGAATTGTTTACAGATGTAAATAGCTTTGCTTGTAAAACATCGAATTCTGATGGAGATAATAATCTTCTCATAAAAGCTGATATAGACCTAAGTCCTTGCCCCATTATTATTCCTATTAGAAGCAGAAAATCTATATTTCTATGTTTTTTAAGTAAAGTTGAAAATAATAATAAACTTATTATTACCATAATAGCTATTTGACTGAGATAATATGTCATTCCAGATAGAGCTATAAAGGAATTTATACCTAAAAAATACATAGTTGCTGTATTTATAGTAGAATAAATAGCCTCAAATCCTAAAAGTGATGGAGTTATTATCTTATTGTTAGTTACTGTCTGGAAAAGCAATGTAGCAAAAGCTTGGCAAGTTGCTGCTAAAAGCATAGCAATTATCGCATTTTGTCTTCTACTTACAACAGGTAAAAATGATGGCGAATCTATAGGAACAGGATTATTATATGTGAGAAGTCCATATATATTTACTAGAGTCAAGAAAATCAGTATTGATAAGATAATAAAGTATTTTTTCTTTTCTTTATTTGTCCTAAATGAAATTTCTTTCATTTCTTTCCTCCCTTAACAAATATTATAATCAAGAATCCGATAGCTCCGATAGATCCTAATATAAGTGAAACAGGAACTTCAAATGGTGATATAATAGTTCTTCCAATTATATCTGCTATCATTATCACTACCATTGCAGATAAACAAGTATATGGAAGATTTTCTCTAAGATTGTCTCCCCTATACATAGAAACAAGATTTGGTACTAAAATTCCAAGAAATGGTACATTTCCAACAACCGAAGCAACCAATCCTGTAGCAATTGATACTAATACATTTGATACAAGTATTATTTTCTTATAATTTAAACCAAGATTTGTCGCTACATCTTTACCAAGTCCTACAAGAGTTAATTTATCAGCATAGATATATATTATAACTGTTATTAAAATTATTAAATATAGATATTCATACCTTCCTTTTTGCATCTGTGCAAAAGATCCTGCAAACCATATTTCTAATGACTGAGTCATATTAAACTCTAAAGCTACAAATGTTGATATAGCTGATATTACCGCCCCCATCATTATACCTATAATTGGTACATAAAAAGATGATTTTAATTTAATATTTCTCAATAAAAGAATAAATATCATAGATCCTATAAATGAGAATACTATAGCAGCTGTTGTCCTTAACAATAAACTAGCAGATGGAACTAAAATATATGCTAAAATCAAGCCTAAACCGGCCCATTCAATGGTACCAGTTGTTGTTGGCTCAACTAGTTTATTTTGTGTTATAAGTTGCATTACTATTCCTGACATAGCCATAGCTGCACCAGTTAGCATAAGACTTAAAGTTCTAGGTATCCTCGTTATAAAAATCATTCTCCAGCCTTCATGATTTTTGGTGATATTATATGCGCCAGTGAATATTGAAATCAGTGCAACTAATATAACTAGTAGTATAAGTAAAACTAAAGATTTATCTATTTTCTTATTCGTATTTATATCTTTCATTATTTAGAAAATAGTTTGGTTAATCCTTCAAAAATCTTTATGAAGGTTTGTGGTGATTCATTTGTATATGTGTCAGCAGGAGCATAATAAATATCAGCATTTTTAATAGCTTCTACATTTTTCAAAGCTTCAGAAGATTCTATTACATCACTTGCTGGAATTGATTCCTCACCTTTTTTTGTTGTAGCTGCATCTCTATCTAAAACTA
This sequence comes from Helcococcus sueciensis DSM 17243, assembly GCF_000423145.1. GTDB lineage: Bacteria > Bacillota > Clostridia > Tissierellales > Peptoniphilaceae > Helcococcus > Helcococcus sueciensis. Next base: position 4,159 of record NZ_AUHK01000001.1, on the reverse strand, counting down.
AGATATATTCTGGATTTGCTTGAGCAATTGCTTCAACAGATATATCGTCACCTTTATGGTCACTTGAAGTATTCTCTATATTTATTGCTGGTTTTAAATCAAGAACTTGATACAATGGTCCCCATACTCTACCAAAACCTGGTGCAGAATAACCAATTTCACCACCAGAAACTACTACAGATACTACACTTCCGCCCTTATATGCTTCTTTTGCATTAGCAATTGATTCATCAAGTTTGTTTTTCAATGCTTCCGCTTCATCTTTTTTATCAAATATAGCTGCAAGACTATCTATAGAGTCTTTGAATCCATTTATTAAATTCTCTCCAGGATTTTCAGCTTTTTCACTTACATCCCAGTTAAGATTGATAATATCAGCATTAGGTAAAAGTTTTTTAATTTCGTCATAATGTGAACCAAATCTTTGACCAACAATTACAAGATCAGGGTCTGTTGCTGCCAGAGCTTCTAAATTTGGTTCTCTATGATTTCCAACATCAACAATAGAATCATCTTCTTTATATCCACTTGTAGCGGACATTATAGGCTTTGGAGCTGCAACTAATTTAATTCCCCAATCTTCTAAAGTTTCAAATGTTCTATTATCGAGAGCAACAACTCTCTTAGGATTTTTTCTAACTTCAACTTCTCCTGTCAAATCTTTTATCTTAACAGTATCTTCTGATGCTTCTTCAGTAGTATTACCTTCCACAGTTTCTTCCATTTTTGTTTCGGTTTCTTTATCTGTATTTTGTACTTGTTCCTTTCCACAAGCAGTAAGAATAGTTGATGCTAAAAGCAAAATTAAAATTAATTTATTTTTCATAAAAATCTCCTTTTTTTATTTGTTACAATATTATTTTAGCACAAAAAATCTTAAAGTCAACATAATGAAAACGTTTATCACTACTATTTTGGTCAGGATTGAAATTTAATTTTTACAATAAAAAAAACGATAGAATTTTCTATCGCTTTTTACCGATTCTAAAATATCTTCTAGGAACTACTCCAACAGATATTTTAGAAATCTTTTATTTCTTTATATTTTATAGACTTGTCATGTATTCTAATGTATGGATCATGTTTCCTGTGAAACCATATTCATTATCATACCATGAAACAGTTTTAACTAATTGTTCACCGTTTTCACCAGTCATTATCTTAGTTTGAGTTGCATCAAATATTGATCCAGCTGGAACTCCAATAATATCAGAAGAAACTATTTCATCTGTGTTGTATAAGAATGCTTCACTTGAATATTTCTTCATAGCTTCGTTAACTTCTTCTGCAGTTACTTCTTTGTTTAATACTGAATATAATTCAACTACTGAACCTGTAATAACTGGAACTCTTAATGCTGTACCGTCTATTCTTCCATTTAAAGATGGTATAACTTTACCAACTGCTTTTGCAGCACCTGTTGACGCTGGAATAATATTTTGAGCAGCTGCTCTACTCTTTCTTCCACCAGGAGCATCTTGTGTTCCTTGTGTAGCTGTATAAGCATGGATTGTTGACATTAAAGCTCTATCTACACCAAATTCTTTATCTAAAACATTTACCATTGGCGCTAGGCAGTTTGTTGTACATGAAGCTGCAGAAACAATTTTATCTTCTGCTTCAATTATTTCGTGGTTAACACCAAATACAACTGTCTTTAAATCACCTTTAGCTGGAGCTGAGATAAGAACTTTTTTAGCACCTGCATCTATATGAGCTTGAGCTTTTTCTACTGATGTATAGAAACCTGTACATTCTAGTACAATATCAATTCCTAATTCACCCCATGGTAATTTTGAAGCATCTTTTTCTTCATATGATTTGATAGCTTTTCCATCTACTACTAAGTCATCATTTTTAACTTCTACTGTATATGGGAATCTACCTTGAGCTGTATCATATTTTAATAAATACGCTAAATCATCATTATTAGTTAAGTCGTTGATTGCAACAACTTCTAATTTTGTATCTGATTCTAAGATTCTTCTTAAAGCTAAACGACCTATACGACCGAAACCATTAATTGCTACTTTTATTGACATAATTTTTCTCCTTTTAATTTATTCTTACATATACTATTTTATACCTAAGTTAATTTTTTTTCAAATTTTAGTTCAAATTTTACAATATATATCAATTTTTTTACAAATAAATAATATATATTGTAAAAAATAATTATATTATTATTTTTTGGGTATTATATATTTGTATCAATTAAAAATATTGGAGGAAAAAATGGAATTTAAACATATTGAAGAATATACTGAAATTTATGAAAATCACAAACAAGTTATAGAAGAATTTAGAGCTTCTTTAGAAAAATTTCAAGAAAGCTATAAAGAATATAGAAAATTAGTAGATTATTATGATAGTGAACAATTTATGATAGACTTTAATAAATCTAATAATAACGAAATAGATCCAGAAATAAATCAAGGAATATTAACAGAAGATGCAATATATGATTTAATTGGAGACAATTACTATTTAGCTATCGATTTATTAACAATGTCAACAGATATGATAAAGAATAATTAGTAATGTAAGAATAAAATAATCCCCAACAGTTAAGCTGTTTGGGGAATTTATTTTATTATTTTTCTATAATTGTATCAATGGCTGCATGTATAGCCTTATATCTATCTTTATTTGATTTAGCTCCAAGACAAGTTATCAAATATCTTTTACCATCTTTTTCATATAAAGCAATTAAATTATATGATGATGCCATTGTTCCTGTCTTTACTCCTTTAATATTTTCATTATAATACAATGAGTTTTTGTCTAATAATGCATTTGTGTTTTTCCAAGTAAAATCTCCTTGCTTAGTTTTTATAGTAAAGGAACTTTCACCCATACATTCTTTAACAAAATCATAATCAATAAGCTTAAGAGCTACCCGATTTACATCTTTTAAATTAGTATCAGCTTGTGTAGAAAAACCACTAGGATCAAATAAGTCTGTATCATTATATCCCTCATTTTTTATGTGTTTTTTAAGGTTTTCTACAAAGTATTCTACATATTTTTCTGCCTTATATCCGTCTCCTAAGTCTTTCTTACCAATATTATATGCAAGCGCTAAAGCTGCATCATTACCAGATGGCACAAGCATAGCCTGCATTATTTGTTTAGCTGTATACTCTCCACTTTCTAAATTGGCCAGAGATGACCCATCAGGTACAAGACTCAATAATTCATCATTAATATATAAAATATCATCTAAATTGACTTTTGTCATCGCATAGTCTATTGTAAAGAGCTTAGATAAACTTGCAACAGTAGGTAATTGTTTGCCACCCTCATTAAATAAGTATTTTTCTTCATCGATATCATATACTGAAAAAGAAAGAGCATCTTCAGGAACTTTTACATCCTTTGTATTCACAATAAAATCCAGTCTATCATTTATTATTCTAAAAACTCTAGATTGTAATATTGTATTTTTGAATAAGAAAAATGAGCTAACAAGGATAACTATAATAATGAATATCGTAATTAAAAATTTCTTTTTTTTCTTCATATTTACCTCTTTTTAATAATGATTAAATTATATACTTTTAAATAATACTTGACAATAGTTTATGCTTAAATAAGTATTAATAAAATTTATAGCTTAGTTTTATTTATTTAGTTTTCAAATATAAATTTTATAATATTATTACCAATTTTATTATCTTCTACCATATTTAATTGTGCAATTTGATGAAAAAATCAATTCTATTATAAAAGTATTTTATTTAAAAATAAATATATCTAAAATCTGGGTGTATAAAATATAAAACTAAAAAAGATGACTTAAATGACCTGAACCCCAAAATCCGGAATATGGATGGAGGGGTTTTTGTATGCCAAAATACACAAAAGAATTTAAAATAAAATTAGTTATGGAGTACTTGACAGGTGAGTCTGGAGGTTATGAAAATGTAGCTAAAAAATATGATATTCCATATTCAACTATGAGAAACTGGATAGATAAATATAAAACAGGAGGTTTTGATAAATTATCTAAAAAATCAAAAAATAATAGATTTACTAGTGAATTTAAGCTATCTGTAATACAATATAGGCAAATCAATAATACTACGCTTAGAGAGACAGCTAAACACTTCAACCTTGCAAATGAATCTATTGTATACAGATGGGAGAAATCTTACCA